>CAZYMM010000010.1:0-29212 GCA_964648515.1 uncultured Conexibacter sp.
TGAAGATGCCGAGTACCCGCGGCTAGACGGAAAGACCCCGTGAACCTTTACTACAACTTGGTATTGGCGTTCGATCCATTTCGCTCAGAATAGGTGGGAGGCTTTGAAGCATCGATTGCGGTCGGTGTGGAGCCAACTTTGAGATACCACCCTTGATGTATTGGACGTCTAACTCTGCACCGTGAATCCGGGCAGGGAACAGTGCCAGGCGGGTAGTTTGACTGGGGCGGTCGCCTCCCAAAATGTAACGGAGGCGCGCAAAGGTTCCCTCAGGCTGATTGGAAACCAGCCGCAGAGTGTAAAGGCATAAGGGAGCTTGACTGCGAGACTGACAAGTCGAGCAGGTGCGAAAGCAGGCCTTAGTGATCCGGCGGTAGCAAGTGGAAGCGCCGTCGCTCAACGGATAAAAGGTACTCCGGGGATAACAGGCTTATCGGGCCCAAGAGTCCACATCGACGGCCCGGTTTGGCACCTCGATGTCGGCTCGTCGCATCCTGGGGCTGAAGTAGGTCCCAAGGGTTGGGCTGTTCGCCCATTAAAGCGGTACGCGAGCTGGGTTCAGAACGTCGTGAGACAGTTCGGTCCCTATCTGCCGTGGGCGTTGGAGAGTTGAGAGGATTTGCCCCTAGTACGAGAGGACCGGGGTGAACGGACCTCTGGTGTATCTGTTGTCCTGCCAAGGGCACCGCAGGTTAGCTACGTCTGGATCGGATAACCGCTGAAGGCATCTAAGCGGGAAGCCGGCCTCAAGATGAGCTCTCCCATCCCCTTGAGGGAGTAAGAGCCCTGGGAGACCACCAGGTTGATAGGCCAGATCTGGAAGCGCGGCAACGCGTGTAGGAGACTGGTACTAATTGCTCGAGGGCTTGACGGATATATTTTGATCGAATGTGGTACCTGGGCTGATCTGTGCGGTTTTGAAGGGTTGCCGGGAGATCTCTCGCGATTTCCGGTGGCTATGGCGAGAGGGAAACACCTCTTCCCATTCCGAACAGAGCAGTTAAGCCTCTCAGCGCCGATGGTACTTGGCCCGCAAGGGCCCGGGAGAGTAGGTCGCCGCCGGTTTAGCGTAAGGGCCGTCCGCAGCGATGCGGGCGGCCCGTTCGCGTTTGGGGCAAGGTCAGGTTGCGCGGTGCCGGCGTGCGAGCGCGTTGCCGGGGTGTGCGGGGCCGACCGGCGCGCGGGCGCAGCAGTGTTCTTCGCGCCGTGCGCTGCCTGCCCGCCGCGGGGCGCCGGCAGCGCTGGCAAGGTGCTCGGAAGTCGAGCGCACGGGCCGGCGCGGCTCTGGCGGACTTTCGATGACGTCCTCGAGCAGGACGAACGCGCGGACGAGCTGTGCCGCGCGCAGCGCTCGATCCGCGAGGCGGCTGCCGGGGCGTGGGCGGTGTGCGGTGGGGAACATCTGTTCGTACGCTAGGGCGACGTGCGGACAGATGCAAGCTCCGTTGCAAACAGACGTTCGGAGCGCGCGGGCCCGATCGCGGATCAGTCCTGTGCGCCCGAGCGCAGCCGTGCGATGACCGCGTCTGTGAACGCTGTCGTGCCGGCGCTGCCGCCGAGATCGGCGGTGCGGATGCCCGCTGCAACGGTCGTGTCGACGGCGCTGACGATCGCGCGCGCGGCGCGCGCGGCGCGCGGGTTGCCGCCGCGCCGTTCGGCTGCGTAGTGAAGGACGGCGGCGAGCGCGAGGATCATCGCCATCGGATTGGCGACGTCCTTGCCATACAGCGCCGGCGCAGTGCCGTGCGGTGCCTCGGCCATCGCCACGTCGGTGACGAAGTCATCATCGAAGGCAAGCAGGACCGACTCGGCGCCTGCGATCGAGCCGAACATCGGCAGCACGAGGTCCGACAGGCAGTCGCCGTCACGATTGAGCGCCGGGATGACCAGCGGAACGTCGGAGGCGGCGCCGATCAGCCCGGCGTAGGTCGCATCGATCAGGACCGGCTGGTAAGCCACATCCGGGTTGCGAGCCGCGGCGGCATCGAGCTCCTCCTTGAGCATGCCCTCGTAGACGGGCGAGACCGTCCACTTCGGCCCGCCGTAGACCTTGCCACCGTTGTGGCGCGCGGTCGCGAACGCGTACTCGGCGACCGCGCGGCAGCTCGAGCGCGTGATCCGCTCGGTGCGGAACGCGACCTCGTCGACATGTCCCGGTTCTCCCTCGCGCCACTGCTCGGCACCGTACGCGTCGCCGACGGCCATCCGCACGATCGAGATCGGCTGGTAGGCGCCGGCGACCGTCCGCACGCCGGGGATGCGGCGCCCGGTGCGGATGATCACCCGGCCGCCGACGCCCTCACGGACGATGCGGTTCGGTGAGCCGACGTCGTCGCGGCCCTCGGGTGTGATCGTCGCCGCCTTGAGTCCCAGCCCGCTGGCGCGCATCGCGGCGGCGGCCGCTTCGACCACGCCGTTTGCCGAAGCACGGCGCGCGGCCAGCGAGAGATCGTGCCGGTCGAGCTCGATCTCGAGCCCGAGCAGGTCGCCGCCGGCCAGGCGCAGGGCCTGATCGAGCAGTTCCTGACCGGTCTCGTCGCCTTCAAGAACCGTGATCGTGAGCGGGGCCATCGACCGACCGTAGCGCCAGAGCCGGCAGGGTCAGACGCGGGTGCAGCATCATTGCGATCAGGGCGCCGATCAGTGTCGCCAGGGTCGACGCCACCAGCGCCTCCTGTATCCCGGTATGGGTGACGAGCCATCCGGCGACCGCATTGCCGATCGCGGCGCCGACGACCATCGTGGTGATCGGCCAGACATAGGCCTCGACGATCGTGCCCGGCAGCGCGACATCGGCGATCACCTGGTTGCCGGCGGTCAGGACCGGGGCGATCGACAGTCCTGCGAGCAGCGCCAGGAATGCCATCGTCGCCTGCGAGTCGGCGAGCATCAACGGCGCATATGCCAGCGGTGTCAGCATCGCGAGCCGTGCCCAGCGTCGCGGCAGCTCGAGCTTCCAGGCGATCGCACCGTAGGTGAAGCCGCCGATCGCGCTGCCCAGCGACCAGACCGCCATCAGCAGGCCGCCGAGAGCCCGGTCACCGTGCTGTTCGGCGAACGCCGGAAGCGTCACCTCGACCGACCCGAAGCAGAAGCCCAGCGGCAGCATCGCCGCCATCAGCACCAGCAGCCCGCGTGAGCGCAGCGCGCCCAGCGGGCCGTGGTCGTGACCATCATCGGTCGAGGCGCCCCAGCCCTTGACCGGGGGCAGCGCGAGCAGGCCGGCCAGGCCGATCACGAGCAGCAACGGGGATGCGATCAGGGCGGCGGCGGGATCGATCAGCGTCGAGATTCCGGCGGTCAACAGCGGACCGGTCGCGAACACGAGCTCGATCAGGATGCTCTCGAGCGCCAGTGCGGTCGCGAACAGCTCGGGGTCCTCGTCTCCCTCATCGATCAGCATCGGCCAGATCAGGCGGGTGACCGGGCCGAGCGGCGGCAGCGCGCCGCCGGCCAGCGCGGCCGCGGCGATCGCCAGCGGCAGCGAAGCGTGCAGCGGGCCGGCTGAGACGAGCGCGACGATCGCGATCGCGTGCACGACGCAGGCCGGGATCAGCACCGGCCGCAGGCCACGACGATCGACGAGCCGCCCGAGGATCGGGTTGCTGATGCCGAGCGCGGCCGCAAACGCGCCGGCGGCCAGCCCGGCCGATGCGTAGGAGCCGTAGTGCTCGCGCACGAAGAGGACGATTGCCAGCCCGATCAGACCGATCGGAAGCCGGGCCGGGATCTCGACCAGCAGCAGGCGGCGCGCGTGCGGGAGCGCGAACAGCCGTGCGTAGCGTTCGATCATGTGGCGGTCAGCTCGAGCTCGACCCGCCGGGCGGAGAGCGCGTCGATCACGTTCTGGATGTGCTGCTCGAGCTCCAGTTCGAGCTCCTGCGCGCCGCGGCGGATGTCGTCGCGGTCGACGGCGGCGGCAAACGCGGGCGACTTCAGCTTCTTGAGCACCGAGCGCGGCGTCAGACCCTCGATGCCGGTCGGCCGCACCGCGCAGCAGGCGACGACGAAGCCCGAGAGCTCATCGACGGCGAACAGCGTCCGGGCCATCGGCGTCGTGCGCTCAACGCCGAGATAGGCGGCGTGGCCGGCGATTGCGTCGATGATCTCCGGGTCACCGCCCTGCTCGCGCAGCCGACGCAGGATCGTGCGCGGATGGCCGTGCTCGGAATCGTCCATGTCGGGATGGCGCTCGAAGTCGGCATCGTGAAGCAGACCGCAGATCTCCCAGCGGTCAGGGGTGGCTCGGAACCGTGCTGCGTACCACACCATCGATGCGGCGACGGCCTCGCAGTGACGGCGCAGTGACGGCGACGAAACCCACTCGTGCAGCAGCGCGCGAGCGTCGTCGGTCGTGGCCGTGGCGGGCACGACTGTTACCCTAGCCGAGAGCTCCAGGGCCACCGGAACGCCCGCCCGGGGAGCCGATGCTCCATGGAGAAACTCATCATCGAAGGCGGTAGACCGCTGACCGGCACCGTCGTGCCCGCCGGCAACAAGAACGGCGCCTTGCCGTGTCTGGCCGCGACCCTGCTGACGGGCGAAGAGGTCGTGCTGCGCAACGTCCCGCGGATCCGCGATGTCGATGCGATGGTCGAGCTGCTGGAGCTGCTCGGCGCCCGCTGCGACTGGCGCGCGCACGGCGAGATCGCGATCTCCACGGACGGCGTCGACGCGGCGGCCAGCGTCGACGCGGCCGTCGCGGAGCGGATCCGCGCATCGTTCCTGCTCGCCGGGCCGCTGCTGGCACGGTTCGGGACGGTATCGGTGCCGGCTCCCGGCGGCGACGTGATCGGCCGGCGGCGGCTCGATCCGCATCTCGATGCGTTTCGTGCGCTCGGCGCCGTCGACTCGACCGACGCTGACGGGACGATCACGATCGCCGCGCACAGGACGGCCCGGGCGACACGCGGGCCGCTGACCGCCGGCGAGGTGTTCATGGACGAGCCGTCGGTGATGGCGACCGAGAACGCGCTGATGGCGGCGGCGCTGACGCCGGGCGAGACGCGCATCGTCAACGCTGCATCCGAGCCGCACGTCGTCGACCTGGCCCGGATGCTGGTCAAGATGGGTGCCGACATCCGCGGCATCGGATCGAACGTGCTGCTGGTCAGCGGGCGTGCGCAGCTCGGCGGCACGACCCACGACATCGGCCCCGACCACATCGAGATCGGCTCGTTCATGGCCGCCGCCGGGATGACCGGCGGCGAGCTGCGGATCGCCCGCACCGAGCCCGAGGACCTGCGCATGATCCGGCTCGTCTTCCGGCGGCTCGGACTCGAGACACAGGTCGACGGGGCCGACATCCTCGTTCCCGGCGGGCAGCGGCTGATCGTCCAGCGCGACCTCGGCGACCACACGACACGCGTCCAGGACGGCCCCTGGCCGGCGTTCCCGGCCGATCTGACCTCGATCGCCGTCGCGCTCGCGACCCAGTCGACCGGCGAGGTGCTGGTCCACGAATGGATGTTCGAGTCGCGGCTGTTCTTCTGCGACAAGCTGATCGCGATGGGCGCGAACATCCTGATCGCCGATGTCCATCGCGCGGTGATCACCGGACCGCGACGGCTGCGGGGCGCACGCGTCGAGTCGCCCGACATCCGTGCCGGCATGGCCGTGCTGCTGGCGGCGCTCTGCGCCGAGGGCGAAACCCAGATCGGCAACATCAGCCAGGTCGACCGCGGCTACGAGCGGATCGACGAACGGCTGCGTGATCTCGGCGCGGCGATCGAACGCGTGCGCGAACCCGGGGCCGTCGTATGAGCTCCCAGCAGGCGGACGCCGATCGCGTCATCTACGCGACGCCGACCGGCACCCGCGACGTGCTCCACGACGAGCTGCGCGAGCAGCGGGCGATCACCGACACGCTGCGCGCGGTCTACGAGCAGCACGGCTACGGCGAGGTCCGGACGCCGGCGATCGAACGCGACGAGGTGCTGCGCCGCGGCCAGGCGAGCGAATCCGGCTACCGCGTGATCGACGGCCACGGCAACGTGATGGCGCTGCGGCCGGACATGACGGTGCCGATCGCACGGCTGGCGAGCTCGCGCTTTCACCAGGCGGAGCCGCCGCTGCGCTTCTCCTACCAGGCGCACATCTACCGCGCCGTGCGCCGGCACCGCGGCGACGCGCGCGAGCTGCTGCAGTCGGGGGTCGAGCTGCTCGGCTCCGGCCCGCCCGGCGGAACGATCGAGGTGCTGGCCGTGCTCGCCGCCGCACTCGACGCCGCCGGCCTGCGCGACTACCGGATCGCGCTCGGGACCGCCGTGCTCTATCCGCAGCTGCTGGCCGCCCACGATGTGCCGGCCGGACTTCGCTCGCCGCTGCTCGACGCGCTCGCCGCCGACGACCTCGTGCGGCTGCGGGAGCTGGTCGATGGGGCCGGGCTCGACCAGGCCCTGCTCACGATTCCTCAGCTGCGCGGCGGCGCCGGTGTCCTCAAGCGGCTGCCAGACGGCGTCGGCACGGGCTTGCGGGCCGTTTACGAGGGGCTGGCCGGCGACGTCCGTGACCGGATCGTCTTCGATCTTGGACTGGTCCGCGATCTCGGCTACTACACAGGCGCCGTCTTCGACATCCTGCACCCGGCGCTCGGCGATCCGCTCGGCGGCGGCGGTCGCTACGACGATCTGCTCGCCCGCTTCGGACGGCCGCTGCCGGCCGTCGGGTTCGCGCTCGAGGTCGAGCGGCTTCACCTGGCGTTGGCTGCCGAGGAGCGTGAGCAGCGATGACGCCCGAGCTGACGATCGCGATCCCGCGCGGAGCGCTGCTCGCGGACACGCTCGCGCTGCTCGACAGCGTCGGCATCGACACCGCCGAGGTTCGCGCCGGCGACCGCAGGCTGCTGTTCGCAGGCGGGGCGATGATCACGATGCGCCCGTCGGACGTGCCGACCTATGTCGCGTCGGGCGCCGCCGACATCGGCATCACCGGCAAGGACGTGCTGCGCGAGCACGGTGAGAACGCCGTGATCGAGGTCCGCGACCTGCGCTTCGGCGGCTGCCGGATGGTGCTTGCATCGGTCGACGAGGATCCCGATCCGATCCAGGAGGCGCTGCGCCGCCACGGAATCGTGCGCGTGGCGACCAAGTATCCGAAGACCGCGATCGACTACTTCCGCCAGACAGGACGCCAGGTCGAGATCGTCGAGGTCCGCGGCTCGGTCGAGCTGGCCCCGCTGACGCGGATGGCCGAGGCGATCGTCGATCTGACCGCCACCGGCACGACGATGCGCGAGAACGGGCTCGTCGTGCGCGAGGAGCTGCACAGCTCGACGGCGCGACTGATCGCCAACCCCGTCGCCTACCGGCTCAAGGCCGCGGCGATCGACCGGCTGCTGGCGCGGATCGACGCAGGCCCGGACGACGGGACCGCTGCGGCTCCGGACGAAGACGCGCAGGACGGGTCGTTCGGTAAGAATCACGCGCGATGAGCCGCCGCGCCGAGCTGCACAGGAGCACTGCCGAGACCGATGTGCGGCTCGCGCTCGACCTCGACGGGACCGGTGCCGGCGACCGCAGCACCGGGGTCGGGTTCTTCGACCACATGCTCGACCTGCTCGCCCGCCATGGCGGCCTCGACCTCGACGTCACGGTTCGGGGTGATCTGCAGACAGGCGCACACCACACGGTCGAGGACACCGGCCTGGTGCTCGGCTCGGCGCTGCACGAGGCGCTCGGCGACCGCATCGGCATCGAACGCTACGGGCACGCGGTGATCCCGATGGACGAGGCTCGCGCCGGCGTTGCGATCGACCTCTCCGGCCGGCCGCTGCTCATCTTCTCGGGCGCGCTCGCCCCGGGGACGACCGGCGGCTTCGAGCATGAGCTGCTCGAAGAGTTTCTCCGCGCGGTCGCATCGACCGCGCGAATGACCCTGCACGTCTCGATCGAGGCCGGCTCGAACGCCCATCACATCATCGAGGCCTGCTTCAAGGGGCTCGGCCGGGCGCTGCGCGGCGCGATCCGGATCGATCCTGCTTCCGAGCTGGTGCCGTCGACGAAGGGGACGCTGACCCTGTGAGCACGCCGCAGATCGCTCTCGTCGACTATGGGCTCGGCAACCGGCGTTCGATGGAGAAGTCGCTCGAACGGGCCGGGGCAGAGGTGACCGTCAGCGCCGATCCAGACGTGCTGGCCGGCGCCGACGGCGTCGTGCTGCCCGGCGTCGGCGCGTTCAAGCGCGGCATGGAGGAGTTGACCAAGCGCGGTCTCGATCTCGTCCTGCCCACGCTCGCAGCCAGCGGCAAGCCGCTGCTCGGGGTCTGCCTCGGGATGCAGCTGTTGTTCCAGTCCGGACATGAGCACGGCCCGACGCGCGGCCTGGGCCTGCTGGCCGGCGAGGTGCGGCTGCTCGACAGCCGCGGCCTGAACCTGCCGCACATCGGTTGGAACGCCGTGCGCTGGGAGCGGCCGACCGCGCTCGCCGAGGGAATCGCCGACGGAACGCCCTTCTACCACGTGCACAGTTTCGTGGCGCTGCCCGGTGATCCCACGATCGTGCTCGGCACGAGCGACCACGGCGCCCGCTTCGCGAGCGTCGTCGGCCGCGACAACATCATGGGCACGCAGTTCCATCCCGAGAAGTCCTCGCGGGACGGGATCGCGCTGCTCGCAAACTTCGTCGCTCTCTGCGGCTCACGTCAGGCGGTGCCAGCATGATCCTCTATCCGGCGATCGACATCCGCGAGGGCCGTGCGGTTCGTCTCATCAAGGGCGACTTCGATCAGCAGACCGTCTACCGCGACTCGCCGCTGGAGGCGGCGCGCGCGTGGGTCGAGGCCGGCGCCCGGTTCCTGCACGTGATCGATCTCGACGGCGCCCGCACCGGGACGCCGGCCTCGCTGCATCATCTCGAGCAGATCGCGACCGAGCTGTCGGTGCCGGTGCAGTACGGCGGCGGCCTACGGTCGCTGTCAGCGGTGCGCGACGCCCTCAACGCCGGTGCCGAGCGCGTGATCCTCGGCACCGGTGCGTACGCCGACATCGACTTCGTCGACGACGTCCTCGGCAGCTTCCGTGAACGCGTGATGGTCTCGATCGACACTCGCGGCGGGCTCGTCTCGACATCGGGTTGGCAGGAGACGACCGAGCACAGCGCCGAGGAGGTGATCAAGCGGCTGCAGCAGCGCGGCGTCAGCTCGTTCATCTTCACCGACGTCGACCGCGACGGGATGCTGGGCGGTATCGATCTCGGTGCCGTCGAGCGGGTCGCGCATGTTGTGCGCGGCCGCTTCCTGTATTCAGGCGGCGTCGGCAGCCTCGACGACCTGCGCGAGCTGCGCGAGCTGCGCCAGGTCAACCTCGGCGGCGTGATCTGCGGCAAGGCGCTGTACGAGGGGCGCTTCACGATCGCCGAGGGGCAGAAGGTGCTGCAGCCCTCTCGCGGGAGGCTCTACCGGCCTGCGCCGCCGATCGAGTGATCGCGTGCATCTGAAGCGCGTGATCGCGTGCCTCGACGTCGACGGCGGTCGCGTCGTCAAGGGCACCAACTTCGTCGGCCTTCGTGACGCCGGCGACCCGGTCGAGCTCGCGGCCCGTTACGACGCGGCCGGCGCCGACGAGCTCGTCCTGCTCGACATCACCGCGACGCACGAACGGCGCGAGACGGTCGTCGAGCTGGCACGGGCGGTCGCCGACCGCGTCTTCGTCCCGTTCACGATCGGCGGCGGCATCGATTCTGTCGCCGCCGCACAGGCGGTGCTCGACGCGGGCGCCGACAAGATCTCGATCAACTCGGCCGCGCTCTCGCGGCCTGAGCTTCTGACCGAACTGGCCGAGCACTTCGGGGCGCAGTGCGTGGTGCTGGCGATCGACGCCAAGGCCGTGGCCGGAGGCGGCTGGGAGGTCTATCTGGCCGGTGGCAGGGTCGCGACCGGACGCGACGCCGTCGCATGGGCTCGCGAAGGGGTCCGCCGCGGGGCCGGCGAGATTCTGCTGACAAGCATGGACGCCGACGGCACCAGGGACGGCTACGACCTGCCGCTGACCGCTGCGGTGGCGGCGGCGGTACCCGTGCCGGTGATCGCATCGGGAGGCGCCGGCGAGCTCGCCCACCTCGCTGCTGCACTTCAGGCCGGGGCCGATGCCGTGCTGGTCGCCTCGCTCTTTCACTACGGCGTCTTCACCGTTGAGCAGGCCAAGCAGGCGCTGGCCGACGCCGGGATTCCGGTGCGGCACTAACGCTTGCGGTGCTGTGAGCGCAGCCAGCGCGCGTGCCGGGCGCGCTTGGCCCGCTGGTAGGCCCGCGAGCGGGCGCGCTGCTTGGCGGTCGTCAGCGAGCCATTGGCATGCACGCCGGCCTCGGTGTAGAGGTAGAGCGACGAGTAGCCGTTGAGGTAGATCGCGCGGCCGTCGGAGATCACGGGGTTGAACGCGCCGTGGCCGACCGACCAGACGAGCCGCCCGTTGGCCGCGCCGAGCGCTCCGACCGAGCGGCGGCCGAGGTTGGCGTAGAAGACGAGATCGCCGATCACGACCGGTGAGCCGACGATCCGGCCGCCTGCGTCGTGGCGCCAGCGGACGCGGCCGGTGCGGGCGTCGAAGGCATAGATGTGCTGGTCATAGGAGCCGGCGTAGACGGTGCCGCCGAAGACCGGCGAGACGGCGGGCCCGGAGTAGACGTAGCCACCGGTCCGGTGGCGCCAGGCAAGACCGCCGTTCTGAAGCCCGAACGCGTACATGAAGCCGTCGGTGTTGCCGATGAAGACGCGGCCGTAGGCGACCGCGGGTGTGCCATAGAAGGTGCCCGAGCGCAGGCCGAAGGCGCCGCCGCTGGTCCCTGTCGACCAGATCCTTGTGCCGTCCGTGCGCCGGATCGCGGTCACGGCGCCGCTGTAGTCGCCGAACACCAGCCGGTCGCCGTCGGCGGCGATGCCGCCCTTGACCGCTCCCGATGCGCGGTAGGTCCAGCGGACGGCGCCGGTCCGCTTGTCGAGGTCGTAGACGGTCCCGTCCTCGCTGCCGATGTAGATCCGGTCGCCGAGCAGCAGCGGCGAGCTCTCCGAGCGGCTCGGCAGCCGCCGTGACCAGCGGATGCGGCCGTCGGTGACGTCGGCCGCCGTGATCCGCCCGCCCGTGACCCCGCGGCCGCGCTGCAACATGACCGCGTAGACGGTGGTGCCGTCACAGGCCGGGGAGGAGGCCGCCAGCACGCCGAGCTTCAGCTTCCAGAGCACGCGGCCGGTCAGCTTGTTGATCGCGTAGAGCGCCCCGTTGTTCTTGATCAGGAACAGACGCCGTCCGCAGAGGACGGGCGTGAACTCCAGCAGCACGCCGCCGGTGAGGCGCCAGCGCTCGACGAACGGCGGGCGCAGCGGCCGTGCCAGCGGCAGGTACTTCGTGCGCTGTGGCGTCAGCCCGTAGATCGGCCAGTCGATCCCGGTGCCGGCCGGCTGTGGCCTCGCGGACGGCCTGCCCGGTGCGGCCGGCACCGTCGGCCCGGTCAGGCCCTGCGGGTTGAAGCCCGCGGATGTGCCGGTCACGTTGCCGGGGCTCTGCGCCCGAACGACGAGCCAGCCGGCGATCAGGAGCACCGCGGCCAGCAGCGGCACGAGCAGCCAGGCACGCCGGTATCCGTAGGCGCGGAACATCCGGCGACAGGCTAGGACGCTTCGTGCGACGATCGCACCGTGTACGACGGCCGCGAGGCGATCGCACGGTTGCGCACGCTCCCGGGAGGAGAGCAGCTGCTCGCCGTGCTCACACGCCACCCGGAGGCGCGGCTGGTCGGAGGGGCGGTTCGCGACCTGCTGCTCGGCACCGGCCCAGACGAGTTCGACGTCGTCGTCAGCGGTGATGCGCGCGCGGTCGCCGAGCAGCTCGGTGCGATCAGCGGTGTCCACGAGCGCTTCGGCACGTTCACCGTTGACGGCGCCGGCCTGCCGATCGATGTCGCGCGGGCGCGGCGTGAACGCTATCCGCATCCGGGCGCGCTGCCGGTGGTGCAGCCGGCATCGCTCGCCGAGGACCTGACGCGCCGCGACTTCACCGTCAACGCGCTCACGCTGGCAGCGGATGGCAGCCTCGGCGGTACCGACGGAGCGCTCGAGGACCTGACCGCACGACGACTTCGCGTCTTTCACGACCGCTCGTTCATCGACGACCCGACCCGCCTCTGGCGCCTCGTCCGCTACGCGGTCCGTCTCGGCCTGCTGCCGGAGCCGCGTACCGACGCGCTTGCCCGCGAGGCGGTCAGCGCCGGGGCGCTGTGCACCGTCAGCGGCGAGCGCCTGGCCGCCGAGCTGCGGCTGGCGCTCGCCGAGCCGGACCCGACTGCGACGCTGCATGCGGCCCAGCAGCTGGCGCTCATCAGCGGCCTCGAGATCGATCCCGGCCGTGTGGGGCGGGCGCTTGCGCTGGCTCCCAGCGGCTCCGATCGCGGCCTGATCGTGCTCGGATCCTGTCTGCCGGACGCCGGCTGGGGCACTCAGTTCGCGCTCGGGGCGCGGGAGCGTCACGTGCTCGAACGCTGCGCCGCGCTTGAGCCGCTGCCCGCCGTGCCCCCGGCGCTCCCGTCCGAACTGGTCGCCCAGGTCGACGATGAGCCTGACGAGGCGGTCGCCGTCGCCGGCGCGCGCGGGTCGGCAGCCGCCGGCCGGCAGTGGTTTGAGACCTGGAGCCGGCAGCGGCTGGCGATCGGCGGCGGCGACCTGCTGGCGGCCGGCCTGAACGAGGGGCCCGCAATCGGCGCGATTCTGCGCGCGACACACTCGGCGGTCATCGACGGCAGGATCGCGCCCGGTCGCGAAAGTGAGCTGGCGTTCGCCCTGGCGCTCGCAGCTGATGGCAGAGACGGCGACGGGTAGCATCGCTGACGTGCAGGCGATCGAGCTCGAGATCTGCGGTGCGCAGGTCCGCTTCACCGGTCGCTCCGGCGGTGTCTCGGACGGTTGCTACTCATCGCTGAACCTCAGCCCGCACACCGGCGACCGGCCCGCCGCCGTCGCCGAGAACCGCGCCCGCGCCGCCGACGGGCGGCCGCTTGTCGCCGTCCAGCAGGTTCACGGCGCGACGGTCGTCACGCTGACCTCGACCGGCCCGGGCCGGCAGGACGAGGCCGATGGCCTCGTCACCGCCGAGCACGGCGTCGCCGCGGTGGTATTGACCGCCGACTGCCTGCCGGTCGCGCTGGCGACACCACAGGCGATCGGCATCGTCCACGCCGGCTGGCGCGGACTGCTCGCCGGTGTGCTCGAGGCCGGCGTCCGTGCGATCCGCTCGCTCGACCCCGAGGGCCGGCTGGAGGCGGCGATCGGACCCGGTGCCGGAGCGTGCTGCTACGGCGTCGGGCCGGAGGTCGCCGAGCAGTTGCCGCACTGGGCGCTCGCGCACGGCCGTGCCGACCTGAAGGCCGTCGCCGCCCGCACGCTTCAGGACGCCGGTGCCATCGTCGTCCATGACGTGGGCCGCTGCACGATCTGTGAGCCGCAGAGCTACTTCTCACATCGGGTGAGCGGACCGGTCACCGGCCGCCAGGGAGGATTGATATGGCGGAGCTGATCACCGGGCTGAGCGTGCCGAGGGTCAGGGCGAACCTCGCCGCGGTCAACGACGAGATCGCTGCGGCCTGTGCGCGCGCAGGCCGCAGCGCCGGCGATGTCCGCACGCTGGCGGCCGTCAAGTACGTCGCCGAGGCCGAGATCGGGGTCCTCGCCGAGGCCGGCATCACGCTCGCCGGTGAGAACCGCGCCCAGCAGCTGACGCGCAAGGCGCGGCTCGCTCCCGAGCTCGAGTGGCATTTCATCGGCCACCTGCAGAGCCGCAAGGTCAAGGACGTTGTGCCCTACGTGACGCTGATCCACTCCGTCTCCAGCGAGTCGGTCGTCGGCCAGCTCGAGCGGCACGCACCGCCGGGCACGGCGGTGCTCGTCGAGGTCAACGTGAGCGGTGAGGAGGGCAAGAGCGGGATCGCGCCGGCACAGCTCGCGGACTTCATCGCCGGCTGCCGCGACCGTGCCGGCGCCGACGTGCGCGGCCTGATGACGATGCCGCCGCTGGCCGCAGACCCCGAGCAGAGCCGCCCGTGGTTCGCCGCGCTCGCCGCGCTGGCCGCAGAGCACGGCCTGCCGGAGCTCTCGATGGGCACGACGCAGGACTTCGCCGTGGCGGTCGAGGAGGGCGCGACGATAGTCCGCATCGGCAGCCGTCTCTACGCCTGACCGGTGCGCCACAGTGCTGCGCAACGGGCATCGTCCCAGCCCGCAAGACCGCGCCCTTGCAGGACTTCTTGACTCGGATGCGTAGACTGGGGGCGTGGCTTTGAGCTGGCACAAGACTTTGGTGTACTTCGGTCTGGCCGAGGAGCACGACTCGGAGGCCGAGCGTGAGCCGACGCCGCGCCGGCGTGAGCGCTCGCGGCGCGGTGCGGAGCGCAGGCCGTCCCACCACACCGACGACGTCGATGACATCTTCGGCGAGGACGAGCCGGCCACCCGTGCGGTGCTGCGTCCCGTCGACGGCGGCAGCTCGCGGCGCGGCGGACGCAACGGCGGGTCGGTGCGGATGCACCTCGTGATCCCCAAGTCGTTCAACGATGCGCAGCAGATCGCCGACCGGTTCAAGGACGAGATCCCGGTCGTGCTCAACCTCCAGAGCACGGAGACCGAGCTCTCCAAGCGCCTGATCGACTTCGCCAGCGGCCTCACCTACGCACTCGACGGCGGCATGCAGCGCGTCGCCGATCGCGTCTTCATGCTGACGCCGCGCAACGTCGAGATCTCGGCCGAGGAGCGCGCCCAGCTGATCGAGAAGGGCTTCTTCAACCAGTCCTGAGGTTCAGCCGGACCTGGCTGGATCGCCGGTTGCGAATGGCTCGTGGGACCGAGAGTCCGCGATCGACCATCTACTCTTGCCGCCATGAAGATCGGGTTGATCGGCGCCGGCAACATGGCGCGTGCGATGGCGCGGGGCTGGGGGCGCCCGGTCCTCTGCACCGACCCGTTCGCCGGACGGGCGCAGGCGCTGGCCGAGGAGCTCGGTGGCGAGGCGCTCGCCACGAACGCGGAGGTCGCCGAACGCGCCGACATCGTCGTGCTCTGCCACAAGCCGGCTCAGCTCTCCGAGGTCGCGGCCGAGGTCGCTCCGCACGCACGGCTGGTCGCATCGATCCTCGGCGGCGTTCCGCTCGCGGACCTGCGAGCCGCCTATCCCGGACAGCCGGTCGTGCGTCTGATGCCGAGCACGCCGGTGGCGCTGCGTCGCGGCGTCGTCGTGCTCGCGGTCGAGGCCGGCTCTCCCGCACCTGACGAGCGCGTTCGCGACCTGTTCGCCGAGCTCGGCACGCTGGTGGAGCTGCCCGAGCGCCAGGTCGACGCGGCGATGAACCTGATGAGCTGCGCGCCTGCGTACTGGGCGCTGGTCGCCGAAGCCCAGATCGACGCCGGCGTGCGCCGTGGTCTGGCTCCCGACGTCGCGACCGAGATGGTGCTGGCGACGATGGCCGGCAGCGCTGCACTGCTGGCTGAGCCGGGGGCGGACACCAAGGCGGTGCGTGAGGCGGTCACCTCGCCCGGCGGCAGCACCGCACGCGGCCTGGCGGCGCTGGAGCGGGGCGGGGTGCGTGCCGCGTTCCATGACGCGATCGACGCGGTTCTGGATGCCTGAGCTGCCACTGGCGGACAGCCGCGGAGCGATCGCCCACTACGTCGTCGCGCTGACCTGGGTCTACACCGTGCTGATCCTGGTCGCGGTCGTGATCTCGATGTACCAGGCGTTCGGCGGGCGGATCCCCTACAACCGGCCGCTCCGCGCGCTGCTCGGATTCGTCGAGCAGGTGACCGACCCGGTGCTGCGCCTGTTCCGGCGGATCGTGCCGATGATCGGCCCGCTGGACCTCAGCCCGATGGTCGCGGTGATCGCGATCGGGGTTGCCGGGAACCTCGTCGCACGGCTGATCGTGGGCCTATGACGGCGTGCGCGGCGCTCGCCCGCGCAGCGGTCGTCGCGCTGCTGGTGCTCGCCGCCGACCAGGCCACCAAGCTGCTGGTCCGCAGCGACCTCTTCGTCGGCGAGCGGCGCGATCTGCTCGGCCCGGTCAAGTTGACCCGCGTCAACAACGAGGGCGTCGCGTTCGGTGCGTTCGCGGGCGGTGGTGTCGTGCTGCTCGTCGTGGTGGCGGTCGTCGCGGCGGCCCTGATCGTCTACCTGGTCCGCCATGCCGGCCGGCCGCTGACGTGGCTGGCCTGCGGGCTGATCCTCGGCGGCGCGGCCGGCAACGCGATCGACCGGGTTGCGGCCGGGGCGGTCACCGACTTCATCGCCTTTCCGCACTGGCCCGCGTTCAACGTCGCCGACATCGCGATCAGCTGCGGCGTGATCGTGCTGATGCTGCTGTTGCTGCGCACGGAGCAGGCGGATGCCGCGACATGAGCTGACCTGCGGCGAGGGCGAGTCCGGCAAGCGTCTCGACGTCGTGCTCGCCGGCATCGCCGGCTCGCGGGCCAAGGCCCAGCGCTGGATCGAGGGTGGCCACGTGACCGTCGACGGGGAGCCGGCGCGAAAGCGCCACCTGGTTGCCGCCGGCGAGCGGATCGTCTGCTCTCCGCCGGACGAGCCGCGGGCCCCGGACGACGCGCAGGCGGCCGGGATCGTTCCGGTCGTGTTCGAGGACGACACGCTGCTCGTGGTCGACAAGCCCGCCGGGCTGGTCGTCCATCCGGCACCCGGCCACCGCAGCGGCACGCTCGTGCAGCTGCTGGCGGGCCGCGTCGCCGGCGGCGACGAGGGCTGGCGCGCCGGTCTCGTGCACCGCCTCGATCAGGACACATCCGGGCTGCTCGTGCTGGGCAAGAGCGATGCTGCCCACACCGCGCTCAAGCGTCAGCTTCAGGACCGCACGATGGGGCGCACGTACACCGCCCTCGTCGAAGGCCGGCCCCCGGCGCGCAGCGGCACGATCGACGCACCGATCGGTCGCGACCGCTGTGTGCGCACACGGCACTCGACCGACACCGCGACGCCGCGCGAGGCGCGCACCCATTTCGTGATCCGCGAGGCGTTCGATCGTCACACGCTGCTCGACGTCACGCTCGAGACCGGCCGCACGCACCAGATCCGTGTCCACTTGCAGGCGATCGGACACCCGGTGGCCGGCGATCCCGTATACGGCCACGCCGGCGTACTCGGGCTGCGGCGACAGTTCCTGCATGCCGCGCGGCTCCAGTTCACACACCCGGACAGCGGCGCCCAGCTCGACTTCCTCAGCGAGCTTCCGGCCGACCTGGCCGCGGCACTCGAGCGTGCGCGGTCGCACAGTCGCCCCGGTTGACACGGCCGGGTCGACTTGTAAAGTCGCTTGACATGATGTCGAACCCAAGCCCATACGACGACGCATACGTCAGCGACGATCTCAGCCACGCCCTCGGCGAGGACGGCGACACCGGTACACATCGCCATCCGGAACTGCTCGAGCACGAGGATGTCGAGGTCACGCCGGCGACCTGGAAGGACGGCAAGAAGTACGCCTGGCTGCTCGGCATCCTCGTGCCGACCTTTCCGTTCCTGGCCTGGGGGCTCGTCGAGTTGACGGGCGCCGGCATCTTCTGGTTCACCGGCGTCGGCCTGATCTTCGTCGTCTTCCCGTTCTTCGACTACACCGGCGGCTTCGATGACACGAACCCGCCCGCCAGCGTCATGGCCTGGCTCGAACAGGACCGCTACTACCGCTGGTGCACCTACCTGTTCCTGCCCGTGCAGTTTGCAGGGCTGATCTTCGCCTGCTGGAAGTGGGGTTCCGGTGAGCTCTCGACGCTCAACGCATTCGGGCTCGCGACGACGGTCGGGATGGTCAGCGGCATCGCGATCGCCACCGCGCACGAGCTCGGCCACAAGCGCGAATCGGTCGAGCGCTGGCTCAGCAAGATCGCGCTCGCGCCCTCCGGCTACGGCCACTTCTTCGTCGAGCACAACCGCGGCCACCACGTCCGCGTCTCGACGCCGGAGGACCCTGCCAGCTCGCGGATGGGCGAGAGCTTCTGGCGCTTCCTGCCGCGCACGGTAACCGGCAGCTTCACCTCGGCCTGGAAGATCGAGGCCGCACACCGCCGTCGTGCCGGCAAGCGGGTGCTGTCGATCGGCAACGACAACATCAACTCCTGGTTGATGACGATCGTGCTGTTTGCGGGCCTCTGCGCGGTGTTCGGCATCGAGATCCTGCCCTGGCTGCTCGTCCAGGCGGTGATCGGCTTCTCGCTGCTTGAGGTCGTCAACTACCTCGAGCACTACGGCCTGGCCCGCCAGCGCCGGCCGGACGGCAAGTACGAGCTGACGACGCCCCAGCACAGCTGGAACGCCAACAACACGGTCTCGAACGTGCTGCTCTACCACCTGCAGCGCCACAGCGATCACCATGCGAACCCGCTGCGCCGCTATCAGGCCCTGCGCCACTTCGACGAGTCGCCGCAGCTGCCGACCGGCTACGCGGGAATGATCCTGCTCGCGGTGCTGCCACCCGTATGGTTCCGCGTGATGGACAAGCGCCTCGTTGCGCACTATGACGGCGACGTGACGCGCGCCAACATCATGCCGAGCAAGCGCGAGAAGATCCTGCGCCGCTGGGGGGCCACGCAGGCGTGATCGCCCGCGATCGCCCCGCGAGTGCGCGTGAACGGTTGCTCGATGCCGCCGTCCGGCTGCTCGCGGGGCGACGCTGGTCGCAGGTCACGATGGCCGGCGTTGCGAAGGACGCAGGCGTCAGCCGGCAGACGCTCTACGACACGTTCGGGTTACGCGACCAGCTCGCGCGGGCGGTGCTGCTACGCGAGGCCGGACACTTCCTCGAAGCCGTCACCGGCGAGCTCGACCGCAATCGCGGCGACGCGGGCGCAGCGATCGAGGCCGCGTTCGGAACCTTCATCGAGCAGGCCCGGGGCAACCCGCTCGTGCGCGCGATCGTGATCGACGAGGACCCGGAGCTGGTCGCACTGATCTTCGAGCAGGGGGTCGACGTGCTCGACCTCGCCGCGACCCGGATCTCCGATGCGCTCGGCCGGCACTGGCCGCAGGTCGGCCGCGATCGCGCGAGGATGCTGGCAGACAACGTCGTGCGGCTCGCGCTCAGCTACGCCGCGCTGCCGGCCGGCGGCGGGCGCGACCCGGCGGCCGAGGCGCGGACGCTGCTCGAGCCGTTCGTCCGCGAGACGCTCGCTGCGCCTGCGCCGGTCACAGGGCCGGGGCCGGGGGCCGCTACCATGCACCTCTCCTGAACCCGACCCCGCCGGGTTCACGGTGCCGCTCCCTGCCTCGCACCGAGGTCTGCGGCCGCCGCCGGCGGGTATTCCGATCCATCACCGCATCACCAAGGGAGCATCACCATGGCCGAAGTCGGCATTCGCGAGCTGCTGGAGTCCGGCGTCCATTTCGGACACCAGACGCGTCGCTGGAACCCCAAGATGCGCCGCTTCATCTGGGGCGAGCGCAGCGGCATCTACATCGTCGACCTGCTGCAGACCGAGCGTCTGCTCAACCAGGCGCGCGAGTTCGCCGCCGACCTCGCCTCGCGCGGCGGCGTGATCCTGTTCGTCGGAACCAAGAAGCAGGCCCGTGACGCGATCAAGTCGGTCGCCGAGGACTGCGGCATGCCGTACGTCAACCATCGTTGGCTCGGCGGCCTGCTGACGAACTTCCAGACGATCAACCACCGCATCAAGCGCCTGCACGACCTCGAGCGCTACGAGGGCGAGGGCCAGCTCGCGCTGCTGCCGACGCGCGAGCGCCTGTCGGCCGAGGCCGACCTCGCCAAGCTGCGCGCGAACCTCGGCGGCGTCAAGCACATGACACGCACCCCCGACGCGATCTTCGTGATCGATCTCAACACCGAGACGATCGGCGTCAAGGAGGCCCAGCGCCTGCGGATCCCGATCATCGGGCTCGTGGACACCAACTGCAACCCGGACGGCATCGACTTCGTGATCCCCGGCAACGACGACTCCCTGCGCTCGTGCGGTGTCGTGGCCGGTGCCCTCGGCGCGGGCATCAAGGAGGGCGCCTCGAGCTGGCGTGCCGCCGAGGATGCGCGGATCCAGCGTGAGGCCGAGGAGGCCGCCAAGCGCGCCGCCGAGGAGCAGGCCCGGCGCGAGGCCGAGGAGCATTCCCGTGCCGAGGCGCAGGCCGCCCGACAGGCCGCCGAGCAGGCCGCTGCCGAGCAGGCCGCGCACCCGAACGCGATCCCGGCCGAGCAGCTCACTCCTCAGCCGGTGACCGCGCCTGTCGCCGGCGACGAGCAGCCGCCGGCAGCCTGACCAACTGCGAACCACAGAGCCAAGGACAGAGACCGATGAGCACCACTCAGCCGATCAGCGCCGCTGACGTCAAGGCACTGCGTGAGAAGACCGGCGCGGGCATGATGGACTGCAAGAACGCCCTCTCGGAGGCCGGCGGTGACGCCGCCAAGGCCGAGGAGATCCTGCGCGTCAAGATGGGCAACAAGCTCGGCAAGCTCGCCGGGCGCGACACGACCGAGGGCACGATCGGCAGCTACGTGCATGCGACCGGCAAGGTCGGCGCGATCGTCCAGGTCGAGTGCAACACCGACTTCGTCGCCAAGAACGACGATTTCACCTCGTTCGCCCGCGAGGTCGCGATGCACATCGCTGCGAGCCCCCAGACGCTGTACATCAGCGAGGCCGACGTTCCCGAGGACGCCAAGGCGAAGGAGACGAACGTCTTCGAACAGCAGGCCGCCGACAAGCCCGAGAACATCAGGCCGAAGATCGTCGAGGGGATGCTCAAGAAGTGGCTCGGTGAGGTCGTGCTGCTCAATCAGGAGCACATCAACCCCGACAAGCACGACGGCAAGACGATCGAGCAGCTCCGCGGCGACCTCTCAGCCAAGACCGGTGAGAACGTCGTGATCAAGCGGTTCGTCCGCTTCGCCGTCGGCGAGTAGGCTTCCCGCCCGATGGCGGAACCGGCGTTTCGGCGCGTCCTGCTCAAGCTCTCAGGCGAGTCGCTGCTCGGCGACCTCGATTACGGCACCGATCCGGACAGGGTCCGGGCCGTCGCCGAGGCGATCGCGGCGGTCCGCCGCCAGGGTGTCGAGGTCGCCATCGTCGTCGGCGCGGGCAACATCTACCGCGGTATGGCGGGCGCGGCGGAAGGCATGGATCGTGCGACCGCCGACTACCTCGGGATGCTCGCGACGGTGCTCAACGCGCTGCCGCTGCAGGACGCACTCGAGAAGATCGGCGTCTACACGCGCGTCCAGAGCGCTATCACGATCGCCGAGGTCGCCGAGCCCTACATCCGGCGGCGTGCGATGCGCCACCTGGAGAAGGGCCGGGTCGTGATCTTCGCCGCGGGCACCGGCAACCCGTTCTTCACGACCGACACCGCGGCGGCGCTGCGTGCGATCGAGATCCACGCCGACGCGCTGCTGATGGCCAAGAACGGCGTCGAGGGCGTGCTGTCGGCCGATCCGCGGCAGGATCCCGCGGCGGAGCTGATCCCGTCGATCTCGCACATGGAGGCGATCGAGCGGCGGCTGCGCGTGATGGATGCGACGGCGCTGACGCTGTGCATGGAGAACGCGCTGCCGATCCACGTCTTCAACATGGACGACGAGCACAACATCGAGCGGATCGTCGCCGGCGAGCATGTCGGCACGATCGTCAGCTCCGAACCGGACCCCGAAGAGGTGGCAGGCAGCGCATGAGCGAACTGATCGACGCATTGCTCGAGGACGCGACCGAGCGGATGGACGCGGCAGTGACCGCGACCCAGCAGCACTTCGGCACGGTTCGCACCGGACGCGCCAGTCCGGCTCTGGTCGAGCGCGTGATGGTCGACTACTACGGGGCGCAGACGCCGCTCAACCAGCTCTCGACAATCGGCGTTCCCGAGGCCCGGCTGTTGACGATCCAGCCCTACGACGTCTCCTCGATCAAGCTGATCGAGAAGGCGATCCTGGAGTCGGATGTCGGCCTGACCCCGAACAACGATGGCAAGATCATCCGCCTTTCGATCCCCGAGATGAGCGAGGAGCGGCGCCGCGAGATGGTCAAGGTCGCGCGTCATCTCGCAGAGGAGGGACGTGTCTCGATCCGCAACGTGCGCCGCGACATCATGCACGAGCTCAAGGGGCTCAAGGACGAGGGCGATGTCGGCGCCGACGACGAGCACCGCGGCGAGCAGGAGCTTCAGAAGCTCACCGACGCGAAGGTGGCGTCGATCGATGAGCATCTGAAGGCCAAAGAAGCGGAGATCATGGAAGTTTGATTTCTCGGTGTCTGTGGTCGGAGGGGGTCGTGTTCCCCGCCTCGGAGGGACTACGCCTGATCTCCTCGACGGGGAACACAACCCCCTCACACGAGATCCCGCGGGTCGACTCCCATGGTTGGCAAAGCTGATGGGGCTCACCACCGTCGCGGAGGGACTGCGCCTGATCTCCTTGCTCAGCGTGGTTGCGGGTGCGCGGGGAGTCGTGTTCCCCGCCTCGGAGGGACTGCGCCGGATCTCCTCGTTCAGCGTGGTCGCGGGCGCGCGGGGGGTCGTGTTCCCCGCCTCGGAGGGACTGCGCCTGATCTCCTCGACGGGGAACACGACTCCCCGCGACGAGCGCCGGTGGTGGATTTTCGGGGTGGGCAGAGCTGATGGGTGAGCTTGAGACGCCCCGGTACGTGGCGATCATCACCGACGGGAACGGGCGCTGGGCGCAGGCGCGGGGGTTGGCTGCGGCGGCCGGGCATGAGGCTGGGGCGGACACGGTCAAGGCGCGGCTTCGCGATGCGGCCGAGTGGGGAATCCGTGAGCTGACGGTCTTCTCGTTCTCGACCGAGAACTGGACGCGCCCGAAGGTCGAGGTGCAGGCGCTGATGGCGATGTTCGGCCGGCGGCTGGAGAGTGAGACGCCAGAGCTGCACGCCGAGGGTGTGCGGATGCGGTTCATCGGCCGGCGTGACCGGATCGCCGGCAGGCTGCGCGAGCGGATCGAGGCCGCCGAGGAGCTGACGGCTCGCAACGAGCGGATCACGCTGTACGTCGCCTTCGACTACGGTGGTCGTGACGAGATAGTGCACGCTGCGGCTCGCTATGAGGGTGGAGGCGAGGAGGCGTTCCGCGCTCTGCTCCACGCACCCGACATGCACGACCCCGACCTCGTGATCCGCACCTCCGGCGAACAGCGGCTCAGCAACTACCTGATCTGGCAGACCGCCTACTCCGAGCTCGTCTTCGCGCCCGAGCTCTGGCCCGACTTCGGCCGCGACGCCTTCCGCCGCTGTCTTGACGAGTACGGCTCGCGCAGCCGACGCTTCGGGGGCCGCGCGTGAGCGATCGTTCCCGGCGGGGCACGAGCACCAGGTCGGACTTCATCGCTCGGCTGATCGTGGCGATCCCGGCCGGTGCCGCGGCGATCGCCGTGATCATCGCCGGCGGCGCCTGGTTCGCCGCCGTGCTCGGTGCGCTCGGGTTGGTCTGCATCCACGAGCTGTTCGCGATGTTCGACGTCGCCAGGCCGTCACGGCTGGCCGGCTTCATCGGTGTCGCCGGCGTCCTCGTCGCGGCCGCGCTCGGCGACATGCAGGACGTGATGATGGCTTTCATGGCCGCCGTCGTGGTCGTGTTTCTGCTCGTCACACGGCAGCCGGCCGGCGGCGGTGCGCCCGCGATCTCGGTCACCACGCTCGGGATCACCTGGATCGGGCTGGCGCTCGCGCACGCGGTCCTGCTGCGGCGGCTCGAGCACGGCGACACGCTGATCTTCGCGGTCGCGCTCGGCACCTTCCTCGGCGATACCGCCGCCTATCTCGGGGGACGCGCGTTCGGGCGCACACGTCTTGCGCCGGCGATCTCGCCGAACAAGACGGTCGAGGGACTGCTTGCCGGGATCGTGGTCTGCATCGGCACCGTCTGGTACGTCGGCCTCAGCAACGGCACCTGGATGGGCGGGCAGCGCGGCGCGCTGCTCGGCCTGGCGGTCGCGGTCGCCGCACCGCTCGGCGACCTGTTCGAGTCCTACCTCAAGCGCGACGCGGGCACCAAGGACACCGGGACGCTGTTCGGGCCGCACGGCGGTGCCCTCGACCGCATCGACGCCGTGATGTTCGCCGCCGTCGCCGGCTTCTACACCTGGCTGGCCGTCGTCTGAGCGACGCGGCCCGCCGGTGAGCGCCTACTCTGCTGACGTGGCCGCAAGGCGCGTCATCATCCTCGGTGCGACCGGCTCGATCGGTACGCAGGCGCTGGACGTCCTCCAGCGTGAGGCGGATGCCTTCGAGCTGGTCGGGCTGAGCGCCGACCGCTCCTGGGAGACGCTCGTCGATCTCGCACTCGAGCACGGGGTGCGGCGGATCGCGCTGTCGGACGCGCAGGCGGCGGAGCGCGCGTCGCTGGCCTGGGACGGCGAGGTGCTGTCCGGTGCCGACGGTCTGATTCGGCTGGTCGCCGAGTCCGGTGCCGATCTGGTGCTGAACGCGCTCGTCGGCGCGGCCGGTCTGGCACCGACCGTCGCGACGCTGGCTGCCGGGATCGACCTGGCGCTGGCCAACAAGGAGTCACTGGTCGCCGGCGGCGAGCTCGTGATGGCGCTCGCCGAGGGCACCGGCGCACGGCTGCTGCCGGTCGACTCCGAGCACGCTGCGCTCCATCATCTGCTCGCCGCGGTGCCCCCCGGCGCCTGTCGCTCGGTAACCCTGACCGCATCGGGCGGGCCGTTCCGCGGCGCCGACGCCGAGGAGCTCGAGCAGGTCACGGTCGAGCGCGCGCTGGCGCATCCGACCTGGTCGATGGGGGGCAAGATCTCGATCGATTCGGCGACGCTGATGAACAAGGGACTTGAGGTGATCGAGGCCCACCATCTGTTCGCACTGCCGTACGACCGGATCGGCGTCGTCGTCCACCCGCAGTCGATCGTCCACGCTCTGGTCGAGACCGCAGACGGCGCGCAGCTCGCCCACCTCGGCCTGCCCGACATGCGGATCGCGATCGCCTACGCGCTCTGCCATCCGGAGATCGCCGAGCTGCCGACGCGGCGGCTCGATCTGACAGCGATCGGCTCGCTGCAGTTCGAGCCGGTCGACGACGAGACCTTTCCCTGCCTGCGGCTCTGCCGTCAGGCGGCGGCCGCCGGCGGCACCGCGCCCGCGATCCTCAACGCCGCCAACGAGGTCGCCGTACACGCGTTCCTCGACGGCCGGCTCCCATTCACCGCGATCGCCGCCGTGATCGACCGAACGCTCGACAACGTCGCCGCCGAACCCGTCGACTCGTTCGAGACCCTGTACGCGGCCGACGAGGCCGCACGGACCGCGGCGGCGGCGCAGATCGAGGTTCGCGCGTGAGCTGGGTTCTGGCCTTCATCGGCTTTGCGGCGCTGATCATCCTGCACGAGTTCGGGCACTTCGTCGCCGCGAAGGCGGTCGGCATGCGCGTCGAGCGCTTTGCGCTCTTCTTCCCACCGCTGATCTGGACCGTGCGCCGCGGCGAGACCGAGTATGGGATCGGGGCACTGCCGTTCGGCGGCTACGTGCGGATCAGCGGCATGAACCCCGACGAGGAGCTGCCGCCCGAGGTCGAGCACCGGGCCTACTACCGCCAGCCGGCCTGGAAGCGGATCGTGGTGATTGCGGCGGGACCGTTCGTCAACGTCCTGATCGCGTTCGTGCTGATCTGGGGCCTCTACGTCCTGCACGGCACCTACAAACCGACGACGACCGTCGCCGAGGTGACGAAGGCGTCGGCGGCCGCGGCGGTGCTCGCCCCGGGGGACCGGGTGCTCTCCGTCGATGGCGTCAAAGGCGACTTCGACACGATGCGCGCCCAGATCCAGCGCCATCGCTGTCCCGGCGGTGCCGAACGCGACGGTTGCGTCGCCGCGACGCCGGCGCAGATCGAGTTCGTCCGTGACGGCCAGACCAGGACGGCTGCCGTGCGGCCGCGCTACGACGCCGCGGCCGGGCGGATGCTGGTCGGCTACCTGCCGACCGAGCAACGGGTCCGGACGGGCGCGGTCGCCGGGATCGGCCAGTCTGTAGATCAGATGTGGTACGTGACGAAGGCGACGGTCGGCACGATCGTGCGCCTCTTCTACGACAGCCGCGCGCGCAAGGAGGTCTCGTCTGTCGCAGGCGCCTACAAGCGCACCCACGACGTGATCCAGTCCAACCAGATCGCGGGAGCGGCCTGGATCCTCGCCGTGATCTCGTTGTCGCTGGCGATCATCAACCTGTTCCCGTTCCTGCCGCTCGACGGCGGCCACATCTTCTGGGCGCTGGCCGAGAAGGTCCGCGGACGGCCGATCGACTTCAAGATCCTCGAGCGGGCCAGCGTCGTCGGCTTCGTGCTGGTGCTCGCGCTGTTCGCGATCGGCCTTTCGAACGACATCTCCTGGTTCACGGCGGGCTCTCCGGCCAACCGCTGAGCCGCCGGGTTGCCGGTCCGGGCCCGGTCGCGTACGGTCGCCGCAATGACCGACAGCGCCGAGCACTCCGCGGCCACCGCCGCGACCGTCGCACACGCCTTCGCCCAGACGGCGGCGAGCTTCCCGGACCAGACGGCGATCAGGACGCTCGACGGCTCGGTCTCGCTGACCTGGGGCGAGCTCGGGCAGCGCGCGAGCAGGCTTGCGGGCGGGCTGCGAGAGCTCGGCCTGGGCCACGGCGACCGTCTCGCGATGGTGCTCGGCTCGCGGCCCGAGTTCCATCTCTGCGACATCGCCGCGATGCTGTGCGGCGCAACCCCTTTCTCGATCTATCTGACCTCCTCGCCCGAGCAGATCGCGGCGCTGCTGGGGGACGCCGAGGCCCGAATCGTGATCACCGAGCAGGCGTTCCTCTCGAACGTGCTGGCAGCACGGGCCGAGCTGCCCGGACTCGAGCACGTCATCGTCGTCGACGGGGAACCGCCGGACGGCGTGCTCGCGCTCGATGACGTCGGTGGCGCCTTCGACCTCGATGCGGCGCTGTCGGCGATCGGCCCCGACGATCTCGTGACGTTGATCTACACCTCGGGTACGACCGGCCCGCCGAAGGGCGTCGAGCTCAGCCACGCGAACATCATGGCGGCGGTCGCCGCGGTCAGGGAGGTGATCGACTTCCCGCCCGCATCGCGGGTCATCTCCTGGCTGCCGAACGCTCACATCGCCGAGCGGACCGCACATCTCTATATCCCGATCGTCTACGCGGCCGAGATCCACACCTGCCCGGACCCGCGACAGATCGTCGCCGCGCTCGCCCAGGTCCGCCCGCACTGGTTCTTCGCGGTCCCGCGGGTCTGGGAGAAGCTGAAGGCCGGGCTCGAGGCGATGCTTCAGGGTCTGCCGGCAGAGCAGCGCGAGCAGGCGCAGGGAGCGCTCGCGGCGGCGACGCAGCGCGTGCGGCTCCAGCAGGCCGGGGAGGCCGTCCCGGACGAGCTCGAGGCCGCGGTCGTGGCCGCCGACGCGCGGCTGTTCGCGCCGATCCGTGCACAGATCGGCCTCGACCAGGCGCTCGCGATCAACACCGGCGCGGCGCCGACGCCGGTGCCGGTGCTCGAGTTCTTCCACGCGCTCGGCCTGCCGGTGGCAGAGCTCTGGGGCATGAGCGAAACCTGCGGCGCCGGTGCGATCAACCGTCCCGGCCGGATCAGGATCGGAACGGTGGGCGAGCCGTCGCCCGGCTGCGAGGCACGGCTCGCCGCGGACGGCGAGCTGCTCGTCCGCGGACCGTTCGTCTTTGCCCACTACCGAAACGCCCCCGAGAAGACGGCCGCGGCCTTCGACGACGACGGCTGGCTCCAGACCGGAGATGTCGCCGAGATCGACGACGACGGCTTCATCCGCCTGATCGATCGCAAGAAGGAGCTGATCATCAACGCCGCCGGCAAGAACATGTCGCCGGCCAACATCGAAGCCGAGATCAAGAGCGCATCGCCGCTGATCGGCAGCGCGGTCTGCATCGGCGACGGCCGGCCCTACAACACGGCGTTGATCGTGCTCGACCCCGACTTCGCGCCGGCCTGGGCCGCCCAGCAGGGGCTCGCCGGCAGGACGCTCGAACAGCTCGCGACCGAGCCGCTGATCGAGCAGGCGGTCGAGCAGGCGATCGGTGTCGCCAACGCACGCCTCTCGCGGGTCGAGCAGATCAAGCGCACGGTGATCGTGCCCGGTGACTGGCAGCCCGGCGGTGACGAGCTGACGCCGACGATGAAGCTGCGCCGCAAGCCGATCGCCGAGAAGTACGCGGGGGAGATCGAGCAGCTCTACGGCTGATCGGGTGATCGCCTGCGGCGATCACCCGATCACCTTGCGAGTTTCGCTGCGCGAAACTCGCGCTCCAGGACCACGTACCAATCGCCTGCGGCGATCACCCGATCAGCTTGGCGAGTATTCACGATGCGAATACTCGCGGCCGGGGACAACGATGAGCCTGTTAGGTCGGTTGGTGCTCCTCGACCCTTGGGGATGACCGATCCACATTGCGTACATCTTCAAACCCGTTTGGAGCACTCGCTCGCCACCGGCATGGCAGGCCCATCGGCGCTCGCGGCGCGTGCAGCCGAGTTGGGCCAGCCCGCGCTCGAGCTCGCGCTCACCGATATCGGTGTGCTCAGCGGAGTCGTGGCCCACTTGGGCGCCTGCCGCCGCGAAGGGATCGAGCCGATCATCGGTTGTGAGTTCCGGTTTGGGACCGAGCAGGCGCCGCTGATCCTGCTGGCGGAAACCGACGACGGCTATCGCAACCTGATGAAGCTGTCGTCACGGGTTTGTCTCGCTCCGCAACCCTGGGACTTGAGGTTGAATGAGCGTCAGCTTGCGGAGCATCGAGTCGGGCTGATCGCGATCGCAGACACACGCGATGCGACCGGTCTGCTTGCCGTCTTCAATTCCGGAGACCTCTACATCGCGCTCCAATCGAACGGTCTCGATGGTCAGTCGGCACGAAACGACGAGGCCAGCACGATCGCCGGCGAACTCGGCTGTCGGACGGTCGCTGTAGGTGAGGTGCGGTTCGTGGATCCGGCAGACCGCGACGATTACGAGGCGGTGCTCTGCATGAAGTCCCGCTCGACGCTCGAGAACCCGGCCGTGCCGCTTCCGCATGGTGCTCACCACCTACGCAGCGACGACGAGATGCAGCAGTCGTTCGCCGCGACGCCCGGTGCTGTTGACGCGACCATCGAGATCGCCGAGCGTTGCAACGTCGAGCTCGAGCTCGGTGGACAGCTGATCCCGCGCTTCCTGCCCGACGGTGAGGACGAGCGCGCGTACCTGCGCGAGCGGGTCTTGCAGGGGCTGCGGGCGC
>CAZYMM010000011.1:0-28484 GCA_964648515.1 uncultured Conexibacter sp.
CGCGCGCGGCCGCGTCGCCCCGGCCGGCCCGGCCCCGCAGCGCACCGCCGCGCCGAGCCCGTCGACGTCGGCCAAGAAGAAGCGCAAGCGCCGCTAGCACCAGTCGAGTGGCGTTCGACTATCGCTGGGCGGGGAGTACGACGCCACTCGACCGGCAGTAGGGTGGATCTCATGGCCCCGCTGACGGAGACGGAGATCAACGAGCAGCTCGACGCGCTGATGGCACGCGGCACGATCGCCCCGCCGGCCGGGTTCACGGCGTCGGCGCTGATCAAGGACGATTCACTCCAGCGGCAGGCCGCCGCCGATCCGGACGCGTTCTGGGCCGGTGCGGCACGTGACCTTGACTGGTTCCGCGAGCCGTCGCAGACCGTCGATGAGAGCAATGCACCGTTCTACACCTGGTTTGCCGACGGCACGATCAACGCCTCCTACAACTGCCTCGATCGCCACATCGAGGCCGGGCTTGCCGACCGTGTCGCCTTCCACTGGTGCGGTGAGGAGGGCGAGCGGCGCACGATCACCTACGGCTGGCTGCACGAGCAGGTCCAACGGGCGGCGAGCGCGCTGACCCGGCATGGCGTCGAGCGCGGCGACGTCGTCGGGATCTACCTGCCGATGATCCCCGAGGTCGTCGTCGCGATGCTCGCCTGCGCGCGGATCGGTGCGCCGCACAACGTCGTCTTCGGCGGCTTCTCGCCGGCATCGGTCAAGGAGCGGATGGACGCCTCCGATGCCAAGGCGCTGATCACCGTCGACGGTGCCCGGCGCAAGGGCCGGACGGTCGCGACCAAGCGCGCGGTCGACGAGATAGGGATGGACGTGCCGGTCACGTTCGTCGTCCGTCATTCGGGCATCGAGGACTGCCCGATCGGTGAGCGCGACGTCTGGTGGCACGAGGAGCTGGAGGCCGCCGACGCGCACTTCCCGGCCGCCGAGCTGCCGGCCGAGCACCCGCTCTACATCCTCTACTCGTCAGGCTCGACCGCCAAGCCGAAGGGGATCGTGCACACGACCGGCGGCTACTTGACCCAGGTCGCCTGGACCCATCGCTACGTCTTTGATCTCAAGCCCGACAGCGATGTCTACTGGTGCTCGGCCGACGTCGGCTGGGTCACCGGGCACTCCTACATCGTCTACGGCCCGTTGATGAACGGCTGCACGTCGGTGATGTTCGAGGGCGCTCCCGACTACCCGCACAAGGGCATCTGGTGGGAGCTCTGCCAGGAGCTCGGCGTCACGATCTTCTACACCGCGCCGACCGCGATCCGTGCCTGCGTCAAGTGGGGGGCCGAGCACGTCCAGCGCTTCGATCTCAAGAAGCTGCGGCTGCTCGGCTCGGTCGGCGAGCCGATCAACCCCAAGGCCTGGCTCTGGTACTGGCTCGTCGTCGGCGGCGAGCGCTGCCCCATCGTCGACACCTGGTGGCAGACCGAGACCGGAGCGATCATGGTCACGACGCTGCCGGGTGCGCAGGAGATGAGTCCCGGTGTCGCCGGGCTGCCGCTGCCCGGTCTCGACGTGACCGTGCTCGATGATGACGGCAACGAGGTCAAGGACGGCAGGCAGGGCCTGCTCGCGATCCGCCGACCGTTCCCGTCGATGCTGCGAACGCTCTTCCGCGACGATGATCGCTACGTCAGCACCTACTTCTCGAAGTGGGGTCCCACGACCTATCTCGTCGGCGATGCCGCCCGCTACGACGACAACGGTTACCTCTCGATCATCGGCCGCATCGACGACGTCATCAACGTTTCCGGCCACCGGCTCTCGACGGCCGAGATCGAGTCCGCGATCGTCGCCCATCGCGGCGTCGCCGAGGCGGCTGTGATCGGCCAGAGCGACGAGCAGACCGGCCAGTCGATCTGCGCGTTCGTGACGCTCGAGGGCGACGACGACGGCGACGACGCGAAGATGACCGAGATCCGCGACTTCGTTGGCGAGCGGATCGGCAAGTTCGCGCGGCCGGCCCGGATCATCTGGTCCGACGACCTGCCGAAGACGCGCTCAGGCAAGATCATGCGGCGGCTGCTGCGCGACGTCGCCGAGGGGCGCGAGCTCGGTGACGTGACGACGCTGCGCGACCCGGCCGTGATGGCCGCGATCCAGGACGCGATGGCCTCCGGCGCCGACAACGACGAGTAGCCCGGGGCGCCGGCCCGAGTCCATGGGCTCGTCCGACGGCTTCAGCCTCCGGGCGCTGGCCCTGTCGGCCTACGGGCCGACGCTGCTGTTCGCGCTCGGCGAGGGCGCGATCTACCCGGTGCTGCCGCTGGTCGCCCGCCACCAGGGCGCGTCGCTCGCGATCGCGGCGTTCGTGATCACGCTGATCGGCCTCGGCACGCTGGTCACCAACATCCCGGCGTCGGTCATCACCGAGCGGGTCGGGGAGCGCTGGGCGCTGGTCGGGGCCGGCATCCTCGCGGCGGTTGCGATCGCGATTTGCATGCTCCCATCGTTGACCGCACTGATGATCGGCGCCGCGTTGCTCGGCGTCGCATCGTCTGTCTTCTTGCTCGCCCGGCAGAAGTACCTGACCGAGGCCGTCCCGATCAGCCACCGAGCCCGCGCGCTCTCGACGCTCGGCGGAATGATGCGTGTAGGGATGTTCGCAGGGCCGTTTGTTGGCGCGGCGCTGATCGGCCATTGGGGGCTGCGGGCACCGTTCGCGCTGGCGGTCATCGCGTGCCTGGCCGCCGCGGTGCTCGCGATCACGGTCCCGGATCTCGAGCCGGCGCCCGCCGTTCAGGCTGCGGGACGTGTCCGCGCCCGCGACGTGCTGCGCGAGCACCGGCGCTCGTTCGTGCGGGCGGGGGTCGGCGTCGTGATGTTGATGGCGGTACGTGCATCACGCCAGGCCGTGATCCCGCTCTGGGCCGTGCACCTCGGGCTCGGCGCCCGCGAGGCCTCGATCGTCTACGGGATCGCCGGCGCCGTCGACATGTTGATGTTCTACCCGGCCGGCAGCGTGATGGACCGGCTCGGGCGCCGGTTCGTGTCGATCCCGATGCTGCTGATGCTGGCGGCCGGGTTCATCGAGCTGACGTTCACCAGCACGCTCGACGGCTTCATCGTCGCCGCCTGCTGGATCGGGATGGCCAACGGGGTCGGCTCCGGGATCGTGATGACGCTCGGTGCCGACTACTCGCCGGCCGTTGGGCGCGCCGTCTTCCTCGGCATCTGGCGGCTCTTGGCGGATGTCGGTACGACCGGTGGTCCGCTGCTGCTGTCGGTGCTGACCGGCCTGTTCGGGCTGCCGGTCGCGCTGTACGCGCTGGCCGGTGTCGGAGTCGCCGGGGCCGGGGTCTTCGCCGCCACGCTCGACGAGCGGCGCGGCGAGGAGACCGGGCAGTAGCCTGAGCGCTCCCGGAGGGGTGGCAGAGCGGTTGAATGCACCGGTCTTGAAAACCGGCATACGGTTAGCCCGTATCGAGGGTTCGAATCCCTCCCCCTCCGTGTCGCTCGGCCTACGGCCGAGCTTGGGCGAGTCCGCCTACGGCGGACATCGCGCGCAGTGGAGAGCATGGTCGTTCTCTGGCGGGCGCCGGCTCTGCATCTGGCGACGCCGTGGCCAGCGGACGCCGGCTCCGGCCATCGCTCAGCGCGACTCGCCGCCCGCCGGCGGGCGGCGCACGCGCGCGAGCTTGATCGCCAGCTGAAGCGCCAGCAGATCCTCGTCCGCGAGGCGCAGGCCCGAGATCGCCTCGATCCGCTCCAGCCGCTGGCGCAGCGTGTTGACGTGGATCGTCAGCTCGCGCGCGGTCCGGGCCGGGGCACGTCCGCCCGCGAGATAGAGATCGAGTGTGGCCAGCAGCTGGGACCGGCGTCGCTTGTCGTACTCGACCAGCCGCTCGATCGCGGCGCGCAGATGGTCGTGCGGCCCCGGCTCGTCGATGAACGCGGTCAGGTAGCGATACGCACCGGTGTCGCGATAGGCGAGCACGGTCGGCTTGTCGTGAAGCGCTTGCGCGATCCGGGCGCTGTCGGCGGCGTCGCGCAGGCTCTCGGACGCGGCGGCCCCGCCGCGCCGGACCTCGCTGACCCCGACGATCAGCCCGTGTTCGGTCGCCAGCGCCTCGAGCGCCGCGATCGTCGGCTGGTCGCTCCCGGCACCATCTGCGGCGGCCGGGAGGATGGCTCTGAGCCCGTCGCGGCCGATCGCGAGTACGCCGCCGGGGCTGGTCCTTCTCAGCGACGCCTCGACCCGCTCAGCCACCTCGGGCCATGCTCCGGCGACAACCTGGCCGAGCGGCCGGGCGTCGATCAGGACGTGCGGCTGCGCGAGGTCGATCGCCGCGGCCTTCGAGAGTTCGGCGGCCAGCTCCGCCTTTCCGCCGGCGAGCGCGTCGAACAGGTCGCGTGCCGCGTTCTCCTCGGTCAGCCGCTCGATCAACGTCGCGCGTTGAAGCGAGACGGCGATCTGGTGTGCTGCGGCGCGCAGCACCTCGGTCCCCGGCTCCGCCCACGGTTCGTGTGCTGCCGCTACGACCATTCCGAGGCGTACCGAGCCGGCCATCAGCGGCACGGCGATCGCCGCGCCCGGAGGCTCGGGCAGGTTGAGCGCCGCGGCCAGAGCGGCCTGCGCCGGCTGCGGCTGTCCGGCCGCCGGAGTCAGCAGGGCAAAGAGTGCGTCGGTCGCCGAGTTGCTCTCCGCACCGGCCGCGGGGCTCGGCGGATCGGACGCGACGAGCTGCAGCTGTTCACGATCGTCGAACTCGTACAGTCGGCAGACATCGCACGGCAGCAGCGTGCGGACGCCGCTGGTCGCGACCTCGTACAGCTCGACGCGCCGCATCACGGCGGCGATCTGCTGACTGACCGCCGACAGGCGGGTCAGAGCATCGACGCGCAGGCGGGCATCCTCGTAGAGCTGGGCGTTCTCGATCGCTCCCGCGACCAGGGAGGCCGCGCGGCCGAGCACGTTGAGAATGCCCTCGTCGAACTCGCGCGGTGCGGCGGTATGCAGCACCACGGCGCCGATCACGGTGCCGGCACGCGACGGGATCGGCACCGCCACCATCGACTGGAACCGTTCCTCCTCGAGCTCGGGAACGTCGTTCGTGCGCGGGTCCGCGCTGGCGTTGTCGCGGATGAACGCGGCCTGGTTGTTGCTGACGGCCCAGCCTGCGAGGCCCTCGTCGACGCCGAAGCCGATCTTTCCGACGAGGTGCCGGTAGACCGGCGACGCGGCCCGCAGCCGGAGCTCATGACCGACGGTCAGGTAGATGAAGCACGCGTGGCAGCGGGTCGCCCGGGTGAGCAGGTCGACGATGCGATCGAGCACCAGCTCCAGGTCGGCCGAGAACGAGACGATCGAGACGATGTCCGACAGCGTCTCGTTCTCGAGCCGGACGCGGCGAAGCTCGTCGTTCTCGCCCGCGCTCGCAGGCTGACCTGCGTCAGCCATCAGAACAGCTGCAGATAGCGCTTCAGCTCCCAGTCGGTGACCTGGTTGTGGGCCTCTTCCCACTCCTTGCGCTTGATGCTGACGAAGTAGTCGACGTAGTCCTCGCGCCCGCAGGAGCCGAGCGCTGCGCGCATCACGTCGTCGCGCTCCAGCTCCCGCGTCGCGTCGAGCAGGTTCGCCGGGAGCAATTCGATGCCGATGTCGCGCAGCTCGCCGGAGCTGAGCTCGTAGAGGTTCACGTCGGAGCTCGGATCGCCGGGATCCAGTCCGCGTTCGATGCCGTCGAGGCCCGCCGCCAGCAGCGCGGTCGCCGCCAGGTAGGGGTTGCATGCGCCGTCGACGGTCCGGTCCTCGATTCGGCCCGGACCGGGGATCCGCAGCATCTGTGTGCGGTTGTTGCTGCCGTACGAGATGTAGACCGGTGCCCACGCCGATCCGCTCTGCGAGCCGACGACCAGCCGCTTGTAGGAGTTCACGGTCGGCGCCGTCAACGCAATGTAGGCCTTGGCGTGGGCCTTGAGCCCGCCGAGGAACCGATAGGCGATGTCGGACAGGCCCAGGCCGCGAGGATCGTCGGCCGGGTCGGCGGCGAAGACGTTCTCGCCGTCCTTCCAGAGGCTCATGTGGAAGTGGCAGCCGTTGCCGGTCAGGTGGCTGAACGGCTTCGGCATGAACGTCGCGATCATGCCGCGCTCCTGAGCCATCGCCTCGACCATGTAGCGGAAGAAGATCGATCGGTCGCAGGTCGTCAGCGTCTCCGCGTACTCCCAGTTCTGCTCGAACTGGCCGTTGGCGTCCTCGTGGTCGGTTGCGTAGTTGTCCCAGCCGAGCGCCGTGATGTGGTTTGCGACCTCGCCGACGAAGCCGAGGACGCGTGTCAGCGCGCGCATGTCGTAACAGGGCTTCTCCAGGTCGTCGAGTTCATCGGCGATCACGAGCCGGCCGTCCTCGGTCCGTTTGAGCAGGAAGTACTCGAGTTCGGCCCCGATCTGCAGCTCGTAGCCGAGCTCGGCGGCACGCGCTATCTGGTTCTTGAGGATCGTGCGCGGACAGTACCCCCACGGCCTGCCGTCGACGTGGATGTCGCACGCCAGTCGCGCGACGCCCGGCCGCCACGGCAGCAGCGTGAAGCTGGCCGGGTCTGGCATCGCGCAGAGGTCGGGATCGTTGGGCCGCTGGCCGATGTGTCCGGCGGCCGCACCGGCGAAGCCGGCCCCGTTCTTGAAGAGGCCCTCGAGATGATGGGCGGGGATCAGCTTCGCGTTCGGCTTGCCGTGCATGTCGACGAACTGCGCGAAGATGAACTCGACGTTGTGCTCGTCGACCAGCCTGCGGACGTCTTCCACCGTGGTGGGCGGTCCGGCGGTCTTGTGGCTGTCGCTGATATCGGACAAGGCGACCTCTTGATTCGCATCGTGGCTCGGGTGTCACTGCTAATCCAACGGCCTTTGCACCCGAACCACAACGTTCGGAGCGTACATCGATTTCGCTGGGCACATGTGCGCTCCGTCTACCCGACGGTTGCTCTTTGCCGGCCAGATCGCGCTGCGTCACGTCTCGACATCTATGTGCGCTCGCAACATAAGTGGACGTCAAGAAGTGCGGCGGGCGTCCATGGATTGTGGTCTGCCTGAGGTCTACATTTGGCTCTATGTGCGGCATCGCCGGTATCTATGCAAAGAGCCCGCAGCTGCGGGACGAGCTCGGCGCCCACCTTTCCAACATGCTCGTGGAGCTGAGCGAGCGCGGCCCCGACAGCGCCGGTGTCGCGATCTACCGCGACCCCGCCGCGGACGGCTCGAGCAAGCTCTCGCTCCACGCCGCCGCCGGTTGCGACTGGCAGGCCCTGTCGGCCGAGCTTGCCGCCCACGTCGGTGAGAACAGCTGGCGCAAGGTGTGCGACCGCCACGCGATCTTCGTGATCGAGGCGGACGCCCAGAGCGCGCAGGACTGGATCGGCGAGCATCGCGGCGACGTCGACCTGATGAGCGCCGGGACGCTGATCGAGATCTACAAGGAGGCCGAGCCGGCCGCCGAGCTGGTGCGCGAGTACGGGCTCGACCGGCTCGATGGCAGCCACGCCCTCGGTCACACGCGGATGGCGACCGAGAGCCGCGTCTCGACGCTCGGCTCGCATCCGTTCTCCAGCGGCCAGGACATCTGCCTGGTCCACAACGGCTCGCTCTCGAACCACAACCGCCTGCGCGATCAGCTGCGGCGCGAGGGCCTTGCGTTCCGGACCCAGAACGACACCGAGGTCGCCGCCGCCTACCTCGCCTGGCGGATGAGCGAGGGCGCGTCGCTGGAGCAGGCGCTGGAGGGCTGCCTGGAGGACATCGACGGGTTCTACACGTTCGCGGTCGGCACGGAGACCGGTTTCGCGGTACTGCGCGACCCGATCGCCTGCAAGCCCGCTGTGATGGCCGAGACGGACGACTGGGTCGCGATCGCGACCGAGTACCGCGCGCTCGACGTGCTGCCGGGCTCCGATCGGGCTCGCGTCTGGGAGCCCGAGCCCGGCGTCGTCTACAGCTGGGGCGGCGTGCTCGTATGACCGTCGATGGCGACGGCGCCGCGACGGCTCAGACGGTGGACCTCTCGGTCACATCGGTGCGCGAGCTGAACGCCGCGCTGCATGAGGCGACCGCGGGCAGCTATTCGATTACGAACCCGGCTGGCCGCCACAACATCGCGGTCGGGCTGGCGGCGCCGCTCGACGTTGAGATCGCAGGCCACGTCGGCTACTACTGCGCGGGCATGAACGCGGACGCACGCGTCCATGTGCGCGGCAACGTCGGTCCCGGCGTCGCCGAGAACATCATGTCCGGCAACGTCGTCGTCGACGGCGATGCCAGCCAGTCCGCCGGCGCGACCGGCAACGGCGGCCTGCTAGTGATCCATGGCAGCGCGTCGGCGCGCTGCGGGATCTCGATGAAGGGCGTCGACATCGTCGTGCGCGGGTCGGTCGGCCATCTAAGTGCGTTCATGGCCCAGAGCGGCCGGCTCGTGATCTGCGGTGACGCCGGCGCCACGCTCGGCGACTCGATCTACGAGGCGCGGCTCTACGTCCGCGGAACGGTCGACTCGCTCGGTGCCGACTGCATCGAGAAGCCGATGCAGGCCGAGCATCTGGCGGAGCTGGCCGAGCTGCTCGGGCAGGCCGGAATCGACGACGTGGCGCCGGAATCGTTTCGGCGCTTCGGATCGGCCCGCACGCTCTACTCGTTCCACGTCGATGACGCCGGCCCCTACCGGGAGCACTCATGAGCCTGGCATTCGATCCTGAGGCCGCGGGGCTGCGCGCGTCTGCGACCTTCGACCGTGCCTCGATCGCCGAGATCCAGCGTGCAGCACGCACCGGGATCTACGAGATCCGCGGCGGCGGCTCCAAGCGCCGGCTGCCGAGCTTCGACGATCTGCTGCTGCTCGGCGCGAGCATCTCCCGCTACCCGCTCGAGGGCTATCGCGAGCGCTGCACGACCGCGGTGACGCTCGGCACGCGCTTCGCCAAGAACCCGATCGAGCTCGACATCCCGGTGACGATCGCGGGCATGAGCTTCGGTGCGCTGTCGGCGCCCGCCAAGGAGGCGCTGGGCCGCGGCGCCAGCGAGGTTGGGACCTCGACGACCACCGGTGACGGCGGCATGACGCCGGAGGAGCGGATCTCCTCGAAGACGCTGATCTACCAGATCCTGCCCTCCCGCTATGGGATGAACCCGGTCGATCTGCGGCGGGCCGACGCGATCGAGGTCGTGGTCGGACAGGGCGCCAAGCCCGGCGGCGGGGGCATGCTGCTCGGCCAGAAGATCTCCGAGCGCGTCGCCGCGATGCGCGACCTGCCCGCGGGCATCGATCAGCGCAGCGCCTGCCGGCATCCGGACTGGACCGGGCCGGACGACCTCGAGATCAAGATCGCGGAGCTGCGCGAGATCACCGACTGGGAGAAGCCGATCTTCGTCAAGGTCGGCGCGACCCGCCCCTTCTATGACGTGACGCTCGCGGTCAAGGCCGGCGCCGACGTGGTCGTCCTCGACGGCATGCAGGGCGGCACCGCGGCCACCCAGGACGTGTTCATCGAGCACGTCGGGATCCCGACCCTCGCAGCGATCCCGCCTGCGGTCGAGGCGCTGGTCGAGCTCGGTGTCCACCGCGAGGTGCAGCTGATCGTCTCGGGCGGGATCCGGACCGGGGCCGATGTCGCCAAGGCGCTGGCGCTCGGGGTCGATGCGGTCTCGGTCGGCTCGGCGGTGCTGGTCGCGCTCGGTGACAACAGCCCGGACTTCGAACGCGAGTACGCCGAGATCGGCTCGGCCCCCGGCTACTACGACGCCTGGCACGCCGGCAACGACCCGGCCGGCATCCTCACCCAGGACGACGCGCGCTCGAACCTGCTCGATCCGGTGCTCGGCGGGCGCCGAGTCGCCAACTATCTGCGCGCGATCGTGATGGAGACGCAGACGCTGGCCCGCGCCTGCGGCAAGTCCCACGTTCACAACCTCGAGCGCGAGGACCTTGTGGCGCTGACCGTGGAGGCCGCCGCGATGGCGCGCGTGCCGCTGGCCGGCACCGACTGGATCCCAGGATCTGTTCGCTACTGATGTCGTTCCTGCTCGACTGCCCGAACTGCGGCACCCGCGAGGTGGCCGATTTTCAGTTCTACGGCGAGGCCTCGTCACGGCCCGTGCAACGCCCGGAGTTCCGCGAGCTCAATGAGTACAACTATTTTCGGCGCAACGTCCGCGGCGTCCAGCGGGAGTGGTGGAACCACCGCTCCGGCTGCCGCGCCTGGTTCCTGGCCGAGCGTGACACCGCCACCAACGAGGTGCACTGGACGGCGCTGCCGGCCGACGCCCCGGTAAAGGATGGCGAATGAGCCGCCTGCCTGAGCAGCCGGGGCAGCGGATCGACCGCACCCGCCCGCTCCGCTTCAGCTTCGACGGCAAGAGCATCGGCGGCTTCGCGGGCGACACGATCGTCTCGGCGCTCTACGCCGCCGGGCAGCGGACATTCTCGCGATCGTTCAAGTACCACCGCCGGCGCGGCGAGCTCTGCGGCTGCGGCCGCTGCGCGAACTCGCTGATGCAGGTCGACGGGGCGCCCGGCGTGCGCGGCTGCAGCGAGCCGCTGCGCGACGGGATGGTCGTCGTCCATCAGAACGCATGGCCGTCGCTCGATCGCGACGTGATGAGCATCAACGAGCACCTCAGCCCGCTGTTGCCACCCGGCTTCTACTACAAGACGTTCATCCGGCCGCGGCGGCTGTGGCCGGTGTACGAGAACGTGCTGCGCAGGGCCGCCGGCCTCGGCACCCTGCCGTCGGCGTCGCGGCCGCACCGGAGCTGGCGCACCGAGTACCGCCGCCGCCACGCGGACGTGCTCGTGATCGGCGGCGGTCTCGCCGGTCTCTCGGCGGCGTTGCGTGCGGCCGAGCTCGGCGCTGACGTCGTGCTCTGCGACGAGGACGCCGAGCCGGGCGGCTCGCTGCTCTACGAGGGCGGCCATGAGCAGGCACGCCGCCTCGCCGAGAGCTGCCGGGCCGCGGGTGTGGAGATCCTCTGCAGCGCGCCGGCACTGGGGTTCTTCGACGGGCTGGTGCCAGTCTGGCAGGGTGACACGTTGCATCAGATCCGCGCCAAGCGCCACATCGCCGCGACCGGCACGATCGAGCAGCCGCTCGTCTTCGCCGACAACGACCTGCCCGGCGTGATGCTGTCGAGCGGCGCCCGGCGCATGGCGGCGCTCTACGGCGTCAAGCCTGGTGAGACGGCGGTCTTCGCCGTCACCGGCGACAGCGGTCTGGACGCCGCGCTGGCACTCAACGAGATGGGGGTCAAGGTCGCCGCGGTCGCCGATCTGCGGCCGGCACCGAGCGGGCCCCTGTCGTCGGCGCTCGAAGATGCCGGAGTACGGGTCCTGCAGGGCATGACGGTCGCGCGGGCGCTCGGCCGCCGCAACGTCGAGGGTGCGGTGCTCGTTCGCGTCGACGAGCGCGGTCGCGCGATCGCCGGCAGCGAGCTGCGCTTCGAGTGCGATCTGCTGGCCGTCAACGGCCCCGCGGCGCCGGCGGCCTCGCTGCTGCTGCAGTCGGGTGCGCGCGCGCAGTTCGACGCGGGCAGTGGGCGCTTCACGCCGGGCGAGCTGCCGCCGGGCGTCTTCGCCGCCGGCGCGGTCGCCGATCACGCCGAGCCTGCCGTCGCCGAGCTCTCGGGCCGGCTGGCCGGCGAGCGGGCGGTCGAGAGCCTGGGGACGAGCGGCTCCGCGGGAGCCGGTTCGGCTGCCACCGCCGCGTCGCTGGCGGCGCTGCCGGATCCGCCGGCGGTCGCCGTGCCGCCGGCGGTCGTCACCGACGGCAAGAAGGGCAAGGCGTTCGTCGATCTGGACGAGGACGTGACGGTCAAGGACATCGCCTATGCCGCAGACGAGGGCTACGACTCGATCGAGCTCGCCAAGCGCTACACGACCGCGACGATGGGTCCGACGCAGGGGCGCTTCTCACAGCTCGCGGCGGTGCGAGCGCTCGCCGGCGTCACCGGTGCCAGTGCCGAGACGATCGGCATGACGACCGCCCGGCCGCCCTGGTCGACGGTCCCGCTGGGGGCACTCGCCGGCCGTCCGGTCGAACCGGCCAAGCGCTCGGCCCTGCACTCGCGTCATCGCGAGCTCGGCGCGACGGTGCGCTGGGCCGGGGACTGGCGGCGCGCCTACGACTACGGCGACCCGCAGGCCGAGGCGCTGGCCGTTCAGGAGTCGGCAGGCATCATCGACGTATCGACGCTCGGCAAGCTGCTGGTGCGCGGCCCCGACGCCGGCGAGTTCCTCGACCGTATGTACCCGAACGTGATGTCGAGCATCCTGCCGGGCCGGATCCGCTACGGCGTCACGACCTCCGAGGCAGGCCGGATCACCGACGACGGCACGGTCTGCCGGATCGACGCCGAGACCTTCTACGTGACCACGACCTCGGCCGGGGTCGGCAGTGTCGAGCAGTCGTTCAGCTGGTGGGCGGTGATCTGGGAGCTCGACGTGAGGATCACCGACGTCACGCAGGGGCTCGCGGCGATCAACCTCGCCGGCCCGGACGCGCGTGGGATCCTGTCGCAGCTGACCGACCTGGACTGCTCGGCCGACGGCTTCAAGTACCTCGACGCCAAGCACGCGGACGTCGCCGGCGTTCCGTGCCTGCTGCTGCGGATCGGCTTCGTCGGCGAGGTCGGCTACGAGATCCACTGTCCGGCGCCGCAGGGCGGGCACGTCTGGGACGCGATCGCCGCGCACGGCGCGCGCCCGTTCGGCCTCGAGCCCCAGCGCGTCCTGCGGCTGCAGAAGCTGCACGTGATTGTCGGCCAGGACACGGACTCCGAGTCGACGCCGTACGGGGCGGCGATGTCGTGGATCGTCAAGCTCGACAAGCCGCAGGACTTCATCGGCCGCTGGGCGCTTGAGCACGCAAGCGAGCATCCTGCCGCAGAGGCGCTCGTCGGCTTCCGCTGCAGCGGGGCTGCGGTGCCGACCGAGGGCGCGGTCGTGCTCGGAGCCGACGGCATGCCAGCCGGACAGGTGACGAGCTCGCGCTACTCGCCGAAGCTCCGTCAGGTGATCGGGATGGCCTGGGTGCCGGCGGCGAGTGCCACCGACGGCGCGTCGATCACGATCTCCGATGCCGGCACCCGGATCCCCGCGACCGTCACGACAGCGCCGTTCTACGACCCCGAGGGCGCGGTGCTGCGCTCATGAGCCTCGACTTCATGACCCCGCGCGGAACGGTCGCCGAGAGCCCGATGGCCGGCGCGGTCAAGGGCGCGACGCGCGGCGAGCACGCCGGCTGGAACGTCGCGCTTCACTTCACGGGCGTCGACGCCGAGTTCGAAGCGCTCGCCAAGACGGTCGGCTGGATCGATATGTCGCACCTGCCGAAGTTCGAGCTGACCCACCAGCAGAACACCGCTTTCGGCATCGCGACGCCCGACGCTGGTGGCTGGCGCTGCCCGCTGACGGCCGACCGCACGCTGCTGATCGGCGCCACGACCGAGGCCGATGGCGCGGTCGACGTGACAACACAGTTCGCGGCGATGCTGATCGAGGGCCCGCTGGCACGCGAGACGATCGCACGGTTCTGTGCGCTCGACCTGCGTCCCGCGGTCGCGCCGCCGCACAGCCTCCTGCCGGGGTCGATCGCCCGGACGCCCGGCCTGCTGGTGGTGGAGGACGCCGATCGCTTCCTGCTGCTGGTCGGGGCCGCGTACGGCGAGTACTTCTGGCAGGTCGTCAGCGATGCCGGGGTCCATCTCGGTGGCCGGCCGGTCGGTCTTGAGGCCGAGCTGAGGAGGCGCGGCACCGATGCGTGATCTCTTTCGCAAGCGCCGGATGTGGAACACGCGCCGCGAGCTCAAGGGCTCGTACGACGTCGTGATCATCGGCGGCGGCGCCCACGGTCTGGCAACCGCGCACTACCTGCGCACACAGGGCATCACCAACGTCGCCGTGCTCGAGAAGAGCTACATCGGGTCGGGTGCCGCCGGCCGCAACACGACGATCCTGCGCTCCAACTACAAGACGCCGGAGGGCGCGCGCTTCTACGACGCCTCGATCAGGCTCTACGAGGAGCTCTCCAAGGAGCTGAACTTCAACCTGATGTTCTCGCAGCGCGGGCACCTGACGCTCGCGCACAGCGACCGTGCGATGTTCGTGATGGCCAACCGGGCCGAGGTCAACCGGCTCAACGGCATCAACTCCGAGCTGATCGGCGCCGATCGCGTCAAGGAGCTGGCGCCGGAGATGTACGTCGGCGAGGACACCACCTACCCGATCCTCGGCGCGCTCTACCACCCGCCCGGCGGCGTGATCCGCCACGACGCGGTCGTCTGGGGGTTCGCCCGCTCGGCCGACGAGGGCGGCGCCGAGATCCACCCGTACACCGAGGTCACCGGCATCGACGTCAAGGACGGCAAGGTCGTAGGCGTGCAGACCAACCGCGGCAGCGTGCGCGCCGGCACCGTGCTCAGCTGCACGGCCGGCTGGTCGACACCGGTCACCGCAATGGCCGGCGTCAGGCTGCCGATCACCACGCACATCCTCCAGGCCTGCGTGACCGAGCCGGTCAAGCCGTTCCTCGACGTGGTGATCGTCTCATCGCAGATGCACGTCTACATCTCACAGTCCGACCGCGGTGAGTTCGTGATGGGGTCGGAGATCGAGCCGTGGACGACCTACCGGATGCAAAACACGCTCAACTTCCTGCAGGATCTGACGCGCCACACGCTGGAGCTGTTCCCGCAGCTCGAGCACGCCCGGCTGATGCGCTCGTGGGCGGGGCTCTGCGACCTCTCGCCGGACTACAGCCCGATCCTCGGCAAGACGTCGGTCGAGCGCTTCCACGTCTCCGCGGGCTGGGGCACCTATGGCTTCAAGGCGGCGCCGATCGTCGGCAAGATGCTTGCCGAGCTGGTGGCGACCGGCCGCACCCCCGAGCTGATCGCGCCGTTCAAGCTCGAGCGCTTCTACACCGACGAGCTGGTCTCCGAGCTGGCGGCCGCGGCCGTGAGCCATTGAACAGCTGAGCCTGATGGCGTTCACCGCATCCACATCGACAGAGGTGCGGCCGGAGGACACGACCCGGCTGCTGCTCGCCTGCCCCGACACGATCGGCATCGTCGCCGCCGTCAGCGGCTTCATGACCCAGTCGGGCGCGAACATCATCGCCTCCGACCAGTACTCCACCGGCCTCGGTGAGGGCGGCGAGCTGTTCATGCGGATGGAGTTCGACCTTGCGATGGACGATGGGCGGCGCCGCGAGTTCGAACGGCGCTTCGCGGCGGAGATCGCCGAGCGGTTTCAGATGCAGTGGCAGATGCGCCGTGCCAGCACGCCGCTGCGTGTCGCGATCCTCGTCTCCCGTTACGACCACTGCCTGCTCGATCTGCTCTGGCGCTGGCGCCGGGGCGAGCTGGATGCCGACGTCAGGATGGTCTGCTCCAACCACGAGGACTCACGCGCCGACGTGGCCTCGTTCGGGCTGCCGTTCCATCATGTGCCGGTCGATCCAACTCGCAAGCCGCAGGCCGAGGCCGAGCTGCTGGGGCTGCTGCACGGCGAGGTCGATCTTGTCGTCCTTGCCCGCTACATGCAGATCCTCTCGGGCGACTTCCTGCGCGAGCTCGACGTTCCGGTGATCAACATCCATCACTCGTTCCTGCCGGCGTTCGCGGGTGCGCGCCCGTACGAGCGCGCCAAGGAGCACGGCGTCAAGCTGATTGGCGCGACCGCGCACTACGTCACCGAGGAGCTCGATGCCGGTCCGATCATCGAGCAGGACGTGATCCGCGTCTCGCACCGGGACTCGCCGGAGAAGATGGTCCGGCGCGGCGCCGACATCGAGCGGATCGTGCTGATGCGGGCCGTCGAGTGGCATTGCGAGGATCGCGTGCTGCTGCACGGCAACACGACGATCATCTTCTGAGCCGACCGGGCGTCCCGCGCCTGCCGGCGGGCCTTCAGCGCGGCGAGACGATCAGCCGCAGCGCGCCGTCGTGATCCCTGTGCTGACGCAGGTAGCCGTGATCCTCGTCCCAGGCACCGGAGGCGAGGTCGGCGCGCAGCCGGTCGACGATCTCGCGTTCGCTGTCGCGTGAGATCAGCGACCACGCCGACTGGGCGGCGCGGACGCGCGGGTCGAGCAGCGCCTCTGGCCGCGACCAGTAGGCGTCCAGGAAGCCGTCCTCGCAGCCCGCCGGGGTGCGCAGCGCGTCGATCCGCGTGCGGCGGCCGAGCACCGCGGCGATCTCGGCGATCGTCGGCTGGCGCCGGCGCTCGATCGCGACGACCGGCGCCAGGTAGTCGCGCTGCCAGGCGACGAGGTGGGCGAGGTCGAGGGCCAGGATCACGACCGGACCGCTGGTTACGCGGCGCAGTTCGCGCAGGCCGGCGATCGGGTCGTCCCAGTGGTGGAGCGCCAGGCAGGCCATCGCCGCCTCGAACTCGTCGTCGGCGAACGGCAGCGACTCGGGGCGCGCCGCGACCACCGCCACGGCGGCGGCCGGGTCCTGCTCGCCGGCGGCCGCGCCCGGGTCGACGGCCGTCAGCGCGGGGCCGGCCGGTTCGTAGGCGGTGGTACCGGCCCGGATGTTGAGCAGCGAGCCCGCGCCGCCGAGCGCGGTATGCACCTTGTCCGCGATCTGCGGGTCGGTGTGCCGGCCGACGTTGTAGCTGCTCGCCTTGTCTGCGGCATCGCTCCGGAGTTCCGGCAATCGTGGACTCATCGCCGGCGAAGCGTACTCTGCAAGGCTATTTAGTGAATACACGATCGGATTTATGCGCTATTCTCGTCCGGCGATGCTCAGCTTCCCCGAGACGATCAACGAGAAGGCCGCGCGCACCGTCGCGGCGGTGGTAACGCTCACTGCCGTCGTGGCGATCGTGACCGGCTGGTACTGGCTGACGGTGCTGCTGGCCTACGGCTTCCTCGCCCGTGTCGTCGCCGGGCCGACGCTGAGCCCGCTCGCCCAGTTCGCGACCCGGGTCGCCGCGCCCCGGCTCGGCGCGCCGGTCACTGTCCCCGGCCCGCCGAAGCGCTTCGCGCAGGCGATCGGCGCGGCGCTCACGCTCGCGGCCACCGTCGCCTGGCTGCTGGGCGCGGGAACGGTGACGGTCGTGCTGCTGGCAATGCTCGCCGGCGCCGCCTCGCTGGAGGCCGTCTTCGCGTTCTGTCTCGGCTGTGTGATCTTCTCGCAGCTGATGAAGGTCGGGCTGATCAAACCCGAGGTCTGCGAGCGTTGCGGCGACCTTGGCCTCGCCGACGCGTAGCGATGTCACAGCCGGCGCCCTGCCGGCACTGAAGGGCTGATGGCCGGCCGGGAGCCCTCGGTATCGGTGGGGGCTATTGCCACCCTTGGACGGCCCGCCTGCGGCGCTCCTGGGGTCGTCGCGTTCGCAGGCGCCGCTCACGTTGCGCCCGTACGCTGCCGACTTACACTTCAACCATGGCTACCGGCAGTCACACCGTCACCGTTCGGCTGGACGACGAGGAGTACGGCCTGCTCTCCCGTGAGGCTGCGCAGCGCGGCGTTGCGCTCGACGACCTCGCCGCCGAGAAGTTGCGAGGCGAACTCGGGACAGTTCATGCTGCTGATCTCGACGCGATTCTGGACGACCTGGCCGAGTTGCGTAAGGGTCTTCCGCCGGCCGACGCCGCCGCCCTGGTCCGTGCCGGACGAGATCAGCGCGCGGCTCGTTGAACGCCGTCATCGACGCCAATCTGCTCATCGCTCTCGCGGCGAACGATCCGCGCGCGGACGCCGTGCAGACGCACCTGCGTGAACATCGCTCCATTGCGCTCCATGCCCCGGATCTGCTCCGCTACGAAGTTGCAAACGGCTTGACGCGAGCGGCCGCGCAAGGTCAGCTTCCCGTTGACCGGCTTGCGCGCGCGTGGACGCGTATCTCGAATATCCCGGTCACGTTGCATCGGCTCGACGACGTGCCCGCAACCATCGGGATCGCGTTGGAACTCGGCCGTCATAGCGCCTATGACGCCTCGTACCTGGCGCTTGCCACTGAACTCGACGCTGAGCTCTGGACGCTCGACGGGCCGCTGCATCGCAACGCCACGAGCCACGGCTATCGCGTCCGGCTGATCGGCGGTTGACCTGCTTGAGAACCTCTTTCACAACCGCCGCTCCCCATCTCATTTCGAAAGAACCTCCTAGCGATGTCACAGCCGGCGCCCTGCCGGCACTGAAGGGCTGATGGCCGGCCGGCAACTCCTCGATATCGCCTCGCTCTACGAGCGGCACGCCGAGCCGCTGCTGGTCTTCTTCACCCGCAGGACGTTCGATCCGCAGGCCGCGACCGACCTGTGGGCCGAAACCTTCGCGCAGGCGCTGGAGTCCCGTCACGGCTTCCGGGGCAGCGGTCCCGATGCCGAGGCGGCGTGGCTCTACAAGATCGCCCACCGGCAGCTCTCCCGCTACTGGCGCAAGGGCGCGGCTGAACGCCGCAGGCAGCAGAAGCTGCAGCTCGAGCGGCCGCTGTTGTCAGGCGAGGCGGGCACGGAGCTGATGCGTCGCGCCGGACTGGCCGAGCTGCGCACCGATCTTGCCGCTGCGCTGGCCACGCTGTCTGCCGATACGCGGCGCGCGATCGAGCTGCGGGTGGTTGAGGAGCTGCCCTACCCGGAGGTGGCGCGTCGGCTCGACACCAGTGAGCAGAACGCGCGGGCGCGCGTCTCACGCGGGCTCAAGGCGCTCGGGGAGCTGCTCGACCAGGACCTCGTCACGGAGGTGGCGCGATGAACAGCGAACTCGACCGGATGATCGGCAGCTACGGCCAACAGCTGGCGCGGGCCCAGCGCCGGCAGCCCGCGCGCCGCAGGTTCCCGGTCCGGCGGGTCGCGATCGTCGGGGCAGTTGCAGGGCTGGCCGTCGGGATCGGTGTTGCGGTGCTGCCGGACGAAGGGCCGGTCGATGTGCTCGCGAAGGCGCAGGCAGCGATCACGATGGGCGACAAGATCGAGCACTACGTGCTCGTTCAGTCCCAGTACCACCTAGACGGCACGCCGGAGCGTTATGGAGACGGTCGTCCGGTCGTCTTCACGCAGGAGGTCTGGCGGCGCGAGCGACCCGAGATGCTGAGGATCCTCCGCCCCGGCCGGCACGCGATGGACCAGGCATCAGATAGTGACAGGAACGAGAGCTTCTACTACGTTCCGGGTAGCAAGACGGTTCTTCGTGAGCGGAGCGCTTTCTCCGGGACCCCGAATCAGATCGACATGATTCGCGACGACCTCAGGACAGGGCGGTTGCACGTGGCCGGGCCCGCGGTCGTAGACGGTCGCAATGTCATACGCCTCGTCGGTCAGTCAAAGGCCACCGCCAGTGGTCTCAGCAACGGCAAGGTCTACAAGTTCGTCCAGAAGTCGCAGTACCGCTACGACGTTGATCCGGTCACTTACGTGCCGGTGCAGTTGTGGACAAAGACCCGCTCGGTCTCGGCCTCCCGAGCTTGGTCGTTCGCGGGCATCACGGTTCAGAAGTTCAAGCGCTACGAGATGCTGCCACCGACCTCGCGTAACCTGGAGCAGCTGCATGTGCAGGCCCCGCACGGGACGCGCGTCGTCACCGAGAAGTCGTACTAGGCGGGCGGCAGCACCGCTGGCACCCCGAACGGCCGCAGGCAGTCGGGCAGCGCCACCGAGCGGTCCTCTTGCTGGCCGTTCTCGAGCAGCGCGACGATCGTGCGGCCGACGGCGACCGCGGTGCCGTTCAGCGTGTGCACGATCTCGGGCCGCGCACCATCCTCGGCTGGCCGGTAGCGGATCCCGAGCCGTCGTGCCTGGTAGTCGGTCGTGTTCGAGGTCGAGGTCAGCTCGCGGTACTGGCCCTGACCGGGCAGCCAGGCCTCGCAGTCGTACTTCTTGATCGCACTAGCTCCCAGGTCGGAGACTGCGATGTTGACGACCCGGTAGGGTAGGCCGAGCGCGGTGAGGATCTCCTCCTCGATCGCCAGCAGCCGCTCGTGCTCGTCGGCCGAATCCGCCGGCCGCACGAACGCGAACATCTCGACCTTGTCGAACTGGTGGACGCGGAAGATCCCGCGCGTGTCGCGGCCGGCGGCGCCCGCCTCGCGCCGGAAGCAGGGCGAGAACCCCGCGTAGCGCAGCGGCAGCTCCTGCTCGGCGACGATCTCGCCGGCGTGCAGCGAGGCGAGCGCGACCTCGCTTGTCCCGGCCAGGTAGAGCTCGTCGTCGGCGAGCCGGTAGATCTGCTGCTCGGTGTCGGGCAGAAAGCCGGTCCCGAACAGCGCCTGCTCGCGGACGAGGACCGGCGGCACGACGGGCTCGAAGCCGTGGCCGGAGAGCAGCTCCAGCACCCAGGAGACGAGCGCCAGCTCGAGCCGCACGAGGTCGCCGCGCAGGTAGGCGAAACGGGCGCCGGCGACGCGGGCGCCGCGCTCCATGTCGATCCGGTCCGGGCCGGCGAGCTCGAGATGGTCGAGCGGCGTGAACGTCATAGCCGGCCGCTCGCCGGCCTCGCGCAGCACGCTGTCGGCGTCCGGCGCGCCGGGGTCGGGCGGGTTCGGCAGCGAGGCCAGCAGTGGGTCGAGCTCGGCGGTCACCGCATCGAGCTCCGCCGCCAGCACCTTGCCGCGCGCCGCCACCTCCTGCATCGCCGCGATCGCCGTCGACGCGTCGCCGCCGGCGGCCTTGGCCCGGCCGATCTGCTGGCTGGCCGCGTTCTGCTCGGCCTTGACGCCCTCGACCTGCGGCAGCAGCTCGCGGCGGCGGGCGTCGAGTGCGAGCAGCCGGTCGATCGCGTCGGCGGCGACGTCACCGCGACGCGCCAGCGCGGCCTGGACCGGCGCGGGGTCGCGGCGCAGCGCGCGCAGGTCGAGCACGACCGCCCGCTACTTGCCCTTGTACCGGCGCGAGTTGCCGTCGGGCGTGCGGTCGTGCGCGCCGCCGTAGCCGGCGTAGTAGGCGAGGAACTCGGCGATCGCCTTCGCGTCGTCGCCGACGGCCAGGTTCGGCGGCATGATCTGTCCCGACATCCCGCCGTTGTGAATCGCGAAGATCACGTTGCCGACCGTCTCCTTGCGGACGTTGAAGTCAGGCCCGTCGCTCGGCTCGGTGCTCTTGGGGTTCAGCGACCCGCCCTCGGCGCCGACGATGCCGAAGTTGTGGCAGCCCGAACAGCGCTCGACGAACAGCTTCGCGCCCTCGCGGTACTGCGGCGCGACGCTGGTGATCCTGTTCTCCTGGCCGGGGGCCTTTGCGTCCTCCTTGACCTGGCCGCAGCCCGAGACGAGCGCCAGCCCGGCGGTGGTGAGGAGAGCGAGGGGTAGTATCCGGCGAGGCATGCGGGGGCGAATACTACGCAAGACGTGAGACGCCCGAGGTCTGCCGTCGTGGCGGTGCTCGTCATCGCCGCGAGCGTGGTGGCCGGATGCGGCCAGCGGCAGCATTTCTACTTCGGCCTCGACCACACGATCCCGGTCACGCTGACCGACTACCGGATCAGCCCGCAGAACATCATCGTCAACAGCGGCCAGGTCCACCTGGTCGTTCGCAACACCGGGATCCTGCCGCACAACCTTGTCATCGAGCAGTTCCGCACGCCACGCGGCAAGGTGCCGCACGTCTACGGCAAGTCGCCGACGATCCACGGCGGCCAGACCGCGACCGAGCAGGAGCCGATCTTCCTGCGGCCCGGCATCTACCGGATGCGCTGCGCGCTGGCCAACCACGACGACCTCGGGCAGTGGGGGACGCTGAAGGTGGTTCCGTAGCGTCATGCCGATTCGTCGCCGGGCGCGGGCGGGTAGGTGATGCGGCCGCCGGCATCGACCACGGCGAACCGCGTGAGCTCGTGGACGACCGGCTCGGCACCGACGCCGAGATGGAGAACCGGCCGGCCGCGGGCCACGAGTGCGTCGGCGATCATCCGCCTGTGGCAGCGCCACCAGAGCGTCTCCGCGCACATCACGGCGGTCGGCTCGGCCTCTGCCTGGAGCTCGAGACGCAGGAGTGCGTCGCGGAACTCGTCGCCGGCCATGTAGTCGGCGTAGCCGCGGAACGACGGATGGCGCCAGCCGCCGTTAGGCGAGTCGGGCTGGACCCGACGGAAACCGCCCAGCGCCGGCTCGTGGCGGTAGGAGACGCCCGCGCCCGGCAGCGTGCGGGCGAGCACGTCGCTGTTGTACTGGGGGTTGCGACGGGATTTCGGGACGGTCCGCACGTCGACGAGCGCGGTGACGCCTGTGCTGCGCAGGATCGCGACGAACTCCTCGAACGAGCGCGTCGAGTGTCCGATCGTGAAGACTGGCGACATGAACCTCGATGAGTATCTCGCCCATGACGCTGTCGGGCTGGCGGAGCTGGTCGCGCGCCGCGAGGTGACGGCGGCCGATCTGCTGGCCCTGGCGCGCGAGCGCGCCGGTCAGGTGGGCGGCGCGCTCAACGCGATCACGCGGCCGATGGAGCGCGAGGCCGACGCCGCAGCGGCGCGCACCGATCTCCGCGGTCCGTTCGCGGGCGTGCCGTTCCTGCTCAAGGATCTCGGTCAGGACTACGCCGGACTGCCGACCAGCAGCGGCTGCCGGGCGCTGCTCGGCGTACCGGCTGAGCAGCACGCGACGGTCGTCGAGCGTTGGCTCGGCGCTGGGCTTGTCGTGTTCGGCAAGACCAACACGCCCGAGTTCGGCGCCAAGGCGATCACCGAGTCCGAGGCGCTCGGGCCGGCCCGCAACCCGTGGGACACCGGCCACACCCCCGGCGGCTCCTCGGGTGGATCGGCGGCCGCCGTCGCCGCCGGGATCGTGCCCTGCGCGGGTGCCAGCGACGGCGGCGGCTCGATTCGGATTCCGGCCGCCTGCTGCGGCCTGTTCGGGCTCAAGCCGGGCCGCGGGCTCGTTCCCTCTGGGCCGCGCCAGGGGGAGGGGCTGAACGGCTCGTCGACCAACGGCGTGATCTCGCGGTCGGTGCGCGACAGCGCTGCGATGCTCGACGTGATCGCAGGCCCCGCACCCGAGTCGCCGTACCTGCCGGCGCTTCCGCAGCGCCCGCTGGCAGAGGAGGTCGGACAGGATCCGGGGCGGCTGCGGATCGGCTGGTGCACGGCGAGCGCGGTCAACCCGGCGCCGCATTCCGAGGCGTTGCAGGCCGCCGAGGACGCGGCCGTGCTGCTGACCGAGCTCGGCCACGAGGTCGAGCGGCTGCCGCGCCAGCCGTTCGACGACCGCCGGCTGGCCGAGGACTTCTTGACCGGCTGGTTCGCGTACTGCGCGACCACCGTCGCCGAGGTCAAGCAGCTGACCGGCGCCGGCGACGACGGGTTCGAGACCGACACGCTGGTGATGGCCGCGCTCGGCCGCGGTGCCGGCGCGGTCGCGTTCTGCTCGGCACTGGAGCGCAAGCAGGATCACGTCCGCGCGCTGGCCGGCTTCCACGAGCACTACGACCTGCTGTTGACGCCGACGCTGGCGACACCGCCGCCTGCGATCGGCGCCTTCGAGTTGCCCGCCTACCAGCAGCGGGCGGCGAAGGGCCTCGTCAGGATGCGCGCCGGCAGCCTGCTGCGCCACACGCCGATCGTCGAGGAGATGATCTCCAAGAACCTCGGCTGGGTCCCCTACACCCAGCTCGCCAACATCACCGGCCGTCCGGCGATGAGCGTGCCGCTGCACTGGACGGCAGCCGGGCTGCCACTCGGCGTCCAGTTCGTCGGCCGGCTCGGCGCCGAGGGCACGCTGCTGCGGCTCGCCGCGCAGCTCGAGCAGGCGCGTCCATGGGCCGGCCGCCGGCCGCAGGCGAGGATCTGACCGCGATGGCCGCGCTCACGATCCACCCGCTCAACTGCGCGACGATGTGCCCGCACGGCGCGGTCAGGACCGGGATCATCGACCGCGACCCCGGGCGGATCGTCACCACCTGCCTGCTGATCGAGGCGCCCGACGGGCTGATCCTGATCGACACCGGCTTCGGCGCCGCCGACATCGCCGACCGCTCACGGCTCGGCGCCGTCAGCCGGCTGCTGAACCCGGCGCTCGACCCGGCCGAGACCGCCGTCGCGCAGGTCCGCGCGCTCGGCCACGACCCGGCCGACGTCCGCCGGATCCTCGTCACCCATCTCGATCTCGACCACGCGGGCGGGCTCGGCGACTTTCCCAGCGCGACCGTCCACGTCCACAGGGCCGAGCTGCGCGACGCGCTGCACCCCGACTGGCTGACCTCTACGCGCTACCGCTCATCGCACTGGGCGCACGGCCCGGACTGGGCCGAGCATGCGACCGACGGCGAGTCGTGGAACGGCTTTGCGGCCGTGCGCCCGCTCGAGGGCGCACCGGTCGACATCGCGATGATCGCGCTGCACGGCCACACCCGCGGCCACACCGGCTTTGCGATCGACACCGGCGACGGCTGGCTGCTGCACGCCGGCGACTGCTACCTGCACCACGACGAGATCGCGACGCCGCCACGGACAAATCGCGCCCGGCGCTTCTACCACCGTGTCAACTCGATCGACGAGCGCACCCGTCGCGAGAATGCCGGGCGGCTTGCCGAGCTGGCGTGCGAGCACCGCGACGACGTGACGATCGTCTGCTCACACGACGCCCGCGAGCACGCCGGGCTGTGCGAGCGGCTCGGCTGAGCGGACCATGTTGCGGCGTTACTAGGCCGCGGTGCCCCAGGCCCTGAGCGCGAGGATCGCCGCGACCAGCGCGCCGGCGGAGATCAGGCCGAGCTCGCGCCGCAGGATCGTCTGGACGAGCGCCTCCTGCTCGGCCTGCGGCAGCGAGCGGACGGCGTCAGACCCTTCCAGCTGCTCGTGTTCCAGCACGGTCTCCGCCGCCGCGAGACGAAGCTGCTCGGCCACGAACGCGACCGCGGCGGGCAGCAACGCATACAGGTAGAAGAGTCCGTCCGCCGGCTTCGGTCCTGTCAGCCAGCGGACGCCGGCCAGCACCGCGTAGGCGACCGCGACCGCCTGACCGGCGCGCAGCAGCAGCCAGGCCCAGCGCGCCGGCCGGCCCTGCCACCACATGAACGCGCCTACCAGTCCTGACAGACCGGTGGCGAAAGCCGTCACCAGACCTCCGACCGCGCAGACCTCTGGAACTTCGATCACTCCTTCATGTGCGCCTTGTGACGTTGTGGCACAACGTCACAAGCTCCTGATACAACGAACGCCGCGTGATCCAAACCTACTTCCCCGCGCTCGTCTTCCTCGCGCTCGGCGCAATCGTCGGCGTGTCCTTCCTCGTTGCCGGCCGGTTTCTCGGTCCCCGCTACAGCTCCGGGCGGTCAACCCAGGTCGAGCCCTACGAGAGCGGGCTGCCGTCCGTCGGTCGTCGTGGGCTGCGGTTCGACATCAGCTACTACCTCGTCGCGATGCTGTTCCTGCTGTTCGACGTCGAGGTCGTCTTCCTCTACCCGATCGCCGTTCAGCTCAAGGCGTTCGGGGTCTTCGCGCTGATCGAGATGCTGGTCTTCATCGGCCTGCTCGCGGTCGCGCTCGTCTACGTCTGGCGCCGCGGCGCGCTGGAGTGGCGATGAGGATCGAGCGCCGCGAGGTCGATCCGGAGCGGCTCGAGATCCGCCGGCGGACCGCGCGCGAGATGCTGCGCGGCGGCAGCGAGGAGGAGTTCGAGCGCTATGTCGAAGAGCGCGTGCTGACGACGACGCTCGACAAGGCGGTCGCCTGGGCCCGCGGCAACTCGCTGTTCCCGGCCACGTTCGGGCTCGCCTGCTGCTCGATCGAGCTGATCTCGATGGTCGGGTCGCGGCTCGACATCGCCCGCTTCGGTATGGAGGCGATGCGCGCCTCACCGCGCCAGGCCGACATGATCATCCTCGCCGGGCGCGTCTCGACCAAGATGGCGCCGATCGTCCGGCGCATCTACGACCAGATGGTCGAGCCGAAGTACGCGATCTCGATGGGCGCCTGCTGCTCGTCGATGGGCGTCTTCAACAACTACGCGATCGTTCCGGCTGACACGTTCATGCCGGTCGACGTCCACGTCCCGGGCTGCCCGCCGCGGCCCGAGGCCGTGATGTATGGGGTGCTCAAGCTGCGCTCGATGATCCAGGGTGATCCGGCACTCGGCTGGCGCGAGCGCTACAGCGCCGACGGCACGGTCGAGATGTTGCTGCCGGAGGACGAGGCGCGGTTCGCGCGCGAGATCGAGGAGACGCGCCGTTCCTGACGGCCCGGACACCGAGCGGCTGGCCCAGGAGCTGGGTGACGACGTGATCGACGCCGGCGTCGCTTACGGCAAGGCCTGGCTCGAGATTCACGCCTCGCGGGTCGTCGCTGTGCTCGAGCGGCTGCGTGAGCGCGGCTTCCGGCATCTGATGAGCGTCCACGGCGTCGACTACTTCCCGCAGGAGCCGCGGCTCGGCGTGCAGTACGAGCTGATCGACCGCACCGCGCTGGAGCGGATCACGGTCCGTCTGCGCGTGCCGCTCGAAGATCCGCAGGTACCGTCGGTCACGCCCGGCTGGCCGACCGCCGATGCCCAGGAGCGCGAGGTCTATGACATGTTCGGCGTGGTCTTCGACGGCCATCCGGACCTGCGCCGGATCCTGATGCCCGACGACTACGTCGGCCATCCGCAGCGGCGCGACTTCCCGCTCGGCGGCGAGCCGGTCATCTTCACGCACAACACCGACCAGGGCACCGCCTACACGGCGCGATGACCGAGCTTGCCCCCGGCATCACCGCCGAACGGTCTCAGGGAGCGCGCGACGGCGACACGACGACCGAGCTGCTGACGCTCAACTTCGGTCCCCACCACCCCGCGACCCACGGCGTGCTGCGGCTCGTCGCGACGCTCGAGGCTGAGATCGTGCGCGACATCAAGCCGGTGATCGGCTACCTGCACACCGGCATCGAGAAGAACTGCGAGTCCAAGAGCTACTGGAAGGCGATCCCGCTGGTCGAGCGGATGGACTATCTCGCCTACTACGCCAACTCGCACGCCTACTGCGGCGCGGTCGAGACCCTGCTCGGGGTGGAGGTGCCCAAGCGCGCGCAGTACCTGCGCGTGATCCACGACGAGCTCGCACGCATCTCCAGCCACCTGTTCTGGATGGGCACGTCGTTCCTGGACATCGGTGCGGTGACGATGATCTGGTACGCGCTCCAGGACCGCGAGCTGGTCGTCGATCTGTTCGAGCAGTCGAGCGGGCAGCGGATGCACACCCGCTACTACCAGATCGGCGGCGTCGCCGAGGACATCCCGCGCGGCTTCGAGCGCAAGCTGCGCGAGCTGATCGCGCACATGCCGGGGCGGTTCGACATCTACCGCGCGATGGTCGACCAGAACGAGATCGCGCTCGGCCGGCTCAAGGGCATCGGCATCGTCGATCTGGACACGCTCCACGGGCTCGGCGTGACCGGGCCGCTGCTGCGCGCCGCCGGCGATCCCTGGGATCTGCGCAAGGCGACGCCGTACTGCTCCTATGAGGATTTCGAGTTCGCGATCCCGGTCGGCACGACCGGCGACAACTGGGACCGCTACGCGGTCCGGATCGCCGAGATGGAGCAGTCGCTGCGGATCATCGAGCAGGCGCTCGACGGGCTCCCCGAGGGCCCCTGGATCACCGAGGACAGGCATGTGGCGCTGCCGCCGCGACACGAGCTGGCGACCTCGATGGAGGCGCTGATCTACCACTTCAAGCTCGTCACCGAGGGCATGCGCGTCCCGGCCGGCGAGACCTACTACCCCGTCGAGGGACCGCGTGGCGAGTACGGCGTGTTCGTGCGCTCCGACGGCTCATCGAAGCCGGCGCGCGTCCACATGCGCGACCCGTCGTTCGTCAATCTGCAGGCGCTGGCGCCGATGGTGCGTGGCCACTACATCGCCGACTTCATCGCGACGCTCGCGATGCTCGACCCCATTCTTGGGGGGATCGACCGGTGAGGCGAGTCGCGCAGCAGCTCGCAGTGGCCGAAGGAAGGGCCGGCCGGTGAGCGGCGCCAACGGACACCGGATCATCGACGGCACGCCGCTGCCGATCCCGCGCTACGAGCACGGCTCGCGCGTGCCGCCGTGGCGGGACGCCGCAGCGCTCCCGCGCGAGCCCGAGCAGGTGCCCGATCCCGCGCTGACCGAGGTGCCCGAGGCGTTGCGCGCCGAGATCGAGGAGCTGATGTCGCGCTACCCCGATCCGCGCTCGGCGTCGATCGGGGCGCTGGCGGCGGCGCAGCGGCTGCACGGCTGGGTCTCGCCCGAGGCGCTCACGCAGGTGGCCTGCGTGATGCGGCTGACGCCTGCCTATCTGATCGCGGTCGCCAGCTTCTACGACATGCTCGACACGTCGCCGCGCGGCACGCGTCGCGTCTACGTCTGCACGAACGTCTCGTGCTCGCTGCGCGGCGGCCGCGAGCTGCTGGCGCGGCTGCAGGAGGCGACCGCGGGCGCAGAGGATCTCCAGGTCCGTGGCTTCGAGTGTCTCGGCGCCTGCGACATCGCGCCGATGGTGTCGGTCGACGGCGTCTACGTCGGCCCGGTCGCTGACGACGAGATCGCAACGCTCGCGCACCAGATCGTCAGCGGTACCGACCCGCTGCCCGCCAAGCAGCTC
>CAZYMM010000012.1:0-27338 GCA_964648515.1 uncultured Conexibacter sp.
TCGAGCAGATGTTCATCATCACGTCGGCGCCGTCGACCTGCTGGGCGAGCGCGAAGGTGCGCGCGTTGAGCGTGTCGGCGAGCTCCTGGTTGTGCTCGGCGATCACGCCGGCGCCCGAGCAGCAGGCGCGGTCGAGCTCGACCAACTCAATGTCGAGTAGCGGCGCGACCTTGGCCATCGAGCCGTGCAGTTCGGGGGTGAAGCCGCGGCTCACGCAGCCCGGCCAGTACGCGACCTTCATGACAAATCCTCCGGATTTGTTTGCGAGTTCGGCTCCGCCGAACTCGTGGGTGGGTTGTCTACCGACTCAGATCCGGTGGCCATAACTCGTTCCTGCGGCTCTTCAGCGTTGTCCTTGTCGGTGCCCGAGATGTAGATGTTGAACTCGAGCCGTTCCTTGCGGGCGCCGACCGTCTCGTAGATGTCACGCACCTCGGTCAGGTCGTCGTGGGCGAGCCGGTGCGGTCGCAGCACCGATCCGATCGTGACCTTGCCGCGCAGCAGCGCCTTGGTCAGGAACGGAAGCGACGAGACGACCTGCGCAGCGGCCTTGGGATGGAACTTCGCGAGCGCGTTGTCACCGACGTAGGAGCGCGGCACGACCTCAGCCTCGGCGAGCAGCCCGTACTTCTTGACCAGCGTCACGAACGCGGCCTCGTGCCGCTCGCCGTTGTTTGAGTCCTCGATGTGGTGGTCCTGGCCGGCGCGGCGACGCAGGCGCATGATCTGGCTCATCGGTGCGACGCCCTTCGGGCAGGCCTCGATGCAGCGGAAGCAGTGCGTGCAGTCGTAGATGCCGTGCGGATCCTCGGCGAGATCCTTGAGCCGCTCGGCCTGCCGTGCGTCGCGCGGGTCGCCGACGAAGCGGTAGGCCTTGGCGAGCGCTGCCGGGCCGACGAACAGCGGGTCGACCTCAAGCGTCAGACAGTCGCCGACGCAGGCGCCGCACTGGATGCAGGCCATCGTCTGTGTCACGTCGACCATCGACAGCCGGTCGACGACGTACTCGCGCTCGGGTACCGGCTGCTTGCCGATCAGCCAGGGCGTGACGCGCTGGATCTTCTTCCAGTGCACGGCGTCCATGTCGACGATCAGATCCTTGATCACCGGCATGTTGCCGAGCGGTTCGACGACGATCACGCCATCCTTCGCGGACTTGCGCGCGACATCGAGGTGCGTGTGGCAGGCGAGGCCGGCCCGTCCGTTGATCGTCACCGCGCAGGAGCCGCAGATCGCGCCACGGCACGAGCAGCGAATCCCGATCGAGCCGTCCTGATCGTTGCGGGCCTGGAGGATCCCCTCGAGCACCGAGCGGTGGGGCTCGAGCGAGACCTTGTGCTCCTCCCAGTACGCGGGGGCCAGCGACTCGGGGTCGTAGCGGCGCAGGCGGAGCGTGAACTCCTCGGGCACCTTGTGCGCCGGGACCGTGCCGGTGGTGGGCTGGGGCTGGGCGGACATCGTCCTAGTACTTCCTCTCCTCGGGCTGCCACTGGGTGATCGTGACCGGCGCCTCCCCGAGCTTCGGCCGGTCCCCGTCCTTGGTCAACGTGATGTGCTTCATCCAGTCGGTGTCGTTGCGAGCCGGGTAGTCGACGCGGAACTGCGCACCGCGCGACTCCTTGCGCTCGATCGCGGCGGTGACGATGCACTCCGACGCGTCGAGCATGAAGCCGAGTTCGATCTCGCCGAGCACATCCTGGTTGAAGACCGTGCCGCGGTCGTCGATGTACGCCGACTTCGCCTCCTCCTTGAGCCGCTGCACGACCTCGAGCGCGTGCTCGAGTCCCTTCTCCTCGCGGTAGACGGCGACGTTGCGGTTCATCTCGTCGCCGAGTTCGTTCTTGATCGCGGAGACTCGCCTACCGGTCTTCGGGCGGGCGATGATGTCTGCGATCCGGCGCTCCTCATCGTCGATCCGCGACTGACCGGGCTCGGCCGGCATCGCGATGCCCGCGGCGCGGGCGGCCGCGTGCTCGCCCGCACGCCGGCCGAAGATCAGCGTGTCGAGCAGCGAGTTGGCGCCGAGCCGGTTGCCGCCGTGTACCGAGACACAGGCGCACTCGCCGGCTGCGTAGAGGCCCGGGATCGCGGTCGCGCCGTGGATGTCGGTCTTGATCCCGCCCATGATGTAGTGCTGGCCGGGACGGATCAGGATCGGCTCGCGCGTGATGTCGACGCCGGCGAAGTCCTTGCCGATGTTGACGATCTCGCGCAGCGCCTCGAGCGTGCGGCGCTTGGGCACGACGGTCACGTCGAGCCAGATGCCCTCCTTGTTCGGCCCGGCGCCGCGGCCCTCGTTGATCTCCGTCTGCTCGGCGCGCGAGACGACGTCGCGCGAGGCGAGCTCGAGCTTGTTCGGCGCGTACTTCTCCATGAAGCGCTCACCGAGCCCGTTGATCAGGTGGGCGCCCTCGCCGCGTGCGCCCTCGGTGATCAGGAACCCGTTCTCGACCAGCGTCGTCGGGTGGTACTGGATCATCTCCATGTCCATCAGCGGTGCGCCGATCCGGTACGCGAGCGCCATGCCGTCGGCGGTGCAGATCAGGCCGTTGGTGGTCGGCCGGAAGCACTGGCCGGCGCCGCCGGTCGCGAGGATCACGTTCTTGGCCGTGAACGTCTCGATCCGGCCGCTGCGGATGTCGCGGGCGACGCAGCCGATGCAGGCGCCGGTCTCGTCCTGCAGCAGGTCGGTCGTGAACCACTCCTCGTAGCGGTCGACGAGCGCGTGGTACTTCATCATCTGCTCGTAGAGCACGTGCAGGATCGCCTGGCCGGTGATGTCGGCGACGTAGGCGGTGCGCTTCATCGAGGCGCCGCCGAAGGCGCGCAGGTCGAGGTGGCCGGTCTCGTTGCGGTGGAAGGTGACGCCGACGTGCTCGAGATGCATGATCTCGTCCGGCGCCTCCTCGCACATCACCTCGATCGCGTCCTGGTCGCCGATGAAGTCCGAGCCCTTGACGGTGTCGTAGGCGTGTGAGCGCCAGTCGTCGGCGGGGTTGATCGCCGCGTTGATGCCGCCGGCGGCGGCGACCGAGTGCGAGCGCACCGGGTGGACCTTGCTCATGATCGCGACGGTCGCGCCGGCGTCGGCGGCGGCGGTGGCGGCGCGCTGGCCCGCAAGACCGGCGCCGAGGATCAGTACATCGTGTTGAGGCATTGGCGGCTCCGACTCTATCGGTGGCGCGCGGCGCGAGTCGGCTCGCAATACCCAACTCAGAAGGTTGGATTTGTTGTGGTGAATACTGCGGGAATGGATCGGGCGAGGGTCGCTGACAGGGGGTATCGCGGGGTGCGTCTGGCCGGCGTCCGCCGCCAAGGTGGTGGCCGGTGACATCCGAGCCCGACTACGGCCTGTCCGTCGGCGGACGCGTCTTCGTCGAGGGGCGGCCCTGCACGATCGTCGGCGCGTACCGCTACAGCGACGGCGACTTCGGCTGGATCGAGTTCCGCATCGCGCATCCGGACGGCGAGCGCTGGCTGACCGACGCCAACCGTCCTGCTCCGGGGTGGAAGTTCTGGCGTCCGGCCACTCCGCCGCTGCCCGAGCGTGACGCTGATGAGGTCGAGGTCGAGGTCGACGGCGTCAGCTATCGCCTCGTGCGCTCCGGAACCGCCGGCTACGTGGTGCTGGGCAGTTCCGGTGAGACCTCATCGGGCGTAGTCGACTACGCCGACTACGAGGCGGGCGAGATGATGATCGGCTTCGAGCGGTTCGACGGCGGGATCTGGGAGGTCCACGAAGGCCGCTGGCTGCCGGCCTGGGACGTAGCGCCGGGGTGAGCCGGCGGCGAGTGTCTACACCTGCAGCGCGCGACGGACGTGGTCGATCGTGACGACGCCGCGGAACGTGCCGTCGGCGTCGACGACCGGGACGAGCCCGTAGCGGTGCAGGCGGTCGCCGTGCAGCAGCGACTCCAGCGAGGCGTCTGATGCGACCTCGTCGCCGTCCGGCTCCTCGCCGGCGAGCATCTCGGCGGCGGTCAGCATCGGCCGGCCGTCGGCGAGCGTGTGCTCGAGGCGCTCGCGTGAGAGCAGCCCGAGGAACCGCCGTCCCGGTCCGAGCACCGGGATTGCGACCGGGCCGCCGCCGACGGCGGCGAACCGCTCGAGCGCCGCGGTCGTGGTCGTCTCGGCATCGATCGTCTGCGGGTCGGCGTCCATCACGTCTGCCGCGGTGACACCCTCGATCCGCTCGCTGAACGTGCCTGAGACCAGCGCGCCGCGCGCGGCCTGGGCGATGAACCAGCCGAGCACCAGCAGCGAGGCGCCTGTCAGCGTGTCCCTGCGCCAGAGCAGGATCAGGCCGCCGACGAGCAGCAGCTGACCGAGCGCGCGGCCGGCCAGGCCCGACAGCCGCGTGCCGCGGCCGCGGCTTCCGGTCGCCGCCCAGACCAGCGCCTGTGCGATCCGGCCGCCGTCGAGCGGATAGGCGGGCAGCAGGTTGAAGACGAGCAGCCCGCCGTTGACGAGCGTCAGCCAGGCGCAGATCACAAGCGCCGGACTCGTGGTTTGCGAGCCGGCGAGCGCGTCACCGAGCGACATCGACGCCGGCAGCAGCGAGGAGGTCGCAAACAGGAAGATGCCGGTCAGGACGAGGTTGACGAGCGGCCCGGCCGTTGCGATCTTGAGCTCCTCGCCCGCCGTGCGAACGTCGCGGCCCATGTGGGTGAAGCCACCGAGGACCCAGAGGTCGACGCCGTGGACCTCGATGCCGAGGCGGCGTGCGACCAGCGCGTGGCCGAGCTCGTGCAGTGCGATCGAGGCCGAGAAGCCGAACGCGGCGATTGCGGCGACGGCGAAGAGCGTCGTGCTGCCGGCCCCGGTCAGCCAGCTCTGGAACGTCGAGTAGAGGAAGACGACGGTCAGCCCGAGGAACAGGAACCAGCTCGGCGCGGCACCGATGCGGATGCCGAACAGGTGCGCCAGCGTGAGTGTGTGCGGTCGCCGCATGCCGGCCACCATTGTGGCGCACGCGGGGTCGCTTGCGGGCGCGTTCAGTGGACATCGCCGGACCGGCCGGAACCGGGTGCGCAGGCAGCCGTCGCCTGTTAGCGTTCGCGCCTCCAGGGGACGGAGAAGGGGGAGTGATGCAGGGATCGCGCAGGTGGGCCGTGGTGATCGCGACACTTGGGCTGCTCGTGGCGCTGCCACAGGCGGCACCGGCAGCCGACGACGCGCCGGTGATCCAGGTGCTGTCGAACCGCGCCGACCTGATCTCGGGCGGCGACGCGCTGGTGCGGATCGTGCTGCCGTCGCGGGCGGCGGACTGGACGCCGCGCGTGCTGCTGCGCAGCCGCCGCGACATCACGGCCGATCTCGATCGCCCCAGTCCGCGCGTGCTCCAGGGTCTCGTCACCGGGCTGCGCAACGGGCCGAACCTGCTCCAGGTCAAGCTCCGCGACCGGACCGGCGCTGCGCTGATGATCACCAACCATCCGCAGGGCGGGCCCGTCTTCGCCGGACCGCAGATCCAGCCGTGGGTCTGCCAGGAGACGGCGGTCGACAAACAGTGCAACCAGCCGCCCGAGTACACGTACATGTACCGGTCGTCGAACCCGGTCGTCGCCGCGTTCGGGCTGCTCGACTACGACCCCAAGCATCCGCCGGACGATGTCGCCACCGTGAAGACCGAGAGCGGCACCGTCGTCCCGTTCATCGTCCGGATCGAGACCGGCTACGTCGATCGCGACCAGTACAAGATCGCGGTGCTGACGCGGCCGAATCGCAGCTGGCCGGCGCTCGACCCGCCGCCGACGTTTGCGCACAAACTGCTCATCACCCACGGCGCGAGCTGCGACATCACATACGGTGCCGGCAGCGCGCCGAGCGTCACGCACGACAGTCCGATCCCCTCCGGCCTCGCGTTCCTCGGCGCCGACATCGCCGAGCGCGCGCTCGGTCAGGGCTACGTCGTGATGTCGACGGCGGCCGACAACAGCGGCCACAACTGCAACCTGCCGACGCAGGCCGAGTCGCTGCTGATGACCAAGGAGCGCGTGATCGAGCGCTACGGCACCGTCAAGTACACGATCGGCAGCGGCTGCTCAGGCGGCTCGTTGGCGATCCAGTGGATCGCCAACGCCTATCCGGGGATCTACGACGGGATCCTGCCGACCTGCTCGTTCCCCGATGCCTGGTCGTCGGCGACGCAGGTCTTCGACTATCACATCCTGCGCCACTATTTCGAGCAGCCCGAGCGTTGGTTCGGGCCTGACGCGTTCACGCTCGATCAGATGTCGATCGTCTACGGCAGCCCGAGTCCGCTCAACGCGATCATCTCCGACCTCGGCTTCTTCAACGCGATCGTCGCCGACCGCGAATGCAAGCCGCTGCTCCAGGAGCAGGTCTATTCGCCGCGCAACCCGTCCGGGGTGCGCTGCTCGATCGCCGACTTCAACATCAACACGTTCGGGGCACGCGGCAGCGCCGACTGGGGGCCGGCCGAACGGAGCCTCGGGCACGGCTTCGCGAGCGTGCCGGTCGACAACACCGGCGTGCAGTACGGGCTCGATGCGCTGCGGCGCGGGCAGATCTCGGCGCAGCAGTTCGTGAACCTCAACGCCGACGTCGGTTCGGTCGACGTCGATGGCAACCCGTCGCCCACACGGCTTGCGGCCGAGCCGTTCGCGCTCGCCGCCGCCTATCGCAGCGGCGGCATCAACGAGGGCAACAACATGGGGCGCACGCCGATCATCGACTGTCGCGGCCCCGATCCGGGGCTGGCTCACGACAGCTACCGGGCCTACGCGATGCGGGCCAGGCTCGACCGAGCGAACGGCAACCACGACAACCAGGTGATCTTCGGCGGGCCGGTCCCGATGATCGCCGACCTCAAGTGCAACAAGCGCGCGTTCACGGCGATGGAGCGCTGGCTCGACGCGATCGCCGCCGACGGCCGCGCGCTCCCGCTGACCGAGAAGGTCCGTGCCGACCGGCCCGCCGACGTCCGTGACCAGTGTCTCGACGGTCAGGGCGGCCTCGTCTCCTGGGGGCAGTGCGCGGCCGAGATCGTCCCGATCTACGGCACGCCACGGACGGTCGCCGGGGACGCGATCACGACCGACGCGAACAAGTGCGCGCTCAAGCCCCTGAGCAGATCCGACTACACAGTCGCCTTCACCGCCGCGCAGTGGGCGCGGCTCGTCAGGGTTTTCCCGGACGGGGTCTGCGACTACAGCCGTCCGGCCGTCCAGCAGCAGGCGACGATTCCATGGCAGACCTACGCTGACGACCTCGGTCGCGTCATCTACGGTGGCCGCCCGCTCGGCCCGGCGCCGCGGTCGGTCGCGATGGGGCTGCCGCAGCCGCCGCGGTGACGGGCACGCCGGTCAACAGTTCTTAACCGTTAAACCCGCCGGATTTCTCGGACCGGGCGACGGATCGTGCGCGATCGCGCTACAACATGCTCCGTGACCGATCAGCCCCGCCCCGAGACCCTTGCACTGCACGCCGGCCAGCACCCGGACTCCGAGACCAGCTCGCGCGCCGTCCCGATCTACCAGACGACGTCCTACACGTTCGACGACACCGCGCACGCCGCGGACCTGTTCGCACTGCGGGTCCCCGGCAACATCTACACGCGGATCATGAACCCGACCTGGGACGTGCTCGAGCAGCGGCTGGCCGCGCTCGAGGGCGGGGTCGCGGCGCTCGTGACGGCGTCCGGGTCCGCGGCGATCACCTATGCGGTCATGAACGTCGCGCAGGCGGGCGACAACATCGTCTCGACATCGACGATCTACGGCGGCACATACAACCTGTTTGCGCACACGCTGCCCCAGTTCGGCATCGAGGTCCGCTTCGCCGATCCCGACGACCCGGGGTCGGTGGCGCGACTCTCCGACGAGAAGACCAAGCTCGTCTTCGCCGAGACGATCGGCAACCCGCGGATGAACGTCGTCGACATCAAGGCCTGGGCCGACGCCGCTCACGCGATCGGCGTGCCGCTCGCCGTCGACAACACCGTGCCGACCCCGCTCGGCTGCCGGATCTTCGAGCTCGGCGCCGACATCGCCGTCCACTCGCTGACGAAGTTCATCGGCGGCCACGGCACCTCGATCGGCGGCGCGATCGTCGACTCGGGCAACTTCCCCTGGACCGACCACAAGGAGAAGTACCCGCTGCTGACCGGTCCGGACCCCAGCTACCACGGAGCCGTCTGGACCGACGCGCTCGGCCCGGCCGCCTATGTCGGCCGCGTCCGCACCGTGCTGCTGCGCAACACCGGCGCCGCGCTGTCGCCGTTCAACGCGTTCCTGATCCTCCAGGGGGTTGAGACGCTGGCGCTGCGGATGGAGCGCCACAACGAGAACGCGCAGAAGGTCGCCGAGCACCTCGCCGCCCACGACGCGGTCAGCTGGGTCAACTACTCGGGGCTGCCCAGCGACCCCTACCACGAGGTCGCCAAGCGGACGCTGACCGGCGGCTTCGGTGCGCTGATCACGTTCGGCATCAAGGGCGGGCTGGAGGCCGGCCGCAGGTTCATCGAGTCGCTCGAGCTGTTCAGCCATCTCGCCAACATCGGCGATGCGAAGTCGCTCGCGATCCACTCGGCGACGACCACGCACTCGCAGCTCAGCCCCGAGGAGCTCGAGTCCGCCGGCGTGACCGAGGACATGGTACGGCTGTCGATCGGCATCGAGCACATCGACGACATCCTCGCCGACATCGATCAGGCGCTCGCCAAGGCCGGCGGGTAGAGTCGCGGCCCGTATGGGCGGGCAGGCGCGTGCAGAGCCACGGGGGCGCTCGGTCGGTCGCGTCCAGACGCGGCAGGCCCTGCTGTCCGACGCCGAGCACCCGCTCGAGCTGGAGTCCGGAGGCCTGCTGGCTCCGGTCGAGGTCGCGTTCGAGACCTACGGCGAGCTCAACGCCGATCGCTCGAACGCGGTCTTCATCTGTCATGCGCTGACCGGTGACGCGCACGCTGCCGGCCATCATGGCGACCCCAAGCGGCGGGGCTGGTGGGACAACCTGATCGGCCCCGGCCGCCCGGTCGACACCGATCGCTTCCACGTGATCTGCGCGAACCTGCTCGGTGGCTGCCAGGGGACGACAGGGCCGGGTTCGGTGGACCCACAGACCGGCCGCCCCTACGGGCTGCGCTTCCCCGCCTTCACGGTCGCCGACCTGGTCGCCGTGCACCGCGCGCTGCTCGCCGATCTTGGCATCGAGCGGCTGGCGGCGGCGATCGGCGGTTCGGTCGGCGGGATGCAGGTGCTGCAGTGGGCGCTCGACCATCCGGATGAGGTCGGCGCCGGCATCCTCGTCTGCTCGACCAGCCGCCTGTCGCCCCAGAACATCGCCTTCAGCGCGGTCGCCCGTGAGGCGATTCTGCGCGATCCGCACTTCCACGGCGGCGACTACGCCGTCCTCGGTGAGCGGCCCGACAACGGCCTCTTCCTGGCGCGCGCGATCGCGCACATCACGTACCTCTCCGAACAGTCGATGCGCGAGAAGTTCGGCCGCCGGATCCAGCCCGGCGACGAGCCGCGCGGCCCGTTCGACGCCGACTTCGAGGTCGAGAGCTACCTGCGGCACCAGGGCACATCGTTCCTCGAGCGGTTCGATGCGCTCTCCTACCTGTATCTGACGCGGGTCATGGACTACTTCGACCCGTTCGGCGGTGACGAGGCCGAGCTGGCGGCACGGCTGGCCGAGGTCCGCACGCGGTTCCTCGTGCTGTCGTTCGACACCGACTGGCGCTTTGATACCGAGCACTCCAAACAGATCGTGCGCACGCTCGCGGCGCACCGGGTGCCGGTGACCTTCCAGGAGATCGAGTCGCCCTGGGGGCACGACTCGTTCCTGCTCGTGATCGACGACTACCACGACACGATCGCGGCGTTCATGGATCGCGTCGCTCTGGAGGCTCGCGATGAGGCCTGACCTCGAGGTGGTCGCATCGCTCGTGCCGCGCGGAGCACGGGTGCTCGATCTCGGCTGCGGCGACGGCGCGCTGCTCGAGCACCTGATCGAGCAGCGTGGCTGTGACGGCTACGGCGTCGAGATCGACGGCGACGGCTTCCACGCCTGCATCGCCCGCGGCGTGCCGGTGATGCGCGGCGACATCGACGACGGGCTGGCGGACTGGGGTGACGGCGCATTCGACGTCGTCGTGCTCTCGCAGACGCTGCAGGCCACGCACCGGCCCGCGTTCGTGCTCGGCGAGATGCTGCGCGCAGGACGCAGGGCGGTGATCTCGTTCCCCAACTTCGGCCACCTGCCGGTCCGCCGTTACCTGGCGCTGCACGGCCGGATGCCGGTCTCAGACGTGCTGCCCTACGCCTGGCACGAGACGCCGAACATCCACTTCTGCACGATCAAGGACTTCCGTGTGCTCTGCGTCGAGCTCGGCCTGCGGATCGAGCGGTTCGTGCCGCTCGACTCCGGCGGCGGCGAGGCCCACGGCGGCGCCCGCCACTGGCCGAACCTGTTGGCCGCCGGGGCGGTGTTCCTGGTCGGGGCAGCTCTGTAGAAGCCGCGTCCCGGGCGCTCACCGAACGTCGATCACGACCTTGCCCACAGCGCCCGCCTGCACGGCATCGTGGGCGGCTGCCGTCTGTTCGAGTGCGAAGCGCTGCAGCGGCAGTGCGGTCAGGGCGCCTGCGGCCACCGCGGCGTTGACCGCTCGGGCGGCGGCCCGGACGGCATCGGCGGGCATCGTGTAGATCAGGAAGTAGCGCAGCACGATGTTCGCCAGCATCAGCGGCCGGACCGGGATCTGCGGCGGTGCGCCGCTGTCGTCGGCGTAGGTGACGATCGACGCGTGCGGGTTCAGCGCCGAGAGGTCGAGCTCGAGGTTGGCGGCGAGCGCGAGCTCGATCACGCGGTCGACGCCGTCAGGGGCTGCCGCCGCGAGCTGCCCAATCGCATCCGGTTCGCGGTAGCGGACGACAGCATCTGCGCCGGCCGCCTCGGCCATCGCCGCCTTCTCGTCGTTCGACACGGTCGCGATGACCCGCGCCCCCATCCAGCGCGCCAGCTCGATCGCGTAGTGCCCGACCGCTCCGGCGCCGCCTGCCACGAGCACCGTCCGGCCCTCGACCGGGCCGTCGGTGACCAGACACAGGTAGGCCGTCATCGCCGGGATTCCGAGGCAGGCGCCGAGCTCGAAGCTTGCCGCGTCCGGCAGCGGCACGGCCCGTTCGGCCGCGACGATCGTGAACTGGGCGGCGGTGCCCCAGCGCCGGCCCTGAGACGCGAAGTAGACCCAGACCCGCTCGCCGATCCGGGCGGCGTCGACACCTTCACCGACCGCATCGATCGTGCCGGCCCCGTCCTGGCCCGGGATCCGGAACGGCGCGATCGCGCGGTCGGTGGCGCCGCTGCGCGCCTTCCAGTCGGTCGGGTTGACGCCGGAGACCGCGACGCGGACGCGGACCTCGCCCGGGCCCGGCTCCGGCGTCTGCACCTCACCGACGCCGATCACGCTCGACGGGCCGGTCTCGGAGAAGCTCGCTGCGATCATCGATCGACCGTAGCGACGCTGATCGCGAGCGTTCTTGAGTCAGCTCCGTGCGTCCGCTCACGGAGCGCTGGCAAGGCAGCGCCGTCCGCCGTAGGCTCGGGGTCAGGAGGCCTTTCGATGACCGATCAGCTCAGCGTTCTCGACACGATGTTCCTCGAGCTCGAGCAGTCCGACGCAGGTGCCCACATGCACATCGGGATCGCGTTGGTCTTCGACCCGCTGCCCGGCGGCGGCGCGCCTTCGCTCGAGGATCTCGAACGCCGCGGCCGCGAGCGGATCCCGGCACTGCCGCGCTTCTCGCAGCGGCTCTCCTCGACCGAGACCAGCCCGCTCAGCTGGTTGACCTGGGAGCCTGTTGAGAGCTTCGACCTCGCAGGGCACCTGCATCATCAGGTGCTGCCTGCACCCGGCGACGACGAGCAGCTTGAACGCTGGCTCGCCGACTTCTGGTCGCACCGGCTCGATCGGCGGCTGCCGCTCTGGGAGGTCGTGCTGCTCGAAGGGTTGACTGACGGGCGCTGGGCGCTTGCGGTCAAGACCCATCACTGTCTCGTCGACGGCGTCGGCTCGATCGACATCGGCCGCGTGCTGCTCGACGACATGCCCGCGCCGCCTACGAGCGCAGACGTCGGCGAGCCGCCCGCTGAAGGGGGCGGGCGTTTCTGGCTGACACCGTCGGTCGTGATCGACGGCGCTCGGGCGATCGCCGGCCTCGCGCTGCATCCCCGCGAGACGTTCGGCAAGGCGCGGGCGGCCGCCGAGCTGATCGCCAGCGAGCAGCTCGTCGGCGCTCCGCAGACGAGCCTCAACGGGCAGATCAGCGGTACCCGCGACTACGCGACCGTCGACGTCCCTCTCAGCGAGCTCAAGACGATCAAGAACGCACTCGGCGGCACCGTCAACGACGTCGTGCTCGCGGCCTGCGCCGGCGGCCTGCGCGAGCTGCTGCTGCGTCGTGGCGAGGAGCCGCCGGCGGGGCTGCGGGCGCAGGTGCCGGTCAACATCCGCAGCCGGAGTAGAGAGGGCCGGCTCGGCAACGAGCTGACATCGCTGTTCGTCGAGCTGCCGGTCGAGCTCGACGAACCGCTCGCGCGCTTCGAGTACGTCCGCGACCGGGCTCTTGAGCTCAAGTCCGGGTCGCAGCGCACGGGCGGCAAGGCGCTCGTCGACCTCACGAACCTCGCGCCGCCGCTGGCGGGTGGCCTGCTAGGCCGCGCGATGTTCGGCGGCAGCAGGATGTTCAACCTGACGATCACCAACGTTCCCGGTCCGCAGCAACAGCTCGCCGCGTTCGGCGCCCCGCTCGTGCGAGCACTGCCGTTCGTGCCGCTGTTCTCCGGTCATACCGTCGGGATTGCGGTCGCCAGCTACGACGGGCAGGTCGTCTTCGGCCTCACCGCCGACCGCATCGGTCTACCCGATCTGGATGTGCTCGCCGAGGCGATCGAGCGCGAGCTGGCCGAACTGGGGCAGCTCGCCCACGCGCATGCCGGGTGACGCCGGCGGCTACGCGCCGTCGATGATCGCGTTGAGCGTCGTGCTCGGCCGCATCGCGGCGGCCGCCTTGGCCGGGTCCGGCTGGAAGTAGCCGCCGAGATCGACGGGCCTGCCCTGGGCCCCGATCAGCTCCTCGCCGATCTGCGCCTCGTTCTCCGATAGCGCCGCGGCGACCGGCGTGAAGCGGGCGGCGAGCTCTGCATCCGCCGCCTGCGCTGCCAGCTCGCGCGCCCAGTAGAGCGCGAGGTAGAAGTGGCTGCCGCGGTTGTCGATGCCACCGAGTTTGCGCGCCGGTGAGCGATCCTCGTCGAGGAAGGTCGCGATCGCGCGGTCGAGCGCGTCGGCGAGCACCTGGGCCTTGGCGTTGGCGAACGTAGTGGCCAGGTGCTCGAGCGAGGCGCCGAGCGCGCAGAACTCGCCGAGCGAGTCCCAGCGCAGGTAGTCCTCGGACACGAACTGCTGGACGTGCTTGGGCGCCGAGCCGCCGGCGCCGGTCTCGAACAGGCCGCCGCCTGCAAGCAGCGGCACGATCGAAAGCATCTTCGCGCTGGTGCCGAGCTCGAGGATCGGGAAGAGGTCGGTCAGGTAGTCGCGCAGCACGTTGCCGGTGACCGAGATCGTGTCCTCGCCGCGGCGCATCCGCTCCAGGCAGATGCGGACAGCCTGCACAGGCGCGGCGATCCGGATGTCGAGCCCGTCGGTGTCGTGGTCGTTCAGGTAGCGCTCGACCTTGGCGATTACCTGCCGGTCGTGGGCACGCTCGGAGTCCAGGAAGAAGACCGCGGGGGCGCCGGTCGCACGTGCGCGGGCGACGGCGAGCTTGACCCAGTCGCGGACCGGGATGTCGCGCACGCGCGACATCCGCCAGATGTCCCCCTCTGCGACCTCGTGCTCGAGCAGCGTCCGGCCGTCACGGTCCGTCACCGTGACGGTGCCCGCCGACGGCAGGATGAAGGTCGTCGGGTGCGAGCCGTACTCCTCGGCCTTCTGCGCCATCAGGCCGACGTTCGGCACGCTGCCGATCGTCGCCGGGTCGAGCGCACCGTTCTGCTTGTGGTCCTCGATCACAGCCTCGTACAACGGGCCGTAGGAGCGGTCGGGGATCATCGCCAGCGTCTGCTGGCGCTCACCGGCGGCGTTCCACATCTGGCCCGAGTCGCGGATCACGACCGGCATCGAGGCGTCGATGATGATGTCGTTCGGCGCGTGCAGGTTGGTGATCCCCTTGTCGGAATCGACCATCGCGAGCGCGGGGCGCCGCGCGTAGATCGCCGCCAGCTCGGCCTCGATCTCCGGCGTCAACTCGAGCGCGCCGAGGCCGAGGTTCGGGTCGGCGCCGGTCGCCTCGAACAGCTCGGCGCCGCAGAAGACCGACACCGCGTGCCCGAACAGCACCGGGTCGGAGACCTTCATCATCGTTGCCTTGAGGTGCAGCGAGAGCAGCAGGCCCTCGTCCTTGGCGGCCTGGATCTGTGCTGCGTAGTAGTTGCGCAGCGCGGCGACGCTCATGAAGGTGGCGTCGACGATCTCACCGGCCAGCACCTCGACACCGTCCTTGAGCACGACCGGCTCGCCGCCGGTCGGAGTCAGCGTGATCGTCAACGTGTCGTCTGAGTCGATCAGGACCGAGCGTTCGTTGCCGTAGAAGTCGCCGCCATCCATCGTCGCGACGCGAGCGCGGTTGTCGGCCGCCCACGGTCCGAGCCGGTGTGGGTGCTTGCGGGCGTAGTTCTTGACCGCGGCCGGCGCGCGGCGGTCGGAGTTGCCCTCGCGCAGCACCGGGTTGACGGCCGAGCCGAGCGCCGCCGCGTACTTGGCGTCGGCGGCCGGGTCGCTGCCGTAGTCGGGCAGGTCGTGGCCCTGCTCGCGCAGTTCGGCGATCGCGGCACCCAGCTGCGGCACCGACGCCGAGATGTTCGGCAGCTTGATGATGTTGGCCTCGGGCGTCTTGGCGAGCTCGCCGAGCTGCGCGAGCGTGTCGGGCGCCTGGCCGAACTGGGCGAGGATCCGCGCTGCGAGCGAGATGTCCGAGGTCTCGATCTCGATCCCGGTGTCCTTGGTGAACGCCTGCACGATCGGCAGCAGCGAGTAGGTCGCGAGGGCCGGCGCCTCGTCGGTGAGGGTCCAGATGATCTTGTGTGACATCGACGGGCGATGATAGTTCGCCCCCGACTTCGGTCACGGTCAGCCTTCTCCGCGGGCTCCCCGTGGCCCGCGCCGGCACGGCGGGTAGCCGGCGTCTGCACGGATTGGTGGTGTCAAGCGCCCCTGATCCGTGTCAACGCTGCCGCGACCGTCCCGCCCGTCACCAACTGCCCGGCGCTAGGTTGAGGGCATGAGCGATGTCAAGAAGGTCACAGTCACCGGGGCGGCCGGCCAGATCGGTTACGCCATCCTCTTCCGGATCGCCTCCGGCCAGCTGCTCGGGCCCGATCAGAGTGTGCAGCTGCGCCTGCTGGAGATCGAGCCGGCGCTGAAGGCCGCCGAGGGCACCGCGATGGAGCTCGTCGACTGCGCCTTCCCGCTGCTCGACTCGATCGAGATCACAAGCGATCCGAACGAGGCCTTCGACGGCGCCAACATCGGCCTGCTCGTCGGCGCCCGCCCGCGCGGTCCGGGGATGGAGCGCTCCGACCTGCTCGCCGCCAACGGCGCGATCTTCGGCCCGCAGGGCAGGGCGATCAACGACCACGCCGCCGACGATGTGCGCATCCTCGTGGTCGGCAACCCGGCGAACACGAACGCGCTGATCGCGCAGCAGAGCGCACCGGACGTACCGGCCTCGCGCTTCACCGCGATGACGCGCCTTGACCAGAACCGCGCCTACGCGCAGCTCGCGACCCGGCTGCGGATCCCGATCACGCAGATCCACGATCTCGTCGTCTGGGGCAACCACTCACCGTCGATGTTCCCCGACCTGTTCAACGCCAAGGTCGGCGACCAGCGCGCCGTCGATGCCGTCGACGACATGGCCTGGTACGAGGACGAGTACCTGCCGAACGTCGGCAAGCGTGGCGCGGCGATCATCGAGGCCCGTGGCGCATCGTCGGCCGCCTCGGCCGCCAATGCCGCGATCGACCACATGCACGACTGGGTGCTCGGCACCGACGGTCTGCTCTCGATGGCGGTGCCGTCGGGAGGTCAGTACGGCGTGGACGAGGGGCTGATCTCGTCGTTCCCGGTCCGCTGCTCGGGCGGCGACTACGAGATCGTCGAGGGTCTCGAGATCGGCGCTTTCGCGCAGCAGAAGCTCGACATCACCGTCGGCGAACTGCGTGGCGAGCGTGACGCGGTCAGAGAACTCGGCCTGATCTGATCGCGCAGGCGGGGCGCCGCGAGGCGCCCCGCAGAGCCAGCTCGCACCGGCCGCTCCTGATATCACGGCGAGGCAGGTCGTGAGATGCTCAGTTCGCGGCGCGGCGCACCAACGGCAGCACGTACAGAACCGCGAGCGCAGCGAGGATGACCGCGATCAGGAACTGGATGAAGCCGCCGACGTCGAGCGCACGGGCGATCACGCCGCCCAGCAGTGATGCTGCGACGCCGCTGAGGATCGTCGTGCCGAGACCGATGCTCTGCCCGCCGGGGGCCACGAGTCGCCCGAGCCCGCCGATCACGAGTCCGATCAGCGCCCACCAGAGGATCGTGAACCCGAGACTGAATACGGACAGGCCGAGGACCGCGATGACGACGATGGCGATCAGCAGCACAAGAAGAGCGGGCATCTGAGCAGCCTACCGACTCATGGTCAAAGCGGTGACAGCACGGCGACCGCCGCGCTGTCACTGCTCTGACGGTCGTGCGGTCCGCCGGTCAGCCGGCGGGGTACCAGCCGCGACCGTCCTTGCGAACCTTGCCATCGGCCTGCAGGCCGGGGACGACGCGATAGAGGTAGTTCTGGTGGATTCCCATCGTCTCGGCCATCTCACTGATCGAGATGCCGGGGCGCTTGTTGATCAGTGCGAGCGCCTCCTGGGCGCGTTTGCCGCTGCCGCGGGGCCGGCCGCGGCGAGCTTTGCTGCCCGCGGCGGCGGTGGTTGACCGGCGTTTGCGTGTCGCTGTGGCAGCCGGACTGTTGGCCGCGCCGTCGAGTGCGGCCAGTGCCGCCTCGAGCCGACCCGCCTCTTCGACCAGCGGCCTCAGCTCGTCGAGTCGTGCCTTGATCTCGTTGCGTTTATCTGTGAGGAAGTCTGTCATCGGTAATCAACCTATCACCCGGCTCCACTGTGATGGTAAGAGTCGTTACTGTTCAAGCAGCGACTTCAGGCGCGCCAGTGAGGCGTGAGCCTCGCGCTCGGGGATCCCACCGACCAGCGCTCGTGATGCGACTGCGCCCAGCAGCCCACCCGGCGCCTTGAACATGTTGCGATAGTCAAATCGGGTGGCATCCCCGACAGAGGTCAATGTGTAATCGATCTCGGCCGTCGAGTGAGCAGGACCGCGCCCCCGCCACGAGGCGTGCCGCGGTGGATCGGATGCTGTCAGCTCCCAGTGCACGGTGAAGTGAGCGCCTCGCAGCGACATCACCTGTGTCATCGATGTCTTATCGGACTCGACGAGCCGCCGGTGGATGGTCACCCACTCGTGCAGCCGCGAGGCATCCATGATCAAGTGCCAGACGTCGTCGATCGGTGCGTTGATGGTGATGGACGCGCGAACCTCGGACACCGGCGCACCCTAACGCGCCGCCAGCGGCTCGTCGCGCTCCCACTCTCCGAGCGCGTGCTCGATCGCCGCGTCGAGCGTGTGTAGCCGCACACCGAAATGGCGGTCGGCGCCACGCTGCTCGGGCAGCAGGTCACCGATAAGGCCGTCCATCAACGGCCGGATTAGACCCGGGTCCTCGCCGGCGATCGCCGCTGCCGCCACGCTCGCGACCGGCGTCAACGAGAACGGCAGCCCAAGGCGTGGACGCGCGACCAGCAGCAGGTCGCGGATCCGGCTGATCAGCTGCTCGTAGCTGACGATCTCGGGACCGGCGATGTCGTGGCTCTCGCTGCCGTGGACGTCGGCATGGGTGCCTGCGGCCTCGAGAAAGGCGACGACGTCGCGCCCGTCGATCGGAGAGGTGCGGTGGTGGCGCCAGGACGGCAGCGCGAGTATCGGCAACCGTTCGACGAGCCGGACGAGGAACCGGAACGAGCGGCTGCGGGCGTCGATCGCGATCGACGCCCGCAGCGTGACGACCTCGGGCGCCGCGCCGGCCAGCAGCGTTTCGACGGCGTGGCGGCTGTCGACGTGCGGGGAGTGCACGGCTCCCGATGGTGTGACGACCGAGAGGTAGACGACGCGGCGCACGCCCTCGGCGCGGGCGGCGGCGGCGAAGTTCTCGGCTGAGGCGAGCTCACGCGTCGCGAACGGTGCACCGGCCGCCTCCATCGAATGGATCAGGTAATAGGCGACCTCGATGCCGGTGAGTGCTTCCGCCAGGCCATCGCCGGCGACCGCGTCGCCGGTCACGACCTCGGCGCAGCGGACGCCGGCCGCGCTGATCCGGGCACGGCTGCGGCCGAACGCGCGCACGTCGTAGCCGGCCTCCTGCAGCCGCGGGGCGAGACGCGAGCCGGCGAATCCGCTCGCGCCGGTGACGAGGATGCGCATCGGCCGGATGCTGGCAGGCCGCCCCGCGCGCCGCGTCGCGGTCCGGTCGGCGGCTCCTGCGCGCCGGTCTTGACGAATCTCCGGCATTTGCGGCATGGCCGTTTCGCAATCGTTGCGATTTGCGTGAACGCTCCGTTGCAGGCTCGCTTGCAGCCGTGTTTGATCGGCGGCCGTGACGCCTTCCGCAACCGCCGCCGCACCCCGTTCGACCCGCCGCAAGACCGTTGCCGCACCGAGCTGCGCGACCTGCTTCTTCGGCGTCAACGGGCTCTGTGCGCTGGACGCCGACGAGCCCTGCCCGACCTACCGCCCGGCCGGTCCCGACGGTCTCAGCCCGCCACGGCAGCTGCGCTTCCAGTTTCGCCGGCCCGCGCTGGAGACGTCGGCCTGGGCGTTCCCGAGCGCCGAGGAGCAGGCTGAGCTCCACCAGCGCTGACCGCTCGGCAGCAGGGCCGGGCGCCGCGTTAGGGTCGGCAGGATGAAGATCCGTGCCGCTGTTCTGGAGGAGTTCGCAAAGCCGCTCGTCGTCCAGGAGGTCGATCTCGACGGCCCTGGGCCGGGTGAGGTGCTCGTGCGGCTCGGCGCCTGCGGTGTCTGCCATACCGACATGTACACGGCATCCGGCGCCGATCCATCCGGCTACGCGCCGACCGTGCTCGGCCATGAGGGGGCCGGTGTGGTCGAGGCCGTCGGTGCCGATGTGCGTTCGGTTGAGCCCGGCGACCACGTCGTGACGCTGTTCTCACCGCAGTGCCGGGAGTGCGTGCACTGCCGTTCGGAGAAGACCAACCTCTGCCTGGCGATCCGCGACGAGCAGAACCAGGGCTACCTGCCCGACCACACGACGCGGCTTCACCGCGGCGGCGAACGGATCCGGCACTTCATGGGTACCAGCACGTTCGCCGAGGCGACGGTGATGCCGGAGATCGCGCTCGCCAAGGTCAGTCGTGAGGCGCCGCTCGACGTGGTCGCCGCGCTGGCCTGCGGAGCGACGACCGGTGTCGGCGCTGCGCTCTACGTCGCCAAGGTCGAACCCGGGGCTACGGTCGCCGTCTTCGGCGCCGGGCTCGTCGGGCTCGGTGCCGTCGCCGGGGCGCGGCTTGCGGGTGCCGAGCGGATCATCTGCGTCGACCTCGACGAGGGTCGGCTCGCGCAGGCCCGCCATCACGGGGCCACGGACACCCTGCTCGGCGGCCCTGACGCGCCGGCACAGATCATCGAGATGACCGGCGGCTTCGGCGCCGACTACACGTTCGAGGCCACCGGCAACGTCAAGGTGATGGCTCAGGCGGTCGAGAGCGCGCGGATGGGCTGGGGGCTGTGCACGATCGCGGGCGTCGCCGGACGGGGCGAGACGCTGGACGTGATCCCGCGCTGGCTGATCACCGGCCGGCGGATCGCCGGCGCCTCGTTCGGTGGCGCCAAGGGCCGCGACCGTGTACCCGAGCTCGTCGATCTCTACCTCGAGGGCCGGCTCGACCTCGAGGCGTTCGTGACCGGCCGGATCGCGCTCGATCAGATCAACGACGCCTTCGCCGCGATGGACCGCCATGAAGGTGTGCGGACCGTGATCACCCAGTTCTGAGCGGCGCAGCGACGAAGCGAACTCGCAGCGGCGGTGCAGCCGGCCGCACATGGAGCGCCGTCACACACCACCATCCGGTGCGGGCGTAGCGTGTGCGCGTTGCGTATCACGGTCCTCGGATCCTCTCCGGCATGGCTCAACGCCGGTGGCGCGTGCTCCGGCTATCTGGTCGAACACGGCGAGATCGCGCTCGTGATCGACTGTGGCAACGGCGCCTTCGGCAAGCTGCGCGAGCACCGCGACTACCTCGATGTCGACGCCGTCGTGCTCAGCCACCTGCATGCCGATCACATGCTCGACCTCATCCCGTACTCCTACGCGCTGCGCTACACGGTGCGCCAGCAGCCGGTGTCGGTGGCCGGTCATCCGGGCACCGAGAGCCCGGTCCGGCCGCGTCTGATCGCGCCGGTCGGGGCCGCCCGCGCCTTCCATCAGATCACCGGCGCCTGGGGCAGTGATGACCTCGTCGATCGTGCCTTTGCGATCGAGGAGTACGAGCCGACCGACACGGTCACGGTCGGAGCGCTGACGCTGCGTTTCCGCGAGGTGCCGCACTTCGTCCGCACCTGTGCGATCGAGGTGCGGGTCAAGAAGTCGCGCAAGCGGTTCGTGTTCGGCGCCGACTGCGCACCGAACGAGGCGCTGGTCGAGTTCGCGCACGCCGCCGACCTCTTGTTCATCGAGGCGACGCTGCCGCGGCCAGAGCGGGGCGGGCCGCGCGGCCACCTGACCCCGTCGGAGGCCGGTGACCACGGCCGCCGTGCCGGTGTCAGGCGGCTGGTCCTGACTCATGTCCCGGACGAGCTCGACGAGGGATGGGTACGCAGCGAGGCCGAGGCCGCGTTCGGCGCCAAGGTCGCGCTGGCGCGCGAAGGAGATCGATTCGAGCTGTAGTGCCGTGGTGTCCGGCAACCCGTTCGGGGTATGCTCGGAACGTCCACGCGAACCACTGACCATCGAGTAAGGACCAGAAGCCCATGGCCATCACCTCAAAGGTCGCACAGGCGACCGACTCCGCCGGCGACGCGGTCTCGTCGGTGCGCTCCAATCCCTACCTGCAGCGTGCGCTCAACGACACCCAGCTCCACGACGACGTGCGCTCCGCGGTCGCGGCGGGCAAGGCGATCGCCGAGCATCTGAAGTCGAACCGGTCGGCGGCGAGCAAGCTGACCGCCGACAACCTCTACAACGAGCTGCAGAGCCTGGCTGTCGCGGTCCGCGACGCGGGCGAGGCGATCAAGAGCGCGCCGCAGGCGCAGAAGCCCCGCCGTGGCGGCTTCGGCAAGCTGCTGATGGTCGGGATCGTCGGCGGCATCGCCGCGATCGCGCTCAGTGAGAGCCTGCGCAACAAGCTGCTCGATGCGCTGTTCGGCGCCGAGGAGGAGTTCCAGTACACGCCGGCCTCGGCGGTCGGTTCGAGCAATGGCGCGTCGGCTGCCGCAAGCGCTGCTGCTGCGCCGGTCGCCGCTGCCGCGCCGGCCGAGGGCGGCGACGAGTCCGCCGCCGACGAGTAGGCGCCGGCCGGACCACATCTGAGTTGCGACGGGGCGCCGCGAGGCGCCCCGTTGTCGTTGGCGATCGCTCCCCGTCAGAGCTCGCGCTCGAGGTCGGCGACGTCACCGAGATCCTTCGGGCGTCCGCTGGCGCGCTTGAGCGCGATCAGCGTCTCACGCGAGACGACCGGGATCGTGAGCTCGTCCAGCTCGATCACGGACGCACCATCGCGGAGGCCGGTGAAGCTCGTCGATCCCGGTGGGTCTGCGATCAGGTCGAGCGGTCCGAAGCGTGTCGGGATCCTCAGCACGCGCGAACGCGCCAGGTCGAACGGGTCACGTGGATCGAGTTCGAGGAAGTTGGCCTGGTCGGTCACCGTCGCCGGTGCGCGGAGTACATCCATGGCGTTGGCCAGCCGGGTCAGGTTCTCCGCGCTGCGATCGGCGACGATGTCGAGATCGAACGTCGTTCGCGGGACGCCGTGGGCGATCGCGGCGAAGCCACCGACCACGACGTAGTCGACCCCGGCGCGGTTGAGCTCGGCGATCAGGCCGGCGGGGTCGAGCGTCATCTCGCGTCCTGGCCGCGCAGCCGGCTTGCAAAGACCGAAGCCGAGAACGCGTCGGTCAGGCGCTCGGCCGGGGTGAGCGCCCGGAATCGGCGCAGCTCGTCGTCGTCGGCGACACCCCTTCGGGGCGCCCATCCGAGCTCGAGCTCCGCGTCGCACGCGTTGAGCAGTCCGCCCAGCGTGGCAGTGGTCGGCGAGGTCAGTCCGCGCTCGATCCGGCTGATGTGGGCCTGCGTGCTGCCGGCGCGGCTCGCCAGCATCGCCTGGCTGATGCCGGCGTGCCGGCGAGCCGTCGCGAGGAGGTCGGCGGCAGTCATCGCGCCCATATCGAAAAAGATATCAGAGAGGGCCGCGCTGCCTGCGTCTACGGCTTCGGGCTCTGCCACTCCGCGCCGAGCAGCACGGCCAGCACGCCCGGCAGCTCGTCGATCGCGACGCGCTCCTGGGTCAGCGTGTCGCGGTCACGGACGGTCACCGTGCGGTCCTCGAGCGACTGGTGGTCGATCGTCACGCACCACGGGGTGCCGATCTCGTCCTGGCGGCGGTAGCGCTTGCCGACCGAGCCACCCTCGTCGTACTCGGTCTGCATCAGCGGCCGCAGCATCGCCTGGACCTCGCGCGCCAGCTCGGGCTGGCCGTCCTTGCGTACGAGCGGCAGCACCGCGACCTTGACCGGAGCCAATCGCGGATGCAGGCGCAGCACGGTCCGCACGTCGCCGCCATCGAGGGTCTCCTCGTCGTAGGCATCGCAGAGGAAGGCCAGCACGGCGCGGCCGACGCCGGCGGCCGGCTCGATCACATGCGGCACGTAGCGACGGCCGTCCGGCTCGACGACCTCGAGCTTCTCGCCCGAGACCCGTGCGTGCGCTTTGAGGTCGAAGTCGCCGCGGTTGGCGACGCCCTCCAGCTCCGACCAGCCGATCGGAAACAGGTACTCGACGTCGGCGGTGCCCGACGAGTAGTGGCTGAGCTCGTCGGCGTCGTGGTCGCGCAGCCGCAGGTGCGAGCTGCGGATGCCGAGGTCCAGGTACCACTGCAGGCGGTTGACGCGCCAGTACTCGTACCAGTGCGCGGCCTCCTCGGGCGGCACGAAGAACTCCATCTCCATCTGCTCGAACTCGAGCGTGCGGAAGATGAAGTTGCCGGGCGTGATCTCGTTGCGAAACGACTTGCCGACCTGCGCGATGCCGAACGGCGGCCGCTTGCGCGCGAAGCCGAACACGGTCTTGAAGTCGAGGAAGATCCCCTGGGCGGTCTCGGGGCGCAGGTAGACGGTCTGGCCGCTGCCGCTGAGCGGTCCGATCTGGGTCTGGAACATCAGGTTGAACTCGCGCGGCTCGGTCAGCTGGCAGCAGTCGTCCTCGCCGGGCAGCTTCGACGGCTTCTGTCCGCAGCGGATCTCCGGGCGCGAGTCCGGATCGGCACGGGCCTCGTCGAGGTGATCGGCGCGGAAGCGTCGCTTGCAGCTCTTGCAGTCGATCAGCGGGTCGGTGAAGCCGTCGAGGTGACCGGAGGCCTCCCAGGTGCGGGGGTGCTGGATGATCGCCGAGTCGAGCGCGACGACATCCTCGCGGATGCCGAGCATCGCGTCCCACCAGGCATCGACGACGTTGCGCTTGAGCAGCACGCCGTAGTGGCCGTAGTCGTAGGTGTTGGCGATGCCGCCGTAGATCTCCGAGGCGGCGAAGATCAGCCCGCGCCGTTTGCACAGCGCCACGATCTTGTCCATCGTCACCGCATCGAGGTTCGGGTTCTGGGTGGCCACGGGCTGATCGTAGCCCGGCGGTCCGTCAGCGTGAGAGGCGCTCGATCGCCTCGAGCTCGGCGATGTCGGCGAGATCCTTGGGGCGGCCGGCGGCGCGCTTCATCGACAGGAGGTCGGGGATCGAGGCGATCAGCACGACCACGCCGCCGAGGTCGTAGCGGGCGGCGCTCTTGCGGAGCCGGGCGTACGGTGGTGCACCTGCCGGGGCGGCGAGTAGGTCGAGCCGGCCGCTGGTTGTGTCGAGTGTCAGGATCTCCATGCGGCGCAGCGTGTCCGGGTGCGGGTCGAAGGGGAGGCTTTCTTCGATCGATGCGAGGCGCGCCTTGAGATCGTGGAGGGTCATGCTGAGTGCCGTCAGGTTTGCGTCGCTGTTGTCGTACGAGATGTCGAGGTCCTGTGTCAGGCGCGGCGATCCGTGAGTCACAGCTGCATAGCTGCCCACGACGACGTAGTCGACGCCACGTGCGGCCAACGCCCGCATGATCGCCAGCGGTTCGAAGTCGGCCCACTGGGTCACGGCAGACGTCTCCGGTTGCGCATGGCGAGTGCATGGTTCTCATACGCGACCTGGTGCCTGCGCACCCGCTCGGCCGGGGTCATCTGCAGGTGGGCGCGGATCTGCTGCTTGTCGACGTCGGGCAGGACGGGCGTCGCCTCCGCCACGATACTCAGCGTGCGGCCGGCTGCGCGCAGTGCGCGGTCGAGCGTTGCGACGGTGGGGTTCGAGCCGTGGCGCTCAAGCCTCGCGACCACCGCCTGGCTGGTTCCCATCCGAGTTGCGAGCTCGGCCTGCGTCAGCCCGCACTCCAGGCGGCTGGAACGGATCAGATCTGCGGCTGCGCTCACACGACTACTGTGAACTATAGCATAGAAGTCATTCGACTCTCGTGACTCGTCGATCCCGGCCGCGCCGGGGCGTAGGGTCGCCACCATGAGCGATTCACAACCGGCAGCCGCCGATCACAGCCAGATCCTCGTCTCGACGATGAACGACCTCCCCGGATACGAGGTGGTCGCCGTCTATGGCGAGGTCTTCGGCCTCGTCGTCCGCGCCCGCAACGCCTTCTCGAACATGGGTGCGAGCTTCCGCACGATCGTCGGCGGCGAGGCCAAGGGCTACACCAAGCTGCTGTCCGAGTCGCGTGACCACGCCGTCGACCGGTTGCGCGAGGCCGCCGCTGCGCGCGGCGCGAACGCGGTTCTGGCGATGCGCTTCGACTGCAACGAGATCGCCAACATGATGAGCGAGGTCGCGGCATACGGCACCGCTGTGGCGGTCCGGCCGCGCTCGAACTGAGTCCCGACAGCTGGCACTCCTATACTGAGAGTGCCAATGCCGATCTATGAGTACCGCCGTCCCGACGGGACGACCTTCGAGGTCATGCAGTCTTTCAGCGACGACGCGCTGACCGAGGACCCCGAGACCGGGGTTCCGGTACAGCGCGTCCTGCACGCGCCGGCGATCCATTTCAAGGGCAAGGGCTTCCACAACACCGATTACGGCACCCGCCGCCGCAACCGTGAGCTCAAGGATTCGGCCGAGAAGGGTGCCGACAGCTACGAGGCCAAGCAGGCCGACAAGGCCGCCAAGTCAGACTCCGGCAAGTCGCCGGACAAGGCCGCCGACAAGCCCAAGGCCGACAAGTCCAAGGCTCAGAAGAGCAAGGACTGACCGGCGCTCAGCGCGCGTAGCCCCAGGCTCGCAGCCGGCGGTCGAGCGTGCCTACGAACCTGCGCGCCGAACGGCGGCCGCCGAGATCCCCGCCGGCCGCTGCGCGCCGCAGCGTCCGCAGCGCCGATCGACGGCCGCCGAGCCGGTAGCGGTCGGCGGCCCAGGCGGCGATCAGTCCGCGCGCATCAGCCCGGCCGCGGATGCTGCGGTAGTCGCGCCACCACATCGCCGCGTCCTTGCGAACCCGGGCCGGGAACTGGCCGGTGACGTCGCTGAAGCGTCCGGCGTCATAGCGCAGGATCTCCAGCGGCAGCCCGGAGGCGGCGTAGGACGCGAACGCGTAGGCGAACCGGTCATCGGCGCTGAGGAACTCGAGCCGCCCGTCACCGCCGAGGTCGGCGATCCGGAAGCCGGGATCACCCCAGTTGCGGCTGCTGAGGACGTAGGAGCTGCCGGTCCAGCGTGCGATCGTCGAGTAGGTGCAGCAGTGGGCGCCGCCCGAGTACAGCTTGACGACGACCTGCGGCTCACCGCTGCCGTCGAGGCCGGCGACCGTCAGCGACTTGCCGGCTGCATCGCCGATCGCTCCGACCGGCCCGCAGAAGCGGCCGCCGTCGCTGCCGCACTGCCGCTCGCCGATCGGGCCGCTGAACGCGACCTGGCCGTCGCGCGTGATCGTCAGCGTGCTGGTGATCGAATCGGTTGAGGTCTCGTAGCTGAGTGTCGCCGACACCGTGCCCGCGCTCTGCGTCTCACTGCCTGACGCGGCGCTCGCACCGGCCGGCATCGCCGCAGCGAGCGAAGTCGATGTGATCAGAGCCAGCGTCCGGAGGGAGATCATCGGCTCAGCCTTTCAGGAAGCGCTCGACGGCGCTGCGTTTGTGCGCGTCGTCGACGGTCAGTGCCGCCCCGCCGCCGGGGCTGACCGCCGTGCCGGTCGGCATCAGCACGTGGGTCGTGGCGCCGCCGCCGATCAGCATTCCGCCGACGAGCCCGGCCATCCCCGGCCCGCCGAGATCGCTGCGCACGGCCTGCGGTGCCTGCCAGGCGATCCAGGGCAGGCGGATGAACGCGGTCGGGGTGAAGAGCTGCGACTTCATCGCCGACACGAGCTTCTGCTGGCGTCGTGCGCGGGCCAGATCGTCCTCACGCGGGTTGCAGAGATTCTTGCGTGTGCGGGCCAGCGCCAGCGCCTGCTTGCCGTCGATGTGCGTCGTTCCCGCCTTCAGCCGCAGCGTGTAGCCGCCGTTGCGAAAGCCGCCGTTGATCTTCGAGACGACGCAGCCGCCCGTGTAGCTGACGCCGCCCATCGCGTCGATCAGCCGGGGGAAGTTCTGGAAGTCGATCTCGACGACGTGGTTGATCTTGATGCCGAGCCAGCCCTCGAGCGTGCGGACCGACAGCGGCACGCCGCCGTAGGCGTAGGCGGCGTTGACCTTGTCGAGGCCGTGGCCGGGAATCGGTACCAGCATGTCGCGCGGGATCGAGAGCTTGGAGTTCGCACCGCCGCCGGTCCGCAGCAGCATGATCGAGTCCGAGCGGCTGGGGCCGCCGGAGCCCGGTTCTCCCTTTCCCTTCGGCCGGGCGTCGGAGCCGAGCACGAGGATCGTGTTCGGCGTCCAGAGCGGGAAGCCGGCGCCGCCGAGCGTGCCGCCCTCGTTGGTGCTCTGGTGGATCTGGGCGCTG
>CAZYMM010000013.1:0-26600 GCA_964648515.1 uncultured Conexibacter sp.
TGCAGCGGTCGGTGCGTACAGATCCGGCATACCGCCACACAGAGCCATCACTCGGCATCGATCGTCGGTGTCGGCAGCCCCAATCACCAAACACACGAACAAGCTGAGGTCGGTCGCGATCAGCCGAAGCCGTCGATCTCGACGTAGACGACCTGCTGCGGATCGACCACGAGCGCAACGCTGTCGGCGAGATCCTTGGCGGGATAACAACGTCCGGTGTACCTGATGGCGAGCTCGTGCAGTTGTTCGATCGCCTCGTCGCCAGTTCGCTCTTCGCAGATCACCCCACGAACCGTGCAGTAGCAGTAGGGATTGTCGCGATCAATAATCGATATCGCGATTCGCGGGTCACGGCGGACGTTGATCAACCCGACCGAACCAGCCTCCTTGACGAACACGATCTGGTCGCCGGCCCGGGCGATCCATGTCGGAACGCTGTGCGGAGACCCGTCCTCGCGCAGTGTCGCGATGTGCGCGAAGTTCCGTCCGTCAAGCAGCCTTCGTGGACCATCTTTGAGCGCCACCACCGCACTCACGTCCCCGACAGTACGAAGAACTCACGGAGTCGCTTCCTGACGACCCAGACCGAACGCGAGCCCTTCGTGAACGAGGCGATGTCCCCGGCACGTAGCTCGACGGCGGGCCGATCGTCAACGGTAATGCTGACCTCACCGTCGAGGATATGGATCGTCTCGTGACCCTTGAACGTGTACTTGATCGTCACCGGCTCGATCGTGACGATCCCAGCCCAAACGCTGCCGTCGGGACCGGTCGTATCGCGCAGTTCTTGGAAGGTCATGACAAGCTCGCCGTCGGTCGAGTCGAACTCCGCCTGCTCGGCGGTCAGCCGGACCGCCTTACCCGAGTCGATGTTGCCCGTGAAGACGAGCATCAGCGAAACCCTGGGGCCGGCAGGTCACCGGCCGCGACCTCTAGCCACTTGGAGAAGTGCGGGTCGGAGGCGAACCGCTCAGCGACGTCCCAGTTGATGTCGCCGAACGCGATGTAGAAGTCATCGGCCACCTCAGCGCCGACCGGGAGCAACTCGTCACGGGTCGCGGTCTTGCCGACCAACGAAGCACGCGCCATCCGTGCCCATGACCAGTCGCGAATCGCGTGTGCAAAGCTCATCAGCTTGATCCGCGCGACGTCCTCATCAGTGACATCGCCGATCGCCGCCGCCCAGAAGATCTCGGCCTCGTGTGTCTCGAGCGCCGCATACGTCGTCAACATCGCAAGGTCGAGGTAGGGACTGTCGACACCGGAGAAATCCCAGTCGATCAACACCGTTCGGTCATCCTGATGGATGCAATTCTGGGGGTTGAGGTCGCGGTGGCTGAGGCAGCGCCCCTCGATTCCCTCGATCACCTCTTCTACCTGTTCCAGCTGAGGTCGCAGTTGCTCGAACTGCTCGGCGACATCACCGCTCTGGGCGGCGGCGCGCGCGAGCCAGTCAGCGATCTCGACGAAAGTCGAGAGCTCTCGTACACCGTCAGTCGAGAGCGAGTGCAGCCTGCGCACGCAGACGCCGACGTCGTGCAGACGCATGCCTTCACGCAGCGTGTCGTTGTTGAGGACGCCGGGAACGAACTCGATCAATGAATGCCCGGCTGGTGTCTCGACGCCGACAACCGAGGGGCCGACACCGGCAGCACCAGTAATTCGTGCGACGACACCGGAGTTCACCATGTCTATGCCGACGCTGTCGCTGTCGTCAGCGCTAGGTGCCAGGCGCAGAACGTTCTTGACCTCCGGTCCCTCAACCAGGAAGCTGCGGTTGATCGCACCGCCAGCGAGAATCGAGACACTCAGCTCGACGAGCGCTTCGGCAGGCAGCCACTTGCCGAGCAACTCGGAAACGAGCAGCTTGGTCTCGTCGTCGATCTCAGCGTCGAATCTCAGCTCTACATCATTCATCGTCGTGATCGGTCGAAGCCGGCGGGGCGGCCCGCCCTTCACAGGGCGGGCCGCTCGCAACCTGCCTAGCTCTCGAGCCCCCAGAGCTTGCGGTACATGCTCTTGAAGTCGATCGGAGGTACGTAGCGCCCGGACTCGGGCATGTGATTGTCCTTATCGAACGTCTGCACGCCGATACCACTCGCTTCAGGCTCCTCACCGTTGAAGAGACGAGCGAACGCATCGACGACGGCCCAGCCCTCCCAGTCGAGTGGGTAGCCGTTGCCATAGCCATTGATGCCCTGACGGATCAGGTCGAGACCCGGTTCGCCGCCCTCGCCGACGAACTGGAGGATGTCGCGCCCGGACTCACGCACGGCCGGTGCAACCTCGAGCGAAATCGCCTCGTATGTCGTCAGAGTCGTGTTGACGTCCGGGTACTTGAGGAGGTTCTGCGCCGCGATGCCCTGCAGTTTCGTGCCGAACGCCGAGAACGGGAACTTCACGACATGGAGCTCACAGGTATTGCACTTGGCGAACTGGTCCTTGAATCCGTCGAGGATCGGACGGCTGCCGCGCGAGGTGTCGTCGAGGAATGCCAGCGCCTTCGCCTTGCCACCCTGCTTCCAGATCGCATGATCGGCGATCGCCTGCCCCCATGCACGAGCATGGGCGATGTAGTCACCGGCCGCGTAGTGAACTGTGTATGTGAACAGTGACGGTGCTCCCTTTTCGATCTGGTTGCAGTCAAAGGCCTCGGCCGCGATCACCGGAATATCGGCCTCCTTCGCCTCTTCCAGTGCCGAGCGCGCGTAGTCGCAATCCATGTAGTAGTAGAAGATGCCGTCGTACTTGCCGGCGATCGCTTGGCGGATACCGGCAGCAGCGTTCGTCGGGTCGCCCTTGGTGTCGTAGAGCGTGGACTTCCAGCCGAGTTCCTTGGCCGCCTCGGCCGCGGCGGCAGTATCGAACTGGCAGGCCGAGATCGACTGACCGCAGGAGATCAGCATCAGCTTCTTGTTCTTGGGAGGTGTGACCGGCTTGGTCGGCGCCTCGATGAAGGTGCCCTCCGCCGACAGCGCCTTCTTGGCACCTTCAACAGCGAACGCCGGGGCGCCGTCGGAGCTCGAGTTGTTACTCGAGGAGCCACTGCTGTCATCCCCGCCACAGCCGCCAACGGCTATGCCGGTTGCGGTCAGCAGCGCGATCACCGTGAGTCGAGTACGAGACATCAGATCCTTTCGAATTGGCAAACAGAAGAGCCAGCTCACGACATCTCCGGCGACCGGCCACGCCGGTACGCGAGGACGTTCGCCACACCTACGCCCACGAACAGGGCGAGGCCGTTGGCAAAGCTGTTGACGTAGGAGCTGGCCCCAGCGAGCGTCAGCCCGCTGTTGAGCACTCCGAGGAAGAGAACAGCAACCACAACTCCCCAGACGTTCCAGCGGCCAGGCGTGATCGTCGTGGCGCCGAGGAAGACAGCAGCGTAGGCCGGCAGCAGATAGCCGGGCCCAACCTCCGGGTTACCCGAGCCGGTGCGCGCGAGGATCATCATCCCGGCGCAGGCCGCAAGGATGCCACCGATCACATATGCGGAGAAGATGAATCGCTCGATCCGCAGCCCGACCAGCCGTGCGGCCTGGAGGTTCGATCCAATCGCGTGCAGATCACGACCGAAGATCGTCCGACGCAGGACGTAGAAAGAGATCCCCGAGACCCCGAGCGCGACCCACATCAACACCGGGGTGCCGAGGAACTTGTCCGAGCCGAAGCTCGTGACGCTCCGTGGAATGCCCGCCAGCAACGCGTTGCCGTTCGTCTTCCATTGGACGAAACCTGCGATCACGATTGTCATGCCGAGCGTCGCGATCACCGAGTTGACGCGCATCCGCGTGACGAGGAATCCGTTCGCCATCCCGATCGCGATACCGGTAAGCAGCGCGGCGAGCATCGCGACGAGGATCGAGCCGGAACTGTGGACGACCGATGCGGCGACGATTGCGCACAACCCAGCGCTCGCGCCGGGGCTGAAGTCCCAGGTGTTGGTGACCATCGGGAACAGGATCGCGAGACAGATGACGAGCAGCACCGCCTGGTCGGCGAGGATGATCCGCAGGTTTGCGGTGCTCGCGAACGCAGTGCTTGACGACGGAAGCAGAACGAAGAACAGAATCACCGCGATCAGCAGTGCCGGAAGCGCGAACGCCTCCGCGAGTTCGATCGCGCGTGAGCTCGTGGCTGAGCGGTGCGGATGATCGCTGCGCTGTTCGCCGTCGTTGGTCGTCATTTTCCGTGTCCCTGAAGCGTTGGTCATGTGGTCGTCGCCGTGGTCGCGCGGTTCATCGCGGTCGCGATGCCTTCGGCAGTCAGTCCGTCGCCGTTGAGCTCGGCCGCGACGCGACCGTCGTGGATCACAATCACCCGGTCGGCGACATGTGCCAGCTCCTCATGGTCGGACGACGTCATCAGCACCGCGGTGCCGCGATCGACGGCAGCGTCGATCGCGGCCCAGAGCTCTCGTCGCGCACCGATGTCAACACCCTGGGTCGGATCGCTGAGCAGCAGTACCTTCGGATCGGCCCGTAGCCAACGAGCGATGATCGACTTCTGCTGATTGCCACCTGACAGCTCGGAGATCGGCGTCATGCGACCTGGGGTACGGATGTTGTAGCGCTCGATGTCGGTGAGTGCGTCGGCGGCCTCGGCTCGGCGGTCCAGTCCGATTCCACGGCGGCGATAGCGGCCGAGCGTTGCCTGCGAGAGATTTGCCTGCAGCGACATGTCGGGGAACAGGCCGTGCTTCGGGCGGTCGGCTGGCACATAGGCGAAACCGGCACGGACCGCATCATGGGTCGAGGAGACGATGACCGGCTTGCCGGCCAGCAACACCTCGCCGGCCTCGACTTCTTCGCGCCCGTAGAGCAGATCGAGCACCTCGACGCAGCCGGACTCCTCGAATCCCGCCAGTCCGACTATCTCACCGCTGCGGACGGTCAGATCAACGCCGCCGACCGGACCGCCGCAAAGGCCGCGCAGTTCGAGGGCCGGGACCGCACCGGGGGTCGTGTCACGCGTCGGGAAGTAGGCGTCGACAGAGCGTCCGACGATCAGCTCACCGAGCCGCTCCTCGCTCATCTGACCGCGTGTCAGGCTGCCGACGTTGCGCCCGTCGCGCAGCACGCTCGCAACCGAGGCGATCTCCATCACCTCGTCGAGCCGGTGCGAGACGAGCACGATCGTTTCGCCATCCGCCGCATAGCGACCGATGGCGTCGAACAGAACCTTCGTCTCGGCCGGCGACAGCGATGCGGTCGGCTCATCGAGGATCAGCACGCGGTCACTCGACTCGTCGGACTGCAACACGCGAGCGATCACGACCATCATCTGCATCGCCGGGCCGAGCCCGGCAGCCGGCGTGTCGGGCTCGGCTTCGATTCCGAAGCGCGCAAGGATCTCGCGCGCCTCGGCGTTCATCTCGCGCCGCTTGACACGTGCGAACGAGAGTCCCCCGTGCTCGCTGCCGATCGCGAGGTTCTCAGAGACCGTCAGCGCCGGGAAGATCGCCGGCTGCTGATGGACGACCCGGATTCCCGCATCGCGACGGCCATCGGGGTCTGCGTCGGTCAGGTCGAAGGTGCGATCACCGATCACCAAGATGCCGGAGTCGGCCGCGTAGACACCTGCCAGGATCTTGATCAGCGTCGACTTGCCACAGCCGTTGCTCCCAAGCAGCGCATGGATGATCCCCGGCTCAACGGCGAGGTCGACATCGTCGAGAGCCTGTGTAAGCCCGAACGCCTTGGAAACACCCGTGAGCCGCATGCGGCTGGTGGCAGAAATGACCAATCCCTCTCCTGAGCTTCGTCCGCGCCTGCGAGCGCCGGCACCGGCTCATCGTAAGTTCGCCCGACCCGAGCGTTTTGTGCGTCTTCACGACAAGACGACGCCGATCGGACTCGGAACCACGCAGCGATCGCTCAGGAACCTACGAACAACAGCTCGTGCAGACGAAGCGCGACAATCAGCTCTCCGCGGCGCCGCGCAACGCCGTCCGGGAGCGCCTCCTCGATTCTGCTGAGCCGGTACGAGACGGTTCGCTCGTGCACCCCGAGCAGCGCTGCGGCAGCGCTGCCGTTGTTGCCGACCGTGAAATAAGCGCGCAATGTTGCGCGCAGTTGAGCCGCACGGTCGCTCTCGTCAGCGAGCGCGCCGAGCTCATCCAAGACGAAGGCTCGAGCCACACGTTCGTCGCGCAGCGCCAGCGACTCGATCGCAACGCTGTCGTAGTGCGTGATCGCCTCACCGCTGAGCCTCGCTACGCGATGCGACTCGACCGCCTCAGAGTGTGAGTGGACGAATCCCTGGCGGCCACTGTCGATCGTGCCGAATGCGATCTGATGACCGGGCGACGGCTTCCAGCCGTCGAGCAACGAAGCGTCAATTGCTGTGCGTCCGCCCAGCCATGCCCACATCGTGCCGTCGCTGCCGGGCGTCATCAGCACCGCACAGCCGAGCTTACGCCCAAGATCACCGACAACCTCTTCGCGCTGTGGACCGGTCGCGACGATCGCCCAGTGCTCGTACTCGAGCGGGTAACCGAGCGTCTCGCCGGAGACCTCGCCGCCGTTGAGCAGCGCTTTGATGACCTCGATCCGCCGGTGCTCGCCGCGCCGCACGACGCGGTCACGTTCCATCTCGTAGATATGCGCGAGCTCCGCCGAAAGCTCGCTGCAGTAGGTGGTGATGTATCGGTGCGCCGCTCGCATCAGCGCGAACTCCTCGGCATGTGGCAGCGCCAGCTGGCGGATGTGAGTGAAGAGCCTGTCGACGATCTCGCGGTAGCCGACCCAGATCGTCTTTTCGACTGCGCGCCAGGGGATGCCGATCTGCGCCGTCATCAGTGCCTCCTTGAGTGCCGCTGACGGTGGCGTCACCGACAGCCGGCAGCCGTGCGCGAAGCCCGACGACATCCCGTAGAGCCAGTCCGAGGTGCTTTCGATCGCGAGCTGCACCATCGCCTGATCGTTGCCGGCGAAATACTCCGGTACCTCGATCATCATCTGCTCGACGTACGCGTGTGCCCACCTCTCGCGCTCTTGGGCGAGGTGAGCGCCGAGCTCTTCGAGCCGCGCGACCTTCACTGCAGCAACCGCCCGAGCCTCAGCGCAAGCGAGACGTCGTCCTGGCACTCGTGCACGTAGCGACCGAGCCGCTCCTCAGCCGCCCTGATCCGGTATGAGACGGTCCGCTCGTGGACGTCGAGCGCGATCGCTGCTGCGGTTGCACGGTTACCCGCCGCGAAATAGGCACCGAGTGTTTCCCGTAGCACGGCGGTCCGTGGCCTGCCATCGGCAAGCTCACCGAGCTGCCGCTCAACGAAGCGACGCGCAAGCGGCTCGTCAGCCAGCGCGAACGCCTCGAGTGCAACGTCGGCGAAGAGCGTCACCGGTGCGCCGCTGACCGCGGCGACGCGTGCGGCCTGAACGGCCTGACGATGTGAGATGGCGAAACCTTCCTTGCCGCTGCCGCAACCACCGAATGCCAGGAAGCACCCATTGGGGACCGCGAGGTCACGAATCACCTGCTTGTGATGGTCAGCGAGCTCGGGCGATCCGTGCAGCCACACCCAGTCCTGGTCGCGCCGGAGGTCGATTGTCAGCTCGCAGCCGAGCCTGTCTGCCAGCCGCGTCACGGTCACGTCGCGCCGAACCCCCCAGGCGATCACTGCGAGGTGGTCGCTGCGCAGCTCGAACGGCAGCTCCTCGGACTTGACCGAGCGGCCGGCCACCAGATCGTCGATCAGCTCGCGCTGCCGGTGGCCGCCACTCGGCACGACGAGCTGCGAACTCGCCCGTCGGTAGCGTTCTGCGATCACCGTATCGTTCTCACTGGAGAACGCTGAGAGCTGAACGACGACTGCGCGCATCGCTGCTGCTGCTGCGGCCGGATCAGGCCATTGCTCCTCGGCGAGGCGGCCAAGTGCCGTGTCGAGCAGCAGGTGATTGCAACGCGCGACACCAGCTGCAACCGTCTCCCAGGGGATCGACTCCTCGGCCGCCCACGCCGCGAGCCGAGAGAGACCGCGGGCGGCAGTCTCCGGGAACCCGCCGCTGCTGAATGCATCGGCGATGGCATCTATCGTCAGCCGCATGTCCTCGATGACGTGAGTGGCCTGCGCACCACGTTGGGACCAGATCTGATCGCTTTGCAGGAGCGTGTCGGTCAACTCGGTCGCGAGCGCGTCGCGCTCGTCTGACAGCCACCTGGCGACGAGGCGCTTCACCAGGCGGTCGTCTTGCATGGAGCGGAAAGGGCGGCAGCTGCCATTGTCGGGAAAAGCATAGACCCGGGTTGCTGAAGAGCAGGACGCTTGGCTGTGAGATGAGCAATCCCAACCGCTTCGACCAGAATCCGTTCACGCCGCCCCCCGGCTCGACCGAACTGTTCATCGTGCGCCACGGATCGTCAGCCGCCGCGGACGAGAACATCCCGTTCCCGCTGCTCGACGGGCGCGGCAACCCCGATCTTGCCCCGGCCGGCGTGCTGCAAGCAGCAGCGATCGCCAACCACCTCGCCAAAGAGGCACTCGACGCCGTATTCGTCTCGTCGCTCGTGCGAACCCATCAAACCGCGCGCCCGCTGCTCGAACGGATCGGAATTGAAGCGCGCGTCGTGCCCGAACTCTCGGAGGTCTTCCTCGGCGACTTCGAAGGCGGCGAGTACCGGATCAGGGCTGCGCGCAAGGATCCGGTGGTCGAGCGTGCGTTTGCCGAGGAACGCTGGGACATCATTCCGAATGCCGAGCCCGCCGATGAGTTCGCGGCGCGCGTCGCGGGCGCGATGGAGATCGTGGTCACCGAGACCGGCCCCTCGAAGCGAGCCGCCGTGTTCGCGCATGGCGGTGTGATCGGCGAGATCTGCCGCCAGGCGACCGGCAGCCGCCCGTTCGCATTCGTGCACTCAGACAACGCCTCTGTCACGCAGCTGGTCGTGACCGCCACCGGTCGAACGATCCTGCGCGCTTTCAACGAAACCTCGCACCTCGTCGAGCTGCGCAGCGATGCCCCGAGTTTCCGGGATCACGACGCATCGGGTTGGCCGATGTCCGATTCCGAATAGACCGCGGCCACCCATTGCGCCACGGTCCGCGATATGGCTGAGAGAAGGATCAACGGGGCCTCCCCCGACGGCCGTGTGCTGTGGCTCGACCGCGCCGCGGGTGCGCCGAATTCGCAGTCGGAGCCACCGCTGCGTGGCGACGCAGATGCTGACATCTGCATTGTCGGCGGCGGCTTCCTTGGCCTTTGGACCGCGCTCGCGATCCTCGAACTGAAGCCGGGTACCGACGTCTGTGTGCTCGAGGCAAGCACCTGCGGCTTCGGCGCATCGGGCCGCAACGCCGGTTTCGCGATGTCGATCTGGTCTAAGGCCGCGTCGCTCGTCGGCCGCACCGACAGCGAGGAGGCAGCTCGGCTCGCACGTAGCTCCGACGACGCGATCGACGAGATCCAACACTTCTGTCGCGACGAGCAGATTGACTGCGACTTCCAGATGCCGGGCTGGGTTTGGGCTGCAACCGCTCCGGCGCAGGTCGGCTCGTGGCGCTCAACGCTCGCCGCCGTCGAGTCACTCGGTGGTGCGGCGCAGTTCCATGAACTGTCGAGCGGCGAACTACGAGGGCGTCTCGGCACTACGAACGTCTACGGCGGTGTCCTCGAGCCGCACTGCGCAACTGTCGATCCCGGCAAGCTCGTCGCAGGTGTGAAGGCGGCCGCACTGCGTCGCGGCGCGCGCATCTACGAGCAGACGCCGGTGCTCGAGATCGACCGCCGCACGCAAATGGTGCGCTGCGCCGGCGGCAGCGTGCGTCCTCGGCAGCTGGTCCTCGCGACCAACGCCTGGCTCGCGAAGCTGCCGGAGTTGAGACGCGTGATCGTGCCGGTGTCTGCCGACGTGATCGCGACCAATCCGCTGCCCGACTTCTTCACGTCGAGCTGGACCGGCGGCGAAGCACTCACGAACTCGAGCATGATCGCCGACTTCGCACGACCGACCGCCGACCACCGCGTGGTGATCGGACGTGGCGGTGCCGCGATGGCCTTCGCCGGCCATCTCGGACGCGGCTTCCTCAGCAACCCGCCGCGGACGAAAGAGATCGCGACCGCGCTCGCACTGCTGTTCCCGGCGACTGAGAAGGCCGGCGTCACGCACTCCTGGTCGGGCCCGGTCGACCGCACATTTGACGGCCTGCCAATCATCGACCGGCTGCCGAACTCAAGGATTCTGTTCGGCGGGGGCTTTTCCGGCAACGGCGTCGGGCCGTCACGGATCTTCGGCCGCATGCTCGCTTCGCTCGCGCTCGAGATCGACGACGAATGGTCGACGAGCAGTTACATCGGCACCCCCGAGTACCGCTTCCCGCCCGAGCCGCTGCGCTACATCGGCGGCGCGCTCGTCCGGCGCGCCGTCCGCGACCAGATCGTCGAGACCGACGCCGGACGCCCGATCTCGGCGCTCACGCGCAAGCTTGTCAGCTACTTCCCGTCAGGGCTCATGAAGGTGGAATCGTGATGACAGAGCCCACAACAGTGAGCTATGGAATGCTGATCGCGGGACGTACGGTGCAGGCCGCCGACGGCCGCACTTTCGAGTCGAGCAACCCGTTCAGCGGCGAGCCGTGGGCGACGCTACCGATCGCCGGACCAGTCGACGTCGATGCCGCGGTCGCGGCGGCGCAAGCAGCATTCCCTGCCTGGTCGCAGCGACCCGGCAGCGAGCGCGGTGCACTGATGCGGCGACTCGCGCGACTGATCGACGACCACAGCGAAGAACTGGCTCGGATCGAGACGATCGACAACGGCAAGCTGCTCAAGGACACGAGCCGTCACCTGAAGCTGCTGCCGCCGTGGCTCGACTTCTTCGCCGGTGCCGCCGACAAGCTCTTCGGCCGCACGCTGCCGGTCGACGACGAGCACGCGTTCGTCTACACGCGCCGTGAGGCGATCGGTGTTGTCGCGGCGATCACGCCGTGGAACTCGCCGCTGATGGTGCTGATGTGGAAGCTCGCACCGGCGCTCGCGGCCGGCTGCACGCTCGTCGTCAAGCCTTCCGAACACGCCTCGATCTCGACACTCGAGCTCGGCGCGCTGATCGGCGAGGCCGGGTTCCCGCCGGGAGTCTTCAACGTCGTGACCGGCTTCGGCGAGGACTGCGGCGATCCGCTCGTCCGCCACCCCGGCGTCGACAAGGTCTCGTTCACCGGCTCGACCGCCGTCGGCACGAAGGTCATGCAGGCGGCCGCCGAGCACCGAGCCGGGATCGCGCTCGAACTCGGCGGCAAGTCGCCGAACATCGTCTTCGCCGACGCCGACATCGAGCGTGCGACGGCCGGCGCGATCAAGGCAATATTCGGCTCGACCGGCCAGAGCTGTCTCGCCGGTTCGCGGCTGTTCGTCGAGCGCGCGATTCACGACGAGTTCGTCGCACGACTCGCAGAGCGTGCCGACGCTATGCGGCTCGGGGACCCGCTCGCCGGCGACACCGACATGGGGCCGGTCGCGATCCGCCCGCAGTTCGAGAAGATCTCGCAGTACGTCGCACTCGGCCGGCAGGAGGGCGCGACTGTCGCCGCCGGCGGCGCAGCGCCCGACGACCCGTCGCTGAGCGGCGGGTGGTTCTTCAGGCCGACGATCCTGACCGGCGTCAACAACGCTATGCGCGTTGCGCAGGAAGAGATCTTCGGCCCGGTGCTGACGGTGATTCCATTCGACGACGAGGCCGACGCGGTCACACAGGCGAACTCGACCGAGTTCGGGCTCGCGTCAGGCATCTGGACGACCGACCTCGGCCGCGCACACCGCGTCGCGAAGGCACTACGCGCCGGGACGGTCTGGGTCAACACTTACCGCGCGATCGCACCCGCGGTCCCGTTCGGCGGCTACAAGTCGAGCGGTCTCGGTCGCGAGAGCGGGCTTGAATCGCTCGACGAGTACCTCGAGACGAAATCGGTCTGGATCGATGTCTCACCCTGACAACCCCGAGGAGGGAGCACAGATGACAACCGGTCTACTCGACGGACAGGTGGTCGTGGTCAGCGGCGCCGGAAGCGGCATCGGCGCCGCGATCGCCAAGCGCGCCGCGGCCGAGGGCGCCTCGGTGCTGTTGCTCGGCCGTCGCCTTGAGCCGCTTGAGCAGACAGCGGCCGCGATCGGCTCGGAAGCAGTCGTGCAGCAGTGCGACGTGACCGTCCAGGAGGACATCGATCGCGCCGTCGCGCGCGCCGTCAGCGAGTGGGGCCGGGTCGATGGGCTCGTCAACAATGCCGGCTCGTTTCACATGGCACATGCCTTGCTGATGACGCGCCAGCAGTGGGACGAAACCCTTGCCGTCGACCTGACCGCGGCGTTCTTCATGTCGCAGGCGTTCGGGCGCGTGATGGCAAAGGCCGGCCGGGGCGCGATCGTCAACATCGCGTCGGTTGACGGCCACGCCGGTGAGCCGATGAACGCTCCATACAACTCGTCGAAGGCCGGGCTGATAGGGCTGACACGCTCGCTCGCTATGGACCTCACGCCGCTCGGGATCCGCACCAACGCGGTCAGCCCCGGCTACGTCGACGGTACGCCGATGGCAGATGACACCGCCGACACCGAGCAGTCGGTCGGTGAGCTGCTGCAGAACTGGCAGCGAGTTGCGCTCAGGCGGATGGTCAACGTCGACGAGGTTGCGACGACTACCGTCTTCCTGCTCTCTGACAAGGCCTCCGGCCTGACCGGCTCGGACATACTCGTTGACGGCGGGATGATGGCCGACATCTACGGGCTCGACTCTGTCGAGGAAACCGGCTTCCAGGCATTCCGGAACGAGACGCTCGACGAGGTCCGCAGGATGCTCGCCGACGGATCGTTTTGATCCCTGACAGCTGATGGGCGAATACGATCAGCGCCCGTGGCTCGGTCTCTATGGTGAGCTGCCGACAGACCTGACCCCGGAGCACGGCAACGCGCTCGCAATGTTCGAGGCGACTCTGGAGCGCGCGCCCGACGCGACCCTGCTCCACTACTTCGACGCCAGGCTGACAGCCGGCGAAGTTGAGTGGATCGCGAGCGGGCTCGCTGCCGGACTCACCGGGCTCGGTGTCGGGCGCGGCGATCGCGTCGCCCTCTATCTGCAGAACGTGCCGCAGTTCGTGCTCGCCATGCTCGCGGTCTGGAAGGCGGGTGCGATCGTCGTGCTCATCAATCCGATGTACCGCGAGCGCGAGATCGCGCACCTGCTCAACGACTCCGGCGCGAAGGTTCTGATCGCACTCGAACAGCTCTACGGCGACGTCGCGGAGACGGTCACAACCGAGACATCGGTCGAGGCGGTTGTCACTACTTCGCCGCTCGACCTGCTCGACGGTCAGCTACCGGCGATGCTCGAAGATCTCGAGCGCGTCCGTCATCACGGTGTTCACGACCTGCTCGAGCTGGCCGCGGCGAATACCGGGGCCGCGCTGCCGGACCCCGCGCTAGAACCCAATGACATCGCGTTCCTGACCTACACGTCGGGAACGACCGGTCCGCCAAAGGGTGCGATGAACACGCACGGTAACGTCGCCTTCAACTCGCAGGTCTATCGCGAGTGGATGGCGATCGACGCCGCTGACGATGTGATCCTCGGCGTTGCGCCGCTGTTCCATGTCACCGGTCTGATCGCCCACGCCGGTCTCGCGCTGCTGACGGGGGCACCACTTCTGCTCTCCTACCGGTTTGATGCGGCGAGCTGTCTGGAGCTGATCGAGCGTCGGCGGCCGACCTTCACCATCGGCTCAATCACCGTCTTCATCTCGCTGATGAACCACCCCGACGCCGCACACCGCGACCTCTCGTCCTTAACGAAGGTGATGAGCGGTGGTGCCCCAATCTCACCGGCGGTGGCGAGCGAGTGGAAGCGACGCAGCGGCACACCGCTACATAACGTCTACGGACTGACCGAGACGACCTCACCATCGCACGCGGTGCCGCTCGGTGCGTGCGCACCGGTCGACGAGCAGTCAGGGGCGCTCTCAGTCGGGGTACCAGTCTTCAACACGATCGTGCGGGTCGTCGACGAGCAGGGTGCCGAAGTCGCACCGGGCCAGCTCGGTGAGTTCATGACGTACGGGCCACAGGTCATCCCGGGCTACTGGAACAAGCCGGATGAGAGCGCGCATGCGATCAAGGGCGGCTGGTTAGCGACCGGTGACATCGGCTTCATGGATGAGCACGGCTGGTTCTACCTCGTCGACCGTAAGAAGGACATGATCAACGCTTCCGGCTATAAGGTCTGGCCGCGTGAGGTCGAGGACGTCCTCTACCAGCACCCCGCGGTCAGCGAGGCGGCGGTCGTCGGGGTGCCCGACGAGTACCGGGGCGAGAGCGTCAAGGCGTTTGTCTCGCTGAAGCCGGGCCAGAGCACTGACGAAGCCGAGCTGAAGCGGTTCTGCAAGGAGCGGATGGCTGCTTACAAGTACCCGCGCGCAATCGAGATCGTTGCCGAGTTGCCGAAGACCACAACCGGCAAGATCCTCCGCCGTGAGCTTCGCTGAGAGCACGATCGCCTGTAGCGCAATGTCTATGGGTGCGTCGTGCACTCGGTGAGCAACGACGCCGGTCGCGTACGACAGCTCGGATCACGTCCGCGGCGAGGTAGGCCCCGTAGTTCGTGAGCGTTGTCCCTGGCGGTCCGCTGGACGAGGCAATGAACTGCCACCGACGAGCTCGACGACGACCAAGAGAACCTCCCGCCTGACGCCTTTCGCCTGCAACCGCCTCTGCGTCTCATCGAGCGGCTCAGCCGCTCATCTGGTGACGCGCGACAGACAGTCCGGCCTGCCAGCCCGGAGCACGGCCGCCGGCCGGCGGTACGGCCCGCCCCTGATCCAGCCCGCAGGTGACGACGAGCCAGGAGATCAGGGAGTTCGAGTTCCACATGTCGCCGGTCCCGGCCTCGTCACGTCCCCATACGAGCAACGGCACCTCATGCACGCGGCGCAGCATCTCGGCGGCTCGGCCGGGATCCGACGACAGGTGGCGGGCACCACCGACCGCCTCCGCCATGTCAGGGATCCTGCCGTTGCGCCAGCAGCGGATCTCGTAGCGCAGCAGCCGCAGCCGTCCCGCACGACGCGTACCGACAGCCCCCTCGGCGACCACCCCGCGCTCCGCCGACGAGTCGTTCCAGACGGGCGCCATCTCGATCACGTAGCGCTCACCACCCGTGCGCAGCTCGAGCGCGGAGTGGTAGAGGTCGCGCGGCCTGCGCCCGGCTCTCAGCGCCGCAGCCCGCTCGTAGAGCCGGCCGTTCATACGCACGAACCAGCCGCCGGCCCCGAGCGGGATCCAGTAGAGGTCGATTGCAGAGCTCACCGCAGCGCCGATCCTGCCGCAGCGGCCTGGCTCCCTGCAACCTGCTCATGCTCCGGCGTGAAGCGCCGGCAGCCGGTTGTCGAGCCAGCCGGCGATCTCACCGAGCACCGTCTCCGGACCGGTGTCGGTCCGCACGCGGCAGATGTCGGCGGGATCGAGCTCGCCGGGCTGCTCGAAGCTGCCGGCCAGCTCGAGCGCGATCTCGGCGGTGGCGTCAGAGACACGGTCCGCGATCCGCTCACGCGCCAGTGCGCGCCGGCGCAGCTCCTCGGGCGGCGCCTCGCAGAGGATCAGCAGCGCCGGCACTGTCGCGGCGATGCTGCCGAGCAGCTCGCGGCGCAGCTCGCGCGTGCGGGCGGTGGCGTCGACGATCACGCCCGGAGCCGACCCGAGCGCGGCGGCGGCGCGCGCGGACAGCTCGCGGTAGGTGGCGACCGTCGACGCCGCCGAATACGCGACGGCCGGGGCGCGCTGCTGCGGCGCCAGGCCCGCCAGCGACTTGCGGACCAGGTCGGAGGAGACGACCGGCAGCTCGAGCCGCTCGGCCAGCGCCGCGGCCAGCGTCGACTTGCCGCTCGCCGGCGGACCGGCGACGAGCAGCACAGCCGCTGCGCGCGCCCGCCAGGCGAGACGGTCGAGCAGTACCGCCAACGCATCGGCGGCCTCCTCGTCGCCGGCGATCAGCGCGACCTTGAGCCGCACCAGCGCCCGCTGCCAGGCGAGGATCGCGCGCAGCACCGGTCCGCCCGGGTCGCCGCCCGCCGCAGCGTACGCACCGGTCAGCCGCTCGGCGGCACCGCGGCCGCCGAGCCGCTCGAGGTCCATCGTCAGGAAGGCGATGTCGGAACCGACGTCGGTGCGGCGCAGGGCCGCGTCGAACTCGATCCGGTCGAAGACGAGCGGCTCGGGCTCGAGAATCACGTGCTCGGCGCGCAGGTCGCCGTGGCCGTCGCGGCAGAGGCCGCGCGCCGCACGGGCGTCGAGCTCGGGACCGCAGCGACGCACGGCTGCGACGGCGAACCGTCGCCAGCCGGCGAGACGCTCGCGGATGGCGCCGCGTGCGAAGACCGCGACGTCGGCGAGATCACTGCGCAGCCGTGCTGCGAAGCGCTCGCCGCCGCCCTCGCAGCGCGGCGCGGCGCGATGGAAGGCGGCGAGCAGCGCCCCGACGGAGTCGATCTCGGCGTCGGTCAGCGTGCCCGCGAGCAGCCGTGCCTCCAGCGTCTGCCCGGCGTCGAAGCGGCGCATCTCGATCGCGTACTCGACGGCCGGCCGCCGGTCATCGGGCTCGCCGAGCACGAGACCGCCGGCGCCCTGCACGAGCGGGCGCAGCCCCAGGTAGAGGCCCGACGCGAGCGCGCGGTTGACGGCGAGCTCCTGATCGCAGGCGGCCTGCCTCGCCGCCAGGGTCGAGTAGTCGAGGAACGGCAGCGTGACCGGGCGCTTGACCTTGTAGGCGCGGTCGCCGCTGAGGAAGACCCAGGCGCCGTGGGTCTCACAGACGTGCACGCCGGCGGGATCACCGAAGGCGCCGGCAAGCTCCCGCGGGCCGCGTGTCGTCTGCGCCGCCATCGAGCTGATTGTCGCCGACGGCGGGCGCTCCGGGGTCGCTCAGCGCATGATCAGCACGCGCGTGCCCGGGCGCAGCGTCCGGGCCATCCACCTGATCCAGTGGTTGTCGATCCGGATACAGCCGTGTGAGCGGGCGCTGCCGAGCGGGTCACGCAGGCTCGCGCCGCCGCGTCCGTGGATCGCGACCCGGCGATCAGGAACTGCAGCGACCCTCCGCCCCAGCCGGTCTGCCCGCTCAGCTGAGCGATGATGCGCCGGTCGTTGCCGAGCCGTAAGATCGGGGCAGCTGTTGTGGCCGGTCACCTGACCGCAACCGGCTCGCCCCGATGCCCCGAAGCCCGATCGCCCGACGAACGACGGCAACCCGCAGCGCCGGAGCGCTGGCGACAGGTGCCGGCAGCGCCGGAGCCCTGGCAGCGGGGGCGGTCGCCGCCGGCGCCCTCGCGCTTGGCGCCGTCGCGATCGGCCGGCTGGCGATCGGCCGCGCGAGGATCAAGCGCCTCGAGATCGACGAGCTGGTCGTGCGACGGCTGCGGGTCGTGGAACTCGAGGTCGGCAACGACGACCGGTCCTAGTTCACGGCGCCTCGCTCCCTGGCACGTAAGAAATCGTCGCCATCCGCCACCAACAGGTCGAACCACGACAACGACCAGCGAGGAGCTTCAGATGACAGCGATCGAACATGCAATCCGGCCGGTGCCGATGCCACGCCCCGGCGTGCTGCGCAGCGATCCCGCCGCCCAGGCGTTCGTGATCCTGCGCGCCGCGTTCGTGCTCGCGCCGATCCTGTTCGGCATCGACAAGTACGCGAACGTGCTGACGTCGGACTGGACCCGCTACCTGGCGCCGGAGTACCTGTCGTTGTTTCCGGGCAGCGCCGCGGCGGCGATGCACGTCGTCGGGATCGTCGAGATTCTCGCCGGCCTGATCGTGCTCGTCTCACCACGTATCGGTGGCCTCGTCGTGGCCGCCTGGCTGGCCGGGATCATCGGCAGCCTGCTGCTCGTCGGCGGCTACGGCGACATCGCGCTGCGCGACTTCGGGCTGCTGCTCGCAGCGCTCGCGCTCTCGCGCCTGGCGAACGCCGACTTCGGTGGTTCGCGGGCAGACGGCAGCGTGCGCCGCTGACAGGCTCGTGACCGGCCGGCGCCAGGCCGGCCGGTCGCCGCTACTCGCAAACGCTGCAGGCCGGCGAACTCCCCCGCTCCCCCTGTCAGACCCCGGACCCCCGGTTCGACTGATCCGCAGCTCCCTGATTTACTACAAGAAGGGAGTAAAAAATCAGTCCACTTCTCGGGGGAACAGCTAAATGCGCAGAATCCTGCCGCTCGTTGCGGCGCTCATGGTCACCACAGCCACGGCGGCATCGGCCGCGGCCGTTCCGGTGACGAACCTCAAAGGGCCGTTCAAGGCCACCAACACGACCGTCTACCTGGTCGCCGACGGCGTCCACTTCGGCATCTACTCGGACGCCGGGCAGTACTCCGGCTCGATGCGGTACGACGGCCTGAACGGCAAGCAGCTCAAGGACGTCACCGACCTCTCCTACACGTTCGTACACGGGTACCGCGACAACACGATGCCCGGCGAGTACACGTCGGCGCCGTACCTGCGGATCTTCCTCGACACCGACGACGACGGCCAGGTCAACACCGACGTGCTGCTCGATCCCGGCTACTGCGCGACCAAGGGCAGCCTCGTGACGCGCAACGTCGAGCACACCTTCCAGATGGTCGGCAACGACGCGCTGCGCTACGACGACGACCCCTGCAACTCGTTCGACAACGTGTTCTCGTGGGATCAGATCGTCGCCGCGCACGGCGACGAGACGATCGTCGGCATCTACGTCAGCCAGGGCTGGACGCTCGGCCTCGACGTCAGCGCGATGCTGCTGCGGATGACGATCAACGGCGACACGTTCGAGTTCGGCGGCATCCCAGGTCCCGCAGGGCCGGCCGGTCCGACCGGTCCGACCGGGCCGCAGGGCGACCCCGGAGCCACGGGTGCCACAGGGACCACCGGCGCGACCGGAGCCCAGGGACCGCAGGGCGATCCCGGCGCAACCGGTGCCACCGGCGCCCAGGGCCCGAAGGGCGACACCGGCGAGAGCGGCGTCGGCGGATCCTCGACCCCGCAGGTCTGCACCGGCAAGTCGCTGCGCAAGCTGACCGTGCCGAAGCTCAAGGGCTGGACGCTCAAGTCGGCCCGCGCCACGCTGCGCGGCAAGAGGCTGCCGGTGCGCGGCAACAAGGTCACGGTCGACCTGCGCAAGCAGGTGATCGGCAACTACAACGTCACGATCACCGCGACCTACACCAAGGCCGGCAAGACACGGCGCGCCGTCAGCACCAGGCACCTGAGCATCGCCTGCCGCTAGGCGCTGCGGCCACCGGCGCGGGTCATGCGGGCTGAGCCCACGTGACCCGCGCCGGTCACGGCTGTCGCGGCCAGAGCAGAAGCGGCACCCGCGCGTAACCGCCGGTCGGCGGCTTCGCGCGATCGGGCGCCGACAGCGGATCAAACTCGATCCGCTCGGTCGCCGCCAGCAGCTCCTCGACGAGGATGCAGAGCTCGGCGGTCGCGAGCGCGCGCCCCGGGCAGCTGTGTGGGCCGGTTCCGTAGACGAGGTTGTGCTCCGCGTTGCCGTCCGGATCGAACGCGTTCGGATCGCTGAACGCGGCGGGATCGAGATTGGCCACGGTCCAGTCGAGCCGGACCCGCTCCCCGGACTCGATCCGTGCGCCACCGAGCTCAACCGGGCAGGCTGCGATCCGCCGGCTGGAGACGAACGGGTCGTCGAGCCGCAGGATCTCGTCGACGATCGCAGCCAACTCGGCTCGGCTGACACCCGACCGTATCCGGCCGGCGAGGGCGGGATTCGTCGCCAGGAACTGCCCGATCACGCCCACGCAGAGTGCCAGCGAGCCGAGGTCGCCGCCGGTCCAGTTGCGCAGGATCGAGACGATCTCCTCGTCGGCCAGCGGGCGACCGAGCGACTCGTCGCGCATCAGCTCGGTCGTCACGTCGTCGGGCGCCTCGTCGCCGGCCGCGCGCCGCGGGGCCAGCAGCGAGTGGATGATCGCGTCGAACTGCGCTGCGACGGCAGCGTTACGGGCGCGGACGCCGGAGCGAGAGGCCGCATGGTTGGCGTCGATCCAGTCGAGCAGCGTCTGCTCGAGCGTGTGCGGCCAGCCGAGCCAGCGCGTCTGGGCGCGGACCGCGAACGGCGCACCGAGATCGGCGACCGCGTCGACCCGCACCGGACCGCCATCGTCGGCGACCCGCTCGGCGATGAGCTCGTTGGCGACCGCACGCAGCAGCGGCTCCAGCGCGGCCGTCCGCTGCGGCGTCATGTAGTGCTCGACAAGCGCCCGGAAGTCGCCGTGCAGCTCCCCGTCGAGCCCGTTCGGAAGGTGCAGGTGGGCCGAGAAGCTCGATGAGAAGCGCTCCGGATCGCGCGCGGCGCATACGACCTCACGGTGGCCCCGAATCTCCCAGACGTCGTCGGCGGCCCGCAGCACGGGCGCCTCGTGGGAGGCCGTGTCGTCGGTTTGGGAGCTCATCGGGGCCTGCATCCACAGTAGCCGCCGGACCCTCACGGCCGGGCACGCGACCCCACCGGGCCGGTTCTGGCTAGTGTCGGGACGATGAGCCTGCTCGATGACCTTGCCGGAGCCGGGACGGTCGAGACCGATCCCACGCAGCTCGCGGACTACCGCCGCGACCATGCGGCACCAGGGCTGCTGGATGGCGGAATGCCCGCGGCGCTGGTGCGGCCCCAGACAACCGCACAGGTCCAGGCGGCGGTCAGGGCGGCGGCAAGGCACAACGTTCCGGTCGTGCCGCGCGGCGCCGGCTCGGGGCTCAGCGGCGGTGCCAACGCGATCGACGGATGCGTCGTCGTCTGTCTCGACCAGATGAGCTCGATCGTCGACATCGCGGCCGCCGACATGACCGCGACCGTCGGGCCCGGCGTCATCAACGGCTCGCTCGTCGACGCCGCGCGTGAGCACGGGCTCTGGTACGCGCCCGATCCGGCGAGCCAGCGGTTCTCGACCCTCGGCGGCAACATCGCCACAAATGCCGGCGGCCTCTGCTGCGTCAAGTACGGGGTCACGCGCGACGCGGTGCTCGGCCTTCAGGTCGTGCTCGCCGACGGCGAGGCGGTGCGGATCGGCCGCCGCACGCAGAAGGGCACGGCCGGCTACGACCTCGTCTCGCTGCTCTGCGGCAGCGAGGGCACGCTCGGCATCGTCACCGAGGCGACGCTGCGGCTGCTGCCGCTGCCGGCGCCGGTGCAGACGATGGTCGCGAGCTTCGACACGCTCGCGGCGGCAAGCGAGGCGCTGACCCAGATCACCCGCACGACCCGGCCCTCGATCCTCGAGCTGATCGACCGCGCGACGATCAACGCCGTCGAGGACGTCGAGCCGATGGAGCTCGACCGTGATGCGGCGGCGATGATCTTCGGCCAGAGCGACGCCGGCGGCAGCGGCGCCGGCGAGCAGATCGCGGCGATGGTCGCGGCCTGTGAGGCGGCCGGCGCGTCGCTCGTCGCCCACAGCGACGACCCGGCCGAGGGCCGGATGCTGATGGCGGCCCGGCAGATGGCCCACTCGGCGCTCGCCAAACGCGGCACCACGGTGCTCGAGGACGTCGCGGTGCCGCTCGGACAGATCGCCGCGCTGGTTGCCGGCGTCGAGCAGATCGCTGCGCGCGAGCAGCTCGAGATCGGCACGTTCGGTCACGCCGGTGAGGGCTCGATGCACCCCGTGATCGTCTACGACCCCACCGACCCGGCCGCGGTCGAGCGCACTGGCAGCGCGGTCGACGCGATCGCACGGCTGGCGCTCGAGCTCGGCGGCACGATCGCCGCCGAGCACGGCCTCGGCCTGCTGAAGCGTGATCTGTTCACCGCCGAGGCCGGCTCGGCCCGGCGGGTGCACGAGGCGATCAAGCAGGCTCTCGATCCCGCCGGAACGCTCAATCCCGGCAAGGCGATCTGAGCGCCGGCGCGCAGTCCGCGGCGGATAGTGGTCGCATCACGATCACTTGCCACCGCGGAGCCGGACCACCCGGTCGTGCAGTGCTGCCCGAGTCGCCCGGCCCAGACACGGCCGGGCGACTCGGACGGCCACTCAGCTCTGCAGCAGCGAGCGCCTCTGGACCGCGACGCTCTTGCCGCCGATCCTGACCGTGATCCGCTCGGCCTTCTCGAAAGCGGCCGGCAGCTTCAGCGAGCCCGAGACCGCCCCGGTCTTGCGTGAGATCGTGAGCGTCCTCGAGGCCTTGCCCTTGATGCCCTTGGCGGTCACCGTGATCGTCACCTTCCGCGGTTGCGAGGTGACACGCGCGGCCCTGACCGGCAGGTTGCTGATCACGAGCTTGCCCGGCTGCCAGGTGAGCGCCTGCGGACAGCCGCCTCTGCGCACGGTGCGCACGACCTTGACCGTGCGCCGGACCGTGCGCATCTTGCCGCGGACCTTGACCCGAACCTTGACGCGCACCTTGACCGTGCGACCGGAGACGCGGCACGGAGGTCCGACGCGGCTGCCGACCTTCTTGACGATCTGGGCCGGCGTGGCGACCGTCTGGACGAAGAAGGTCGTGCAGAGCGGCCCGGTCGAACCGCCGGGGACCATCGCCTCGCCGCCGGTGACGGTCGCCAGCTCCGGCTTCTGAGGGAACAGCCGGTTCAGCGTGTCGAGGATCTCGGGGATGTGCGGCGTGATCCCGCCCATCACGCTGTTCTTGAGCGCGCTCGCGAACTTCGCGAGGTACTGATCGAGCGTGATGCTGCCTGACTGCAGCGCGGCACCGAGCTGATCGAGATTCATGTCGGTGGCGCCCGGATCAGGTGTTCCGCCGCCTGTTCCGCCGCCGGCGTCAGAGCCGCCGCCACCGCCGCCGGTGAGACCGTTGACGGCCGCCATGATCTGGTCGTAGGCGGAGTAGTCGAGCTGGGTGCGCCAATCGCTGAGCTCGATCTGCGGCTGGTCTGCCTCGGCGAGATCGCCTGTGAACGTGAACTTGTAGCTGTAGCCGCCACCTTCGGCGGCCCGGCTGACAGTGATGTTGCCGGCGCCGATCGAGGGCAGCGCCTCCAGCGCCGCCTGGACCTTCTTGGCACTCGGGGCAGCGAACTGGCCGACGAACTCGAGCCCGGTCCCGTAGTTGGTCGTCAGCGGGATCTCGGCCGTCTGGTCGCCCTTGAAGCTGAGCTTCATCCCCAGCGGATGCGGGTTGAACAGCTCGAGTCCGGGCTTGACCGGATAGCTCGTCGGGAACGTCAGCGACTGGACCTCGTCGACTCCCGGGGTGTCCGGGGTCATGCGCGGCCCGGCACAGATCTCGACCTCGCTGGAGTACGTTCCGCCCGCGGCCGCGGTCGGCTGGACCAGCGCGCCGTCCTGGATGTAGGCGCCGTTGGCCGGGTTCGTGACCTTCAGCGACTCGGGCAGGATCGGGTTGCCGTCGTCGGGGACGATGTCCGGACGGCCGAGCAGCGGGATGATCGAGCTCTCGCCGCCGGCGACGGTCGGGCCGCTGATGACCGCGGGCGTGCTCGGCGTGCCCTTGACCTGCACGGCGGTCGAGGCGATGACGCCCTGTGCCGCGCACTCCAGCGTGATCGTCCCGATGTTCGCGACGCCTGCGACCGAGGCGTTGACGTCGAGCTTCATCGTGATCGGCGTCGGGCGGAAGAAGATGCGGCCCGAGCGCGAGGTGTCGACGTTGAGCTTGACCGTGCCGGTGACCGCGGCGGCAGGATTGCTGAGATCGAGCGTCGCGGGCGGCGCCACCGCGTTGGCCGTGCCGTTGGCGGGCGCGGACGCCGTGACACCGATCGCGGTGTCGTGCGCGACGAGGCTCGGCACCTTGAGCTGGTCGCGCATCAGGGTCGCGACCTGCTCCGGCACGCCGATCGAATAGTTGAAGGTCACGGTGCGGTCGCCGGAGCCGACCGGCACCTTCTCCGGGGCGTCGCTGGTGACCGTGGTCGGGAACGGCGGCAGCCCGGGCAGTCCGGCGACCGACGCGGCCAGCCCGAGCAGGTCACGCGAGGACTTCGGTGCGCCGCTCAGATCGCCGGCGACGTCGCCGGTGGCACCGACACACATGACCGAGATCGGCGCGCTGGTGTCGGCCGACCTGGCCGGCACCGCGGCCAGCGCGCCCACCAACCCGATGGTCGCGACCGACGCGACGATGCTCTTGCCCCTGATTCTCATGCCTGCTTCCCCAATCCCCGCCTGAGACGGATGACTATCCCTCGACCGACTGCGCCGGATGGTACGTCATCGTACGCGCAAAGTCGAGAGTAAGAAATTCTGTTTCTTGTTTAGGTGTCCCGTTCTTGGCCGTCAGCCGCCGTTGGCGGCGGCGACGTACTTCCTGCTCGGCTCGCCGCGCAGCGCTGTTGCCGGCGGCAGCGGCGTGCCGTTGGCGGTCTGACCGGCGATCACCGGAAGGACGAGCTTCGAGGCCCGCGCGCCGCCGAGAGCGACGGTGTCCCGCGTCTTGCCCTTCTCGATCGTTGCAAAGGCCCAGCGCGGGCGATCGCCGCCCGGCGCCTCGAGCGTCACACGCAGCCGTGAGCCGGCCCGGAACGCATGCGCGACCGGGAAGATCGGCACGCGCACGAGCGTGTACTTGCCGCGCGGAAGCGGCGCCGCGTCCTTGGCCAGGTGCGTCGGCACGGGCTGCAGCGCCGTCGAGTCGGGCCCGAGCTTGCGATGCGAAGCACGGAGCCAGCCGTTCTGGACGTAGGTCTCCTGGCCGTCCGGCCGGATCTCGGTGATCGTGACCTGCAGGTCGGTGTCCTTGGCGCTCGACTTCAGATAGACGTCGAAGGACGACGGTCCGGCGATCACGAGGTCCTTGGCCAGCGGCGCGGTCGCCCAGCCGACGGCCTTGCCGGCCGGCAGCGGATCCCAGGTGTAGGGCGGCTGCGGCGCCCAGGCGGCGTTCTCCGCGGTGCCGGTCAGCGTCTGCATCGGCCGGCCCTTGCTATCTGCCGTGTAGCGGGCGGTCCCGGCGGAAGCCGGCTTGCTCGTCGACAGCGCGCCGCCCGAGCCGAGGTAGTAGTTGACGGCGCCGGCGTTGCTGAGCGGCCACTCGTCGGCGTCGATCTCCCAGGTCGAGCCCATCGACCCGAGGCCGGCGTCGCTGGCGCCGTTGTCCATCAGCAGGCGCACGCGCGCGTCACGCTCGAAGATCGCCCGCGCCGCGCTGGTGCTGGTCATCTCCGCAAAGCGCGACTGCTGGATCGGGATCGACGGCGCGCCCGCGGCCTTGTCGTAGAGGGCGCTGCTGAGGCCGAGGATCTCCTGCGGCAGGACCGGGATCTGGTCGGCGACGTAGAGCTGCAGGAACTCGAACCAGCGCGTGACCGTGGACGGCCCGAGCGAGTCGACGTGAACACCGTTGTAGAGCGAGAACCAGACCCGGTCGTTGTCGGAGAACTTGCCGAGGCTCGAGGCGAAGTTGCCGCCGGTCTGCTCGTCCTGGAAGGCGCCGATCAGGAAGGTCGGAACCTCGATCTTCGGCATCCATGTCGCCGGCGCCCGGTTGTCGAACAGCGACGGCGTGCGGAACGGGTTGTCCTGGATCAGCTTGAGCACATCCTGGGTCTGCAGCCGCAGCTTCTGGTTGGCCGCACAGTTCTTGTCGCCCTGCTTGACCAGCTCGCGTGCGTAGGGCTGGCCGCCCTGCGGCGCCGGCTGGGCGTCGGCGACACGCTCCTTGATCCACGACAGCGCGAAGCCCTTGTTGAAGATCCCGCCCGGGTAGCCGGTCGACGTGTAGAGGTCGTCTGTGATCGACATCGGCGTGATCGCAGCCAGGTGCGGCGGCTGCGAGCCGGCGACGAAGATCTGCGAGATGCCGGAGAAGGAGATGCCGACCATCCCGACCACGCCGCCCTTGACCCACGGCTGGGCGGCGACGGTCTCGACGGCGTCGTAGCCGTCGTAGGTCGTCGGCAGGTCGAAGAGATCGAACGCGCCGCCCGAGCAGCCCGAGCCGCGCATCTGGACGCTGACCGATGCGTAGCCGAGCAGCGGTGCGAGCGCCGAGCCGATGATCGTGCTGCTGGCCGGAGCCAGCGGATCGGGCGCGCCGCCGACCATCGACGCCAGCAGATCGCCGGGGGCGGCGACCTGGTAGCCGGAGTACTCGATCACGGTCGGGAACGGGCCGTCGGCGAGCGTCTTGCCGGCGGGCAGGCGCAGCGTCATCGCCAGCTCGACGCCGTCACGCATCTTGACGTAGTTGAGCCCCGGCTTGAGCTTCATCTTCTTGTAGAAGGACTCCGGCGGGTTGGCGCCGGCCTTCAGCACGGTCGCGCGCTTCTTCTGCGATCCGGCGCGGACGGTGTAGGTTGCGCCCTGGCGCAGGTCGCGGAAGATGAAGCTGCCGAACCGGTCGGCGCGGCCCGTGCCGGCGGTGCGCCCGGAGCGGTCGAGCAGCGTGACCTTCTGCTTGGCCTTGGCGCCGAGCACGTAGATCTCGCCGATGCTGCCGCGGGCGGTCATGCCGGCGGCGTGTGCGGCCGGCGCGGCTCCGAGCAGCGTCGCGGCGGCGACCGCGATCGGCGAGATGAGCAGAACGAACTTGCGACGCATTTGAACCCCAGACATTTGAACCCCGACGTACAAGAGACAGCGAACCCCTGCGGCAAGGTACCGGATCATGGGTCGTTGCGGTAGCGGTTCCGTTCAGAACACGACCGGGGGG
>CAZYMM010000014.1:0-26565 GCA_964648515.1 uncultured Conexibacter sp.
ACGCGGCCGCCGCCGCGCTGCGCGACCGTTGTGCGGCGGCCGGCGTTGTGATCCGCGACCTGCCGGGTCGTGGCCGGATGCGCGCCTCGATCGGCGCCTGGAACGACGACTCGGACATCGACCGCCTGCTGGCCGTGCTGGCGGGCTGACCGCCCGCCCGCTCACCAGTTGCGCAGCGAGGCGCGCACGATCGCGGCGAGGTCCTCCCCGGTCGGCAGCACTGGGGCGATCTCAAGCAGGCGCCGCTGCTTGAGCGCCCCGGCGACGATCGCCTCGACATCGTCCTCGCCGTAGCCGAGCGCGGCGATCCCGGACGGCGCACCGATGTCGCGCATCAACTCGATCAGCGCCTGCGGCAGCGCCTCGTCGCCGAGCTCCGGGTCGCCACCGAGCAGCCCGGCGAGCCGGCGATGCCGCTCGGGCAGCGCGTCGTAGGTGAAGCGGAAGCTCGCAGGGGCGCTGACGATCACCGAGTGGCCGTGCGGGACGAACCGGTGATCGCTCGGATAACCGGGCGGCTCGTAGTCGTGCTTGATTCCGGCGACCGGGTAGGCGATCGCATGCGGGATGTGAACGCCGGCCGAGCCGAAGCCGATCCCGGCCATCGTCGCGGCCAGCATCATCGCCCCGCGCGCCTCCACGTCACCGGCATCGGCAACGGCGCGTCGTAAGAACTGACCACCGGTCTCGACCGCCTTGGCCGACCATAGGTCGGCGACCGGGTTCGAGCCCTGGTAGGGCGGCCGGTCGGCGGGTGTCGCCGGCGCGCTGCGGCTGTTGAAGCGCCGCGCGAGAAAGGACTCGACGGCGTGGCAGACGACGTCGAGGCCGCAGGAGGCGACCACCTCCGGCGCCAGCGTCCGCGTCAGCTCGGGGTCGACGATCGCCTGCGAGGCCCTCAGCCGGCGGTGGGAGATGCCGCTCTTGACGCCCAGCTCGGGCAGATCGAGCACCGCGACCGTGGTCGCCTCCGAACCGCTGCCGGGGGTCGTCGGGATCGCCAGATGCGGTCGCAGCGGCCCGGGCGGCGTGCGCCCCTCGCCGATCGGCGCGTTGACGTAGGCCATGATCGGTGCCGGGTGGGTCGTGATCAGGTTGGCAACCTTGGCGGTGTCGATCGCCGAGCCGCCGCCGACCGACACGAACCCGTCGACGTCTGCACCGGCCGCGAACTCGCAGGCCACCTGCAAGGACTCGAGCGTCGGCTCGACGCGCACGCCGTCGAAGCGGACGACCTCGATCCCGGCTGCGGTGACGGATGCCGCCACCCGCTCGGCATGGCCGGCGGCAGCGACCCCGGCGTCGGTGACCAGCAGCGCGCGCCGGACGCCGAGCCGTGCCAGCTCCCAGCCGGCGTCGCCGACGGCACCGGCACCGAACTTCACCGGCGTCGCCTCGACCGTGAAGATCGTTTCCCTGCCCTGAACCGTCACCTGGCTAGCGTGTCACAGGTGAGCGCCGAACTCCTTGCTGCCCTGCGTGACGTGGTCGGTGACGGCCACCTGCTCGCCGACCCCGAGCTGCGCGCCGGTTTCGAACGCGACTGGACCGGCCGCTTCGGCGGCGAAGCGTTGGCCGTGGTGCGCCCGGCCGACCGCGATGAGGTCGCGGCCGTGCTCCGGATCTGCGCTGAACACGGTGCGGCCGTGGTGCCGCAGGGCGGCAACACCGGCCTTGTCGGTGGTGGTGTGCCGCGCGGTGGCGAGATCGTCCTCTCGACCACGCGCTTGACCGGGATCGGCGAGCTCGATCCGGCCAGCGGCCAGATCAGCGCCGGTGCCGGCGTGACGCTGGCTGCGCTGCAGGCGGCGTGTGCGGCGGCCGGCGCCGATGCCGGGCTCGACTTCGGCGCCCGCGACGGCGCGACGCTCGGTGGCATCGCCGCCTGCGACGCAGGCGGGATCAAGGCCCTTCGCCATGGGACCGCACGCAGGCGGATCGTCGGGATCGAGGCCGTGCTGGCGGACGGCAACGTCATCGAGCGTATGGCGGGCCTGCTCAAGGACAACGCCGGCTACGACCTGCCGGCGCTGCTGGTCGGCAGCGAGGGCACGCTCGGCGTGATCACCGCTGTGCGCTGGCAGTCGGTCGTGCCCGGCACGCAGCGCGTCGCTGCGATCGTGCCGGTGGACACGGTCGACGGTGCGATCGAGTTGCTCGCTGCGCTGAGACGCGGGCTGCCGTCGCTGGAGGCCTGCGACTTCGTCGACGCGACCTGCCTGGAGCTCAGCTGCGCGCACCTGGGCCGCAGCCTGCCGCTGGCGCAGGCGCCGCCGCTGGCGATCTTCCTCGAGTGCGTCGCCGACAGCGACCCGACCGAGGCGCTGGCCACCGTGCTCGACGATCTCGGCCATGCGGACAACGCCGTACTGGCGACCGACACCGCGTCACGACGCTCGCTGTGGGAGCTACGCGAGAGCGTGCCCGAAGCGATCGCGACGACCGGCGTCGCACACCACATCGACATCGGGATCCCGCTGGCGCGGCTGGCGGCCTTCATCGACGCGCTGCCCGGCGCGTTGATCGGTCACGGCGAGACCCGGTCGTACTGCTTCGGCCATCTCGGTGACGGCAACGTCCACGTCAGCCTCGTCGGGCCGGCGTCGGCCGACCACGGCGTCGACGATGCCGCGCTCGCGCTGGCGCTTTCGCTCGGTGGCACGATCAGCGCCGAGCACGGCGTCGGCACGGCCAAGGCCGCCTGGCTCGAGCGCTGCCGCGGCACCGGACAGGTCGCCGCGATGCGCGCGATCAAGGATGCGCTCGACCCGCGGTCGATGATGAACCCGGGGGTCGTGCTGACGCGCTGAGGCGCAGGAGCACCCCTGCGCGAGCTGAACAGGTCCTGGTGTCCCGCCACCCGTGCCCCAGGCTCACATGAGCCCTCGCAAGCCGACGGTCGTCGTCAACCGCCGCGAGGACCTCCGGCCCTACTGGCGCAAACTGCATCGTCTGTTGGCGCTCGGCATGATCGCGTTCGCCGGCTCGATCGTGTTCGGATGGCTCGGCGGGCGCGAGGCGCGCGCGCTGCGCGCGGACGGAGTGCCGACGAGCGCGATGGTCGTGCAGGTCACGCGATCGCAATCGTCTTCGCCCGGAAGACGCGGCCACACCGGCCATGCCGGGGGACTGGAGATCTCGTACTTCGCCGGCAGCCGCAGGCTGACGACCGAGATCGGCCATGTCTCGCGCAGCCAGTCCCGCTACCGGTTGGGGCAGAAGGTCCGTGCCTACTACGACCGCGCCGACCCGTCTCGGGTTGCGATCACCGGTGAGGACAACCCTCCCGCCTGGGCGACGCTCGGTAGAAACGGCCTGCTGTTCGTCGCCTTTGGCGCACTGGCGCTCTGGTGCGTCGTCGCAATCACCCTCGTCGTGCTCGGTCGCTGCGCCGAGGCCGCGGGCCGGATCGGACGAAGGTCCTGAGGGCCACCGCGGCTCATGCAATTGCTGCAACGCCGTTGCAGGAGTCCGCATCCGTGCTGCGAAGCCAGGTCCATGACCGACAAGACACGTGAACCGCTCCCCGCCGGCGCAGGCCCGAACGCCTGGCTCGCCTTCGCCGGGATCCTGCTGTTCCTCAACGGTGCCTTCGCGATGATGTGGGGGCTCGCCGCGGTCCTCAACAGCAAGGTGGTCACGGTCGGCGGCAGCGGCGTCACGATCTGGGACTTCACGACCTGGGGCTGGGTCTCGCTGATCATCGGCGGCGCGATGCTGCTGACCGGCATCGGCCTGTTCACCGGCAACACGGGCGCGAGGATGTTCGCGCTGCTGTTCGTCGCGCTGCACGCGCTCAGCCAGTTCGGCTCGATCTCTGCCTTCCCGCTCTGGTCGATCCTCGTGATCGGGATCGACATCGTGATCCTCTATCAGCTGCTCGTGCGCTGGCAGTTGAAGGACTGAGCCATCGCTCAGCGGAATCCACCTGCTGGTCAGACCGCCAACCCGTGCCGCACCGTGTTCTCGGTGACCGCGACCGGTTCGACGAACTGGAGCAGGTAGTCGGGTCCGCCGGCCTTCGCTCCGGTCCCAGACAGCCGGTTGCCGCCGAACGGCTGGCGCCCGACCATCGCACCGGTCGTGCCGCGGTTGACGTACAGGTTGCCGACCGGGGTGCGGCGCACGACTTCGGCGATCGTCCGCGGGTTGCGCGAGAACAGCCCTCCGGTAAGTGCATACGGAAGCGTCTCGACGATCTCGCAGGCCGTCCGAACGTCCGGCACCGGCTCGAGCGCCAGGACCGGACCGAACAGCTCGCGCACGCTGACCGGGGCGTCCAGTGCAGCCCCTGTGATGAGCGCCGGGGCCACGAAGTGCCCGACCTGCGGCGCCGGGCCGCTGCGGTCTGCGTGCGCACCATCGTGCACCGCTGCCGCGATCTCGGACTCCAGCCGCTCGCGCGCGCCCTCCTCGATCACCGGCGGGACGTCGGTGCCGAACTCCTCCGCCTGGCCGACGACGAGCGTCTCGATCGCGCCGCGCAGTCGCTCGGTCAGCGCGCCGGCGACCCGTTCGTGGACCAGCACCCGTGAGGCCGCCGAGCACTTCTGGCCCGCGAAGGCGTAGGCCGAGTCGAGCAGCTGCGGGACGACATCGTCGAGATCGGCGTCGGCGTCGACGATCACGCAGTTCTTGCCGCCCATTTCGGCGATCACGCGCTTGAGGTGCGTCTGGCCAGGCGACGGCTCGGTGGCACGGCGCAGGATCTCCAGCCCGACCGCCCCCGATCCGGTGAACGCGATCGTGTGGACGTCAGGATGCGCGACGAGCGCGGCGCCGGTCTCGCCTTCACCGGGCAGCAGCGAGATCGCCTCGGCCGGCGTCCCGGCTTCGAGCAGCGCTTCGACGAGCGCCAGCGCAGATCCGGGCGACTGCTCGGCCGGCTTCAGACAGACGGCGTTGCCGGTCGCGAGCGCGGCCGCCGTCATGCCGGCCGGGATCGCCAGCGGGAAGTTCCAGGGCCCGATCACGGCGACGACGCCGCGCGGCCGGTAGTACATGGCATTGCGCTCGCCCGGCACCTGCAGCAGCTCCGGACCGGCCTCGAGCGCGATCGCCTGACGCGCGTAGTACTCGAGGAAGTCGATCGCCTCGCAGACATCGGCATCGGCCTGCGTCCACGGCTTCGCGCATTCGCGCACCTGCAGCGCAGCCAGCTCGAGGCGGCGATCGCGCAGCAGGCCGGCGGCGCGGGCGAGTACCGACGCGCGATCGTGAGCCGTCATCGCGCCCCAGGAGTCAGCAGCGCTGCTCGCCGCCGCGACGGCTGCGTCGATGTCGGCAGCGGAGGCGATCGTCGCCTCGGCGACGATCCTGTCGGGCGCACCGGGATCTGTCGACATCAGCGCCGGTGCGCTGCGCCGCTGACCTGCGACGATCACCGGCACCTGCAGTGGGGGCCTGCGGTCCAGATCTCCGAGCGCCGCGACCAGGCGCTCGCGCTCGCTGGCACGGCGGACCTCGACCAGCGGCTCATTGCGGAACGCGATCATGGTCGCCTCAGCAGCAGCTCGAGGTCGGCACCGCTGCTGCGTCCGGCAAGGAACGAATCGTTGGCGGTGTTCTCCAGCAGACGGCGCACGAGATAGGCCATGCCGGCGACGAGGTCGCCGATCGGGCAGTAGGTGCGTCCGCGGACACCGAGCGCCGCGAGCGCATCCTGCAGATCGTCGCCGAGCCCGCGGAGGACCTGGATCTCGACATCGCCGCGCTCGAGGCCCGCACGCTCCGCGTAGACGAGCGCGTGAGCGACCGAGCGAAGGTTGTGCGAGGCGATAGCGGGACGTAGCAGCGGGAAGACGTCGATCAGGCCCCGGCTGAGACGCTCGAAGCAACGGTCGCTTTCGGCCTTCTCCGTCCAGACCGGTGGTGCCCAGCCGTGCTGCTCGGATTCGATCGTCTCGTGATCCCAGTAGGCGCCCTTGACGAGCCGCACGGTCAGCGGTACCGGACGACGATGCTGACCGGCCCATGCGACGATCCGCTCGAGCACCTCCTCGCTGTCGCGCAGATAGGCCTGCAGCACGATTCCGGCTGACGGGCCCGCAACGAACTCCGGCTCCGTGAGCAGTTCGAGCACAAGATCGAGCACCAGGTCGCGCGCATCGAAGGACTCCATGTCGACGTGCAGGTGCGCTCCCAGGTCGCGTGCGGCGCGCAGCAACTGCCGCAGCCGCGGTGCCGCGTCGGCGACTCCACGCTCGGGCGCATGGGCCCTGACCGCCGCGGTCAGGGCCGTCACCTTGACCGACAGGTTCACGCGCGCGATCCCGCCGGCCGAGTCGCGCTCGAGCAGTGGTCGCGCCGGCCAGCGCCTGGCCTCAGCGGTGAGCGTCTCCAGCGCCTCGAGACAGCGGCCCGCGTAGCTGTCGGCCTCCGCGGCGGTGACGGTCGCCTCGCCGAGCAGATCGACCGATACTGCGGTGCCGTGCTGCCAGAGCGCGCGCAGCGCCGGCGCGGCCTGCCGTGGTGACTCGCCGGCGATGAACCGGTGCGCCATCCGCTTGACACCGATCGAGGCGACCCGGCCGGTGGCGGCGCGTGACGTCTTCCCGCCGGCGGCACGTGCCATGCCGGCGACCAGCGGGGTGCGCTGCGGAGCGCCGTCGAGCAGCGCGTCGAGGTGCTCGGCAAGCTCCGACGGCGATGCGCATGCCGGTGCGACATCAACCAGCCGGAAGATCGCGGCACGGAGTTCCGGATCATGCGAGATCGCCGTCATCGCACGGTCATTGGCAGACCGTGTAAACGCCGCCAACGAGTGCGGCCGCCGCGCGAGCCGCCGTCCGAGCTCCAGAACCGCGGCGTCGAACTCCGCAGTGAAGGCCTGCGCCGTGCGCGGTTCGGCGCTCATGCCGGTGGCCTCGCGTCGGGCTGTTCCGGAAGCTGCGGAACGGCGTCCAGCAGCGCACGCGTGTACGGAGCCGAGGGCCGCATGAAGACCTCCTCGGCATCGCCGCGCTCGCGCACCTCGCCGTGCTCGAGCACGAGCACGCGATCGGAGACCGCACGGATCACGGCGAGATCGTGGGAGATGAAGAGCAGCGAGGTCGAGATCTGTTCGCGCAGATCGAGCAGCAGATCGAGGATTGCGGCCTGGACGGAGACGTCGAGCGCCGACGTGATCTCGTCACAGACGATCAGCGCCGGTCGCGCGGCGAGCGCACGCGCGACGGCGACGCGCTGCTTCTCACCGCCGGAGAGGTCACGCGGATAGCGGCGCAGCACGGCACTCGGGAGCCGCACCTGTTCGAGCAGCGCCAGTGCCTCGGCGCGCGCCTCCTTGCCGGCCAGCCCCTGAAAGCGGCTCAGCGCAACGGAGAGCGTTGTCAGTACCTCGTGGCGCGGATTGAGCGAGGAGTCAGGGTTCTGGAAGACGAGCTGAATGTCACGCCGCTGGGCATCGGTGCGATCGCGCACCGCGGATGCGAGCCGGTCGCCCGCGAAGCTGATCGCGCCGCCGCTCGGAGTCTGGAGCCCGGCGATGCAACGTGCGAGCGTGGACTTGCCACTGCCGCTCTCGCCGACGATGCCGAGCGTCTCCGGTCTGGCGAGACGCAGCGAGACGCCGCTGAGCGCGACGAAGTCGGGCTGACGCCGGACCTTGAAGCGGACGTCGAGGTCCACGACCTCGAGCAGCGGCTCGTCTGCGGCCGCAACCGGGTCCAACGCCCGGCCGACCGGACGACCGATGAAATCGAGCTCACGCCATCGCACACAACGGACCGTCTGCCGGTCGTTCACCGGCTCGAGCACCGGGACCTCACCGCGGCAGACGTCGCGGACGAACTCGCAGCGCGGCGCGAATGCGCAGCCCTGTGGCCGCTCCCCGGGGCCGACCGCCCGCCCGGGCAGGCCGACCAGACGCCGACGCTCTGTCAACGAGCTCGGAATCGCCGCCATCAGCCGCCGCGTGTAGGGATGCCGGGGCGAGGTGAAGATCTCCGTGGCCGTGGCCTCCTCGACTACCTGCCCTGCGTACATCACCGCGACACGATCGGCGATCTCGCTGACCACGGCCAGGTCGTGTGTGACGTAGAGCATCGACAGGCTCTCGTCACGAAGCGCCCGGATCTCCTGCAGGATCCGTGCCTGCGTCGTGACGTCGAGTCCGGTCGTGGGTTCGTCGAGCACGATCAGCGACGGGCGCGCCGCCAGCGCCATCGCGATCGCGACCCGCTGTTGCTGGCCGCCTGAGAGCTGGTGCGGGAAGCGCCGGATGAATGAACGATCGGCGGGCAGCCGGACTCGTTCGAGCAGATCGGCGAGAAGTTCGTCGGCGGCGCGGTCCTCGACGCCGCCGAGCTCGATCGATTCCCTGAGCTGCTCGCCGATCCGGATCGACGGGTTCAGCGCCGTGCCGGGATCCTGAGGTACGTACGAGACCCGTGTCCCCCGCAGGCGACGGATGGCCCGCGAGTCGAGCGCCAGCAGGTCATCTCCGCCGAGATCGATCGAGCCGCCCTGCAGCTTGGTCCCGGGCCGGGCGTAGCCGAGGCACGCGAGCGCGATCGATGTCTTGCCGCAGCCGGATTCACCGACCAGCGCGACGAGCTCTCCCGGCGCCACCGCAAGGTCGACGCCCGTGACGATCGGCACGCCGTCGAGGCGCACGACAGCGACGTCATCGAGCCGCAGCGCTGCAGGGACCTCGACGGTCTCGGCGAGCGCGCTCATGTGTAGCGGTCCGCCACGTCGGTTGTCCTGCCGACCGCGCGCGCGACCGCATCGCCGAGCAGGTTTGCGCCGACCATCAGGATGCCGATGCACGCCGCCGGCGCGAACAGGCTGACCGGCGCCAGCGTCAGCCCATCCCGGTTCTCGAAGATCATCACACCCCAGTCGGCGTTCGGCGGCTGCAGTCCAAAGCCCAGGAAGCTGAGCGATGCGACCAGGACCGCGGTCCCGGCGAAACGGACCCCGAGGTCGGCAAGGACGGGTGTCCAGACGTTGGGCAGGATCTCGCGCAGAACGATTCGCAGCGGCGAGTCGCCACGCAGCTCGGCCGCCTCGACGAACCCGCGCACCGAGATCTCCTCGGTCACCGCCCGCACGACCCGGATCACACGCGGGATCGTGATCAGCGTGATGCCGAAGACGAGGACCCACAGCGCCGTTCCGAGGCCAGCGACGAGCATCAGCACGAAGATGATCGCCGGGAAGGCGAGCACGACATCGACAAGACGCATCGCGGCCGAGCTGATCCGGCCACCGCGGTAGCCGAGTCGCATGCCGAGCGGGATCCCGATCGCGTACGGAAACAGCGTCGCCAGCACCGAGAGGATCACGACCGTGTCGCCGCCATAGAGGACACGGCTGAGGACGTCGTGACCGAGGAAGTCGGTTCCGAGCAGGAAGCGCGAGGACGGTGCCGCAAACGACCGCCCGACGATGTCGGTCTGAGAGTGGGGCGCGAACAACGGCCCGGCGAACGCGAGCAGAACGATGAGGCAGACCATCCCCGCACCGATCCTCCCGGTGCCGGTCCGCAGAACCGCTGCCGGAAGGCCTCGCGGCGCGCGGCCCTGATCCTCGCCGGCCTCGATGTCGGCCGTGAGCGCCATCGTCAGAGCGCGGTCCTGAGTCTCGGTGTCAGCAAGATCGTGGCCACATCGGCAAGCAGGTTGACCACGACGTAGACACCGGCGATCGCGAGGGCGAGGATCTGCACGGTTGGAATGTCGCGGGACTGAACGGCCTCGGTCAGTGCCTGTCCGATGCCCGGGTAGCTGAAGACGACCTCGACGACGACGATCCCGCCGACCAGCCAGGCGAAGTTGAGCGCGACGACCTGGATCATCGGTACCAGCGCATTGGGCAGCGCGTGGCGGCGAATCACGCTCGACTCGGGAACGCCCTTGAGCCGCGCTGTCCGGACGTAATCGCTCTCGAGCACGTCGATCAGCGAACCCCGGACAAGGCGCGCCGTGTGCGCGACCGAAGCCGCTGTGAGGGTCGCGACAGGCAGCACGAGGCCGTCGATGCGCGTGGCGAGCGTCGCATCGGGCGGCACGAACGAGATCGCCGGGAACCACCTGACCGTCACCGCGAACAAGAACACCAGCACCAGCCCGATGACGAACTCCGGCAGCGCGATCAGGACGAGCGTCGTCGTCGATATCAAGGCATCGAGGCGTCCCCCTGGGCGAAGAGCCGAGATCGCCCCGAGCACGATCGACAGCGGGAAGATCACCGCGGCGGCGACCAGCGCGAGGATCAGCGAGTTGACGATCCGATCACCGATCAGATCCGCCACCGGCAGCCCTTTCGGCACCCCGGCAGATGTCGTCGTCGTGCCCCCGACGCCGGTCGAGAGCGACACGCCGAGGTCTCCGTGCAGGATGCCGCCCAGCCAGCTGATGTACCTGACTGGCGCCGACCGGTCGAGCCCGAGGTCATGGCGCATCACCTCCACACGATCGGGCGTGGCGAGTTTGCCAAGGGCGATCGTGACGGCATCGCCCGACAGCAGCGACGTCCCCGCGAAGACCAGGACCGAGACGGCGAGCAGCGTCGCGAAGCCCCAGGCTGCACGCCGCGCAAGGAGTGAGATCACGACGTGATGTGCGCCCCGCTGAAGTCGAACAGCCCGAAGTTGCCGTATGGGCTCTTTACCAGCCCACCGACCTTGCTGGTGTGCGCGTCGATGTTGTTCGAGAAGCCGGGAATCAGATAGCCGCCCTCGTCGAACAGATACTTCTGGGCCTCGTGGAGCACGTCGGCGCGCTTGGCATCATCGATCGTCCTGCTGGCCTCGGCGACGAGCGAGGTAATCTTCGCACCGGTCTCGTCGGTCTCGTTCTCAGAGGCGTTCTTACCGATGCAGTAGAGCATCTGGATCAGCAGCGGGTAGCCAGACCACTCGCTGGTGAACATCGGCTTCTTGCCCCAGATCGCATCGAAGTACGTTGCAGCGTTCGCGCGCTGGAGTCGGACCGTGACACCGATCTTCTCCGCGGACGCGGCCAGCAGCGTCCCCATCGGCACGATCTGCGGATCGTAGTCGGCGACCGGCAGCGTGACCGACAGGTTCGACCTGCCTGCCTGCTTGAGCAGCGACTTGGCCTGTTCGAGATCCTGCTCGCGCACCAGATCCGACGCGAACGCCGGGTCGAACGGCGAGAACAGGTCGCTGCCGGCGATGCCCTGCCCTTCATAGACGTTCTCGACGAACTGCTTGCGGTCCATCATCAGGCGGAACGCCTGGCGCACGCGCACATCGTCGAACGGGGCGCTGCCCTTCTTCATCACGATCGGGAACCAGCGGCCGCCCGGGGTGCTGAGGAGTTTCAGCCCTTGTGACTCGAGCGAGCGGACCTGTTTGGGGTCAACACCGGCGATCGCATCGACCTGACCGGCACGCAGGGCGTTCATCCGCTGCGCGGGCTCGTTGAGCGTGTACAGCTCCAGGCCGTCGAGGTACGGGCGGTTCTCCTGCCAGTAGCCGTCGAACCGGGTGAAGACGGTCTGCTCACCGGGCTTGAAGCTCGCAAGCTTGAATGGTCCGGTGCCGATCGGGTGGACGAAGTCGGTGTGGTCCTTACGGACCATGTGCACGGTGTTGAGCGCCAGGCGCGTCGGCATCTCGGCCGTCGCATGCTCGAACGTGAACCGCACGGTCTTCGCGTCCAGCGCCTTGACGGCGTGCGCCTTCAGCCCCGGGAAGAAGCCGCCGGCGCTCGACTTGGACTTCGGATCGAGCAGCTGCGCAAACGAGAACACGACGTCGGCGCTCGTGAACGGCTTGTCGTCGTGGCAGAGCAGGCCGTCGCGCAGCGTGACCGTCCAGACCTTGCCGCCGGCGGACGGCTCGACCGACTCGGCCATCGCCATCTCGACCCTGGTCGTCTTGCCGTCGCTGACGAACCGCGTCAGATGGTCGTAGAGGATGTTGGTCTGGGCAAGGTCCATGACCGTCGGGATGTTGAACGGGTAGAGCGTCTCCTGGCCACCGCCGGCCACCCCGACCTTCAGCGTTCCGCCCTTGGCCGGAGCGCCACCGGAGGATGCGGTGCCCACGGTGCTCGTGCCCGAACCCGAACTCGATCCGCCGCACGCAGCGATCAATCCCGAGAACGCGTAGAGGCCGGCGGCACCGGCTCCCATCCTGATGAACTGAGACCTGGTGATGCTCGTCTGGTCCGGTCGCTGCTGGGCGTCTTCGGTATCGCTCACGATTGCTCCCCTCGCTGGTAACCCGATGATCCGATCCTGACAGAGGGCCGAGATCGCGCGACAGGCACGGCTGTCGAAGATCGCCCAGGGGCGATGTGACAGTTGTTCATCGGCCGACGGTCACGCGATCGGCGTTCCGTCCGGTACATCCAGCATCCGCCGCAGAACGTTGCCGGTGATCGTCGCGACCGGTCCCCGATAGTCGTGCGCCGACAGCGCCGAGCCCCATGAGACCGATCCGGCGCTGAAGACCGCACCGCCGTTCGGCGCCAGACCGATCGCCAAGTCGGACGCGATCTCCAGGTTGAGGCGACGCAGACCGAAGAACGAGCTGTCGCGGGCGCGCGCGAGACGCACCGTCTCGGACAACAGGTCGGCCGGCAACCGTTCGGGGACGACGTCCATCTCATAGCCGGCGGCATGTCCGAGCGTGAGCCCGGTCTCGCCGAACGGCTCAGTCTCGACGCCGTCGAAGACCCACTCCCAGCGCGCATCACGCCCGTCGGCGGTGCGCATGTAGCCCGAGCCTGGCGCAACCGGATCGTGACGGTTGGCCGAATGAGCGAGTCCGAGGATCCGGCTCGGAGGGCGCCCTTGCACCTCCCACAGACCGCCCGGTTGAAGTGTCGTCTGGTGCTCGGTCTCGCCCGGCTCGGGTGCCCCGTCTTCGGGAAACTCCCCGGGTGCCGACTTCCTGACCTCGATCAGATGCGGCCGCTCACCGTCGATGCTCGTGACCCAGTAGAGGCCGTTGCCGCCCGGATAGATCAGCCGGCCGCCCTGAGCCAGGTACTGCTCGAGCGCGTCGAGCATCGCAGCGGTTGCATATTCAGGGTGGGCACCGAGAATCAGACAGCGATACGACTCGATCGCGCCCAAGCCCTCGGCGTCGAGGTGCTCATCAGCGAGTACGTCGTACCCGATCGCCTCGTGCTCGAGCCAGTCCAGCAGGTAGAGATCGGCGGTCAGCAGGTGAGGTCCCCAGTTCGCGAACCCGCTGAACGGCGTGCCGGATCTCGTCGGACGACGACAGGAGGTGAGCGTCACCAGCGAGCCGTCGGCGTGCAGGTCGTAGAGACAGAGCCCGGCATCGAGTACCGCGTCCTCTGTCCAGGTGAAGTTGCGGCGGTTGCCGCCATAGGCGCGCCAGGTCAGCGTCGGCAGGAGCACCGCGCATGGCTGCCGGGGGGAGTTTGGCCTGACTACGAACGGCCAGGTGGCGCTGTCGCCTGCGTCGTTGCGGAGCGTGATCGCGTGCACGCCCTCCGCATCGTCAGGGACGTCGATCGCGACAGTCGCTGGCCAGCCGGCATCGTCGAGATCGTCGCTGTGCAGGTGCACGGAGTCGTACCCGCTCGGGTCGTCGCTGTAGCGGGCGCTCGGACGCCCCTGCCAACCCGGTCCCGTCGTCGCGCGCATCGGCGCGTTGACGAGCACCGCAGGATGGAGCTGCGGGCTGCTGTCGGGGACTGTCGCCGAGCCCACATCCTGTGAGAGCTCCCAGCTGCCGAGCGGCTCATCGTCAGGTCCGCGCAACAGCGGGCGCGCGAGCCTGCCGTCAAAGTGATCGGTCGCCGACTCGGCCGTGCCGTCGGCCGAACGGGCGCCGAAACAGACCGGAGCGGCGCTGGCGTGCAGCGGTCCGGGCGCACATGTGCGTACGCGGACCTCGGCCTGCGGTTCAGACAGGTCTCCGTACCGGAGCGAAACGCGCCCGCAAGTCGCGTCCCAGTCGAGCCGCAGGTGCTGCCAGCGGCCGAGCGCCAGCGTCGTCCGCAGCGAGACCCAGCAGCAGCGTCGCCCGTCCTGTGAAACGGCTGCGGTGACGGTGCCGTCGCTGGTCTGAAAGATGCCGAAACGCACGTCCGCCGGCGCCCACTGCGCAGCAAGCGCCGACCAGGCGCGCGGGCGCAGCGTCGGCAGCACCCACAGCTCGACCGCGAACGACCCCTTCGGCGACAGGTGCTCTGCCGCAGGAACGTGAAGGAACGATCCGAGAGCGAGCGAACGCTCATCGAGGCGAATCTTGCTCGGCTGCCCCCACTGCACGGCACGGGCGGCGGCTCCTGAGCTGGACAGATCTGGATCGGCGCTGCGCAGCCGCGCCAGCGAGACGCTGGCTCCGCCGGCGGGACCGGAGGCCATCAGCTCGACGCGCGTTCCGGCGTCGACCGCCAGCCGGTCGAGATACCCGGTGATGCCGAAGCCGTCGAGCGGAGAGTGCGCGGCGCGGCGATCCATCGGACGTCTCAGGCGGCCAGACTGTCGAGCAGGCCGTAGCGAACCCCCGCCCACTCCCCTGTCAGCTTCGCCAGCTTAAGTCCTAGGTGCAGCGTCAGGCGCTCGCGACCATCGCTGAGATCCACGCCGGCCGACTCCTCGATTCGCCGCAGCCGGTAGTAGAGGCTGCCCCGAGCCAGGTGCAGCCGTGCAGCCGTCGCCTGGGCATCGCCACCGGTGTCGAGATAGACCTCGAGCGTGTCGAGCAGCATCTCGGCGTTGGGGCAGTCGAGCAGCACCCTGACCGGCGCGGGCAGGACCTCCGCTCCGCGCTCGTCGATACCGCGAAACAGCTGGTAGACGCCGAGATCACGCCAGTGGGCGAGCGGTCCGGCCTCTTGCACGCGACCGGCGACGCAGGCCGCCCACCGAGCCTCCTGGTAGGACTGCGCGGCCGCCGCCAGCGACGACGCGACCTCGCCGACACCGACGCTCGCCCGATGCCGACCGCCCCAACCCGCCGCAAGCTCTCGGTGGAGCCCGGCTCCGAGCGCGACGGCACGGCGCTCGAGCTCGACGCCGTCCGAACCCGCGACCAGAACGACGACGTACCGATCACGCACGGCGTGAAGGACCCCACGTCCGCCGATGTTCTGGGCGTAGCGGTGCACGGCGACCCCCGCCTCGACCCGGCCGACGTCATCGATCGTGCTGTCGGTCGGCGTCGCCACGATCACAAGCGCCCGGTCGTCAACCCGAACCGCGCCGGCGCGAACGAGACGCGCTGCCTCGGCGTAACGTGTCGCCGGCGCCGCACACAACAGGCGCTGGAGCGAGTCGTCGGCGGCGACTTCGGCACCCTCCGGTCCGGCCCCGGGAACAAGCATGTCCTGGAGAAGCATGGTGCTTAGTGACTATAAGCGCCATAGAGGCGGATCGTCAATTAGACTGCTCCATTGCATCGTCAGACTAAACAGATCGCGCCATGCCCCGTCCCGACATTCCGATCACTGCGAGCTCCGCGAACGACCCCGATCTCGAGACCATCCGCCGGTCGATCGGTCTTCGCCTTGCGGCGCTGCGCGAGGAGCGTGGGCTCAGCCTGCGCGCGCTTGGCGACGCCGCACAGGTGACGAGCGGCTTCATCTCCCAGATCGAGAACGGCCACGTGATGCCGTCGATCGCATCGCTGCTGCGGATCGCCACGGCGCTCGACCGGCGCGTCGCCGACTTCTTCGAGCAGGTCGAGCTGCCGGGCGCGGTTCGCGCACCGGGCTCGCGCACGATCTACCGCTACGACGAGTACGGGATCGTCGACGAGGTGCTGTCTGACGATCCGACCGGCGAGCTCGAGGTGCTGCACACGACGATCGAGCCTGGCGGCAGCACGGGCGAGAGCGTCTACGTGCACGGCACGCGCGTCGAGACCGTCTACGTGCTGTCCGGCGAGCTGACGCTCGGGCTCGGAGAGCAGCGGATCGCTCTGAACGCAGGCGATTCGATCACGTTCTCCGGCGAGACCGCGCACGGTGTCTGGAACGAGAGCGAGCGCCGCGCCGAGGCGATCTGGGTGGCGGCCCCGGCGCGTTACTGAGCGGGGTGCACAGCCTCGACGAGCAGCTCCCCGGCGATGTCGTCGGCGAGCGCGATGCCGACCGACTTGAACATCGTGATCTCCTCCGGCGAGCTGCGCCCCGCCCGCCTGCCGCAGATCAACTCGCCGAGCTCGATCGCATCGGTCAGCCCTTCGAGATCGAGGCAGCCCGTCGGCGGCGGGGCCAGCGCCGCGCCGCGGTACTCGACGGCGACGACGGCATCAGCGACGGTCGCAGGATCGACCTCGCGGCCCTCGGTCGTGAAGCCGACCGAGTTGACGTGCGTGCCGGGAGCAAGATGCTCGCGCCGGACGACCGGCTCGGTCGCGGCCGTGCATGCACAGACCACGCCGGCACCGTCGAGCGCAGCCCCGAGCTCGACAACGGCCGTCGCCCCATGACGGCCGGCGAGCCGCTCGGCGGTCTCTGCCCGTCGTGCCCAGACGCGCACCTCCGCGTAGTTCCGGTCGGCCGTCAGCGCCGCCAGATGCGCACGCGCCTGTACGCCGCTGCCGAGAATCGTGAGGATCGCAGCGTCTGGGCGCGCGAGCAGTCGCGTGGCAAGCCGCGAGATCGCCGCCGTGCGAAGCGCGGTCACCGGCTCGCCGTCGGCGATCAAGAGCGGCGCGCCGGTCTCGGCAGCACAGACGACGAGCAGTGCCGAGTGGGTCGACCCCAGCTCGGCGCCGAGCCCCGGGAACGAGGAGACGATCTTGCAGGTGACGGTGCCTGCGCCGTACCGGTGGGCGCCCATCATCAGCGTGACGCCTCTGTCGGGAACCCGTACGCCGATCCGCGGCGGCATCGACACCTCGCCTGCGCTGAGCGCAACGAGCCCCGCGCCGAGCCGCTCGACGAGCTCGCCAGGGTCGAGCAGCCGTTCGACGTCGACCGCGGACAGGACGACCGGAGCGCTCAACGCGGCCGGCCGAGCAGCGTCTCACGAGCTCCCGAGCCCCACGTGTCGGGCAGCTGGAACCCTTGCGGGAACGGGTCGTCCGGGTCGAGCGAGAACTGATGCACACCGGTTATCCAGGCACGGCCACTGATCGCCGGCACGACCGCGTCGACCCCAGCGACCGTGGTGCGGCGTCGCAGCTCCCCGACCAGTCGCGTCCCGATCACGCTTTCGTTGACGAACCGCTCCCCGACCGCGAGCTCTCCACGCGCCGCCAGCACTGCGATCCGAGCCGACGTGGCGGTGCCAGTAGCCGAGCGGTCGAGGCGGCCGGGTGCGACGATCGTCGCGTTGCGTCCATCACCACCGGCACGCGGCGGCGCGGTGAACACGACGAACGACAGCACGCTCAGGGCGGGCTCTGCCGGATGGATCATCTCGACCTGCTCCACCACCGCCGGCCTGATCCGCTCACCCAGGTCGGCGAGCACTCGAGCGTCGTCAGGAATGACGTCGCAGCCGAGCGACGGCGCGTCGACGAACGCACAGAATGCGCCGCCGTAGGCGATGTCGACCTGGACCTCGCCGAGTCCGGGAACGTCCACGGCGACACCGAGATGTGACGCGAACGACGGCACGTTCTCGAAGGTGATCTCCTCACAGCGACCATCACGGCATCTGGCCTCGATTGCGACGAGGCCGGCCGGCGCTTCGAGTGTGAACCGCGTCAACGGCTCGTCCATCGGCAGCATTCCGGTTTCGAGCAGCACGGTCGCGGTATTGATCGTGTTGGTCCCCGACATGCCCTCGTAGGAGCAGGACTCCATGATGATGAACCCGGCGTCCGCGTCCGGGTGGCAGGGCGCGACCACGAGGTCGAGCGAGAGTGGCGCCGAGCCACGCGGCTCGAACAGCAGCAGCCGGCGCAACTCGTCACCCTCGGCCTCTAGCCGGCGCATCTTCGCGAGCACGGAATCACCGGCGATGTCGCGAACGCCGCCGACGATGATGCGGCTGGGTTCGCCCTCGGCGTGGGCATCGACGCAGTGGATCACCCGGTCGGTACGCATCGGTCCGACCATATGCGCACACAGCACGCCGGTCACTGGACAACCGACGGAGGGCCCCTGCCGAGACTTGCACAGACAGCCGTAGAAGAGCGCCCGTTACCGACCGTAGCCTGGGCCGATGCGTGTGGTCGAGCGAGCCTACGGAGCCTGTCCGGGCCTCGAGTCGCTCGTCGGCGGCGACCGGGCGAGCGTGCCGGATCTGCTGCGCGCGCGCGTCGCAGCGACACCGGACAATCTGTTTCTGCGCTGGCAGGGCCGGACCTGGTCCTACGCCGAGGCGTTGACCGAATGTGAGCGCTTCGCCGGGTTCCTGCATCGCAGCGGCCGGGCAGGCGAGCGCGTCGCCGGCTACACGGCGAACCGCCCCGAGGCGATCTGGGCCTGGTTCGGGACACAGCTCGCCGGTGGCACCTACGTCCCGCTCAACCGCTCACACCGAGGCGCGGTTCTGCAGGACATGCTGCAGCGCTCCGGTGCGAGCGTCCTTGTCACCGACGAGGGCGACAACAACCGCATCCAGCAGATCGCCGGTCCGGACCTGAAGGCGATCCTCGTCGCAGGCTGCGATCCCGGCTCGACTTCGGCCACGACGATCTCCTACGAACAGGCCTCGGATACCGATCCGTGGGCCGGCTCATGTCCGCGGCCGGAACAGCTTGGCATGGTGATGTACACATCCGGATCGACCGGCCGTTCGAAGGCTGTCCGGCTGACGCACAACCAGCACGCCCGTGGCGCGGCTCATATCGCCGCCAGCTTCGGCATGCGTGCCGACGATGTCTGGCACGGGTGGGCGCCGCTCTATCACGTGTTCGGCCAGCTCTATGTGGTGCTCGGCAGCGTCGCGGCCGGGGCCTCGGTCGCGCTGCGGCCCCGATTCAGCCTGTCCGGCTTCTGGCGCGAGATTCACGAGAGCGGCGCGACCCTGATCGGCGCCCTGGCGAACATGATGCGCATGGTCTGGGCGCTGCCCGACGACGAGCACTCGCTGGCGAATCCGGCGCGGCTGGCGCTCGCGATGGGCCGCTTCGCCGACCTGCACAGATCGTTCGAGCAGCGCTACGACCTCAAGGTGATCGACTGCTACGGCCTGACCGAAGCGGAACCGCTGACGCTGCCGGACCTCCACAACTCCCCTCCCGGCACGCACGGGCGACCGTCGCCGGACTTCGAGCTGGCGATCCTCGATCAACACGGCCGCATCCTGCCGGCCGGTGAGACCGGTCAGATCGCCGCTCGCCCCCGCGTGCCTGACGTGATCTTCACGGGCTACGAGGGCGACGACGACCGCACCGTCGAGGCGTGGCGTGACCTCTGGTTCCACACGGGCGATGTCGGTCTGATCGACACGGACGGCCTGCTCCACTATCTCGGCCGGTGCGCCGATGCGATCCGCCGCAACGGCGAGAACGTCTCCGCCCAGGAGATCGAGACGATCGCGCAGCAGTGCCCGGGCGTGATCGCCGCGGCGGCCGTCGGTATCCCGGCTCCCGACGGCGAGGACGAGATCAAGTTGACTGCGGTCGTCGACCCGGCGCTGAGCGTCACGCCGGCGACGCTGCACACCTTCTGCTCGCGTGAAATGGCACCGTTCATGGTCCCGCGCTACATCGAGCTGACCGCGGAGCTGCCGGTTCTCGACGTCGGCAAGGTCGACCGGCGGGCGCTGCGCGTGTCTGCAGGCGACGTCTGGGACGCCCGGAAGCACGCCGATGGCTGACCTCCGCTACCCACGCGCATCGCGGCCGTTCGTATTCGAAGTCGAGCGCGGCAAGGTGCGAGAGATCGCCAGAGCAACGGGCGCGCAGAACCTGCAACTCCTCGCCGGGGACGCGATCCCGCCGACCTTCCTGACCGTCGCTTCCGGCTGGTGGGGCTACTCATGGGAAGAGCCCGGGGACTCACCGCTGGCCGATGAGCAAGTCGACGCGGCCCGAACGCTGCACCTCGAGGAGCGCTACGTGTACGAGCGGCCGCTGCGAGTCGGCGATCGCCTCACCGGGGTGCTCACGATCGAGCAGCCCGTCCGCAAGCAGGGACGGCGAGCCGGACCGATGACCATCTACACGACGAGAACGACGTTTACAGACCAGGATGAGACGCTCGTCGCCACGGCGATCCAGCGGATCGCCGAGTTGGGCGAGCCGGCACCATGACACTGGAGATCGGAATGGTGCTCCCCGAACGCCGGACCGCCGAACTGGGTGTGGCCGACTATGTCCGCTATCAGGGGGCGTCCGGCGATCTCAACCCGGTGCACCACGACCCCGAGCAGGCCCTGCTCAGCGGCCAGCGGTCGATCTTCTGCCCGGGGATGCTCAGCGCCGGCCTGCTCGGCACGTATCTGGCCGACACGATCGGCCCGCTGCCGATCCTGGACATCGGCTTCTCGTTCCGCGAGATAGTCTGGCCCGGTGAGGCACTGACGCTGCGCGCGACAGTCGTCTCGCTCACCGACGATCCGACACGACCGAAGGTCTCATTCGCGCTCGAGTGCGTCCGGTCGGACGGCAGCGTGGCGGTGACCGGTGATGCGACCTGCCTACTGGAGCAGCCGTCGTGAGCGCGCGATCGATCACCCGCGAGCAGCCGCTGCGCTGGTGTGACACCGACGCGCTCGGCCACATCTGGCACGGCGTCCACATCGCGCTGATCGAGGAGGCGCGCACCGCGCTCCTCAACGAGCTCACCGGCACCACGTCCGGGCTCTGGGACCACGTCGTCGTGCGGATCGAGCTCGACATCCGCGCCGAGCTTCGCTACGCCGACGCGATCGCCGTCACGCATTGCACAGCGCTCGGCTGCGGCCGCTCGAGCGTGAGGACCGCCGAGCGGATCGAACGCCCCGACGGCACGCTCGTCGCGCAGGCGCGCTCGGTCGTCGTCGCCTGGGACCCGGCCTCGGGCAGCTCGCGCGCCCTGAGCGCTGCCGAGCGGGCGGCGCTCGCCACAGAGGAGCCGGCGTGAGTCCGGGGACCGTCGACGTGCGGATGCATGGCCGGGCACGCACCACGGCGGCATATCTGGTCGTAGGCAGCGAGGCGACCGCGCTGATCGACACCGGCCCTGCCTCCTCGATCGATGTCACGGTCGCGGAGCTCGAGCGCCTGGGCGTCGAGCGTCTCGACTGGATCGTGCTGACGCACATCCATCTCGACCACGCCGGCGCCTGCGGTGCCCTCGCTGCGCTCCATCCGAACGCACAGGTCGCAGTGCACCCGCGCGGCGCCCGACACATCGTCGATCCCAGCCGCCTCTGGGAGGGTGTGCGCTCGATCTACGGCGAGCACACCGACCGGCTCTGGGGCCGCCCTGAGCCGGTCGCAGCGGACCGGGTGCATGCAATCGCAGACGGCGCGTCGATCGACATCGGCGACCGGCAGCTGACCGCACTGGAGACGCCAGGCCATGCACGCCACCACCACACCTGGCTCGACAGCAAGGACGGCAGCGCGTTCGTCGGCGATGCGATCGGCATGCAGGTCGGGCAGCACGAACTCTGGCGTGCGACGACCCCCCCGCCGGACTTCTCCCGCGATGCGGCGATCGCCTCGATCGAACGGATCCGGGCAGCGCGGCCGCGACAGCTATGGCTCGGACATTTCGGCGCTGCCACCGCCGGCGGTGACGCGACCGCTGTCGACTCCGTGCTGGATGCCTGCCGGCAGACGCTCGATGACTGGACGGCCGCGATCGGCGCGCTGCACCGCTCTGGAAAGACCGGCGTCGAGCTGAGCCAGGCCGTACGCGGCTGGCTGGCCGAGCAGGAGTCAGGATGGCCACCGCAGGCCGGGCAGGCGCTCGATGAGACCAGCGAGGTCGCCGTCGACGTCGCCGGGGTCGTCGGCTGGCTCGAGCGCGAGCAGGAGGCCTCCCCCCGATGAGCCGCTCCGGTCTGCAGGACAAGGTCGTGATCGTGACCGGTGCTGCGCGCGGGCTTGGCCGCGAGCTGCGGTCGGCTCTCGAGCGGGAGGGTGCCCTCGTCGTAGCGGTCGATCTCGCCGGCGAGGATTGCCTGCACGCCGACGCGGGCACGGCCGAAGGCAATGCCGAGATCGTCCGCGTCGCGCTGCAGCGCCACGGCCGCATCGACGTGTTGGTCGCCAACGCCGGCGTCCAGCATGTCTCGCCGCTGCCGGAATTCGAAGAGCACGAGTGGGACCGCCTCAACGACGTGTTGGTCAAGGGCCCGTTCCTGCTGCTCCGGGCGGCGTGGCCTGAGCTCGTGGCGACGCGTGGCGCGGCAGTCGTGATCTCATCGACATCGGCGCTGCGATCGGAGCCGAACAAGACCGCGTACTGCGCGGCGAAGGCGGGCGTCCTCGGGCTCGTCCGTGCGGCGGCGCTCGAAGGTGGCACCGCCGGGGTCCGCGTGAACGCGGTTGCACCCGGCTGGATGCGCACGGAGATGGCACTCGCGCAGGTGCGCAAGATCGCCGACCGCGACAACGTCGACGAGGCCGAGGCGACCGAGCGACTGCTCGTCCAGCAGCCGGTCAAGCGTTTCGTCGAGCTCTCTGAGGTCGCCGATGCCGTCCTCTTCCTTGCCGGTGATGGCGCTTCGGCGATAACCGGAGCCTGCCTACCCGTCGACCTCGGACTGCTGGCCGGATGACCGGTCGAGAAGGAGAGCCTCATGCGTGAGCGTTACGAACCGGCCGTGATAACGGCGGCGATCACCGGCGGCGACGTGCTGCCCAGTCAGAGTCCGCACATCCCGTGCGGGCCCGGACGGATCATCGACGAGGCGGTCGCCGCCGCGGAGGCCGGAGCGACCTGCGTCCACCTCCATGGGCGCGAGGAGGACGGTCGCCCGTCCGGCCGGCCCGAGCTGCTGGCGGAGATCGCCGACGGGATCCGGGCTCGCACCGATGTCGTGCTGAACTTCTCGACGGGCGGCACGCCTGGTATGGCCGAGGATGCCCGGCTGGCGGCACTCGCCGCCGCCCGGCCGGAGATCGCGACGCTGAACGTCGGGACGATGAACTACGAGCTGTTCCCGACCCCGGGCCGCGCTCCGACAGTCGAACACGACTGGGAGCAGGAGGTTGTCGACCGCTCCGGCGAGGGCGTCTTCGTCAACACGCTCAACACCGTCAGGCGCTTCGCGACCGCGTTTCGCGAGCTCGGCGTGACCCCCGAGCTCGAGGCGTACGACCTCGGACACCTCTCGCTGGCCCGGTTCCTGCTGGACGAGGGCACGATCGAGGGCCCGTTGCGCGTGCAGCTTGTCGTGGGTGTCTTCGGCGGTGTGGGCAATGCGATCGAGGACCTGATCGCGATGGCTCAGACGGCGCAGCGCCTGCTCGGTGACGACCTCGGCGCGCTCGGCGTGGCCGCCACCGGATTCCCGATGGAGTTCCGCTGCGCGGCGACGGCGCTCTCATGGGGAATGGACTGCCGCGTCGGGCTCGAGGACAACCTGCGGGTACGGCGCGGTGTGGAGGCCGAGAGCAACGCCGACCTGGTCACGGTCGCGACATCGCTTGCGGAGCTCGTCGGCCGCCCGGTGGCGACTCCCGATCAGCTGCGGGCAGAGCTCGGCCCGTGGAGAACGTGATCGCACAGCCGTAGCGGAGCCGGTACGGAGGTTCGCACGAACGACCATGGGCGCAGCCACAGGGCGAACCTAGGATCAGCGGATGGCAATGGGCGAGCGACTGGTGATGGAGCGTGGCACCGAACGCTCCCAGGAGCTGTTCACGCAGCTGAGCGGCGTCATGCCCGGCGCGAACACGAGGACCGCGACCTGGTTCGAGCCCTATCCGATCGGCATCGACCGTGGTGACGGACCATACGTCTGGGACCTCGACGGCAACAAGCTGATCGACCTGCTCAACAACTACACATCGCTGGTCCACGGGCACGCCCACCCGGCGATCACCGAGGCGATCGTCCGCGAGGCCCGGCGCGGAACGGTCTTCCCGTCGCCGATCCGCTCACAGCTGGCACTCGCCGAGCGGATCTGCGATCGGGTCGCGTCGGTCGATCAGGTCCGCTTCACCAACTCCGGCACCGAGGCCGCGATGCACGGGGTCCGCTGCGCCCGCGCGGCGACTGGACGCTCGGCCATCGTCAAGGCCGTGATGGGCTATCACGGCTCCTGGGACGGCACGCCACCGACCCCCTCCGACAGCCGCGGAATCCCACCGGGAACGCTCGAGACGATCCACTGGATCGACTACAACGACCCGGCAGCCCTGCGCGCGACGATGGCCGAACACGGCGATCAGGTCGCGGCGATCCTGCTGGAGCCGATGCTCGGAGCCGCCGTGATCCCGGCCGACCACGAGTTCATCCAGACAGCCCGGTCCGAGGCCGACAGGTACGGCGCGCTGCTGATCCTCGACGAGGTCGTGACGCTGCGCCTCGAGCACGCCGGCTATCAGTCCCGGCTGGACGTCTCCCCCGACCTGACCCTGTTCGGCAAGGTGATCGGCGGCGGGCTCCCGGTCGGCGCGTTCGGCGGCCGCGACGAGCTGATGGCGCTCTACGACCCGCGCGACGAGAACGGGATCTCCCACCACGGCACCTTCAACGGCAACGCGTTGACGATGGCGGCGGGGGCCGCATCACTGGACCTGCTGACGCGGGAGGAGATCGATCGCATCAACGGCCTCGGGGCGCGGCTGGCCGCCGGGCTGCGCAAGATCATCGCCGGAAACGATCTCGACGCCGAGGTGACCGAGGACGGGTCGCTCGTCCAGATCCATTTCGAGGTCGAGCGCCGGCCCCACACCGGCAGCGACGTGCAGCCCGACAGCCCGATGCTGGCGCGCTTTCATCGCGAGGCGCTGGCCGCCGGCGTCTACGTCGCGCCGCGCGGCGAGCTGAACGTCACGACCGCCACCGGCGAACAGCTGATCGACGAGGCACTCGAGCGGCTCGACGTCGCGGCCGGGCGCTGCTCACCTGCAGTCGGTGGCTAGCACGACGCCCGCCTCAACGCCCCGAACTGCCCCTGCGGCCCCCGGAATTGCCCGCGAGCCGCCCCGGAACGCAGAAAGCCCGCTGTCAGCGGGCCTTCTGGGAGTGGGCGATACTGGGCTCGAACCAGTGACCTCCTGCTTGTCGAGCAGGCGCTCTCCCAGCTGAGCTAATCGCCCTGGGAGATGCGCAGACTAGCAGCGGCGCGCGACCACCCCGTGAGCCGGCGCGCTGCCGCGCAGGCTCAGCCGCGCAGCTCGAGCAGCCGGTCGCGCAGCAGCCAGTTCGACGCCGGGTAGAGCTGGCAGGCCTTGGCGTCGCGCATCAGCCGCTCGACGCCGGTCTCGACCATGTAGCCCATGCCGCCGAAGACCTGGACGGCGTCTGTCGTCGTCGCGACCGCCGCATCCGTCGCCGCCAGCCGGGCGGCGAGCAGGGCGGGCAGGGCCGGCCCCGCGCCGCAGCCCGCCAGCCGCCGCTCGGCCATCCGCGCAAGCAGCTCACGGACCGCGCCGTGGCCGATGATCGGGCCGCCGCCCTGGTAGCGCTGCTCGGCATAGGCGAGCGCCAACTGCTCGGCACGGCGCGCGATGCCGCGGGCGATCGAATGTTGCGGTGTGCGGCCGGCGCCGGACGTCAGGCCGACGGCCGCGAGCAGCTCGTGGCGCCTGAACGGCTTGGTAAGGATGGCCGGTGCGTTGCAGCCGTCGCATGCGGCGGCGAACGCGCCGTCGCTGGTGGCGGGCGAGCCGCCGGTCATCACGACGACGCGGCAATGCGGGGCCGTGTCGCGGACGCGGCGCAGGAACTCCGCGCCGTCGAGCCCTTCGATCGACAGGTCGGTGACGAGGACGTCGAAGCGCGTCCGGCCGAGGATGTCGATCACGTCGAGCGAGGGTTCGATCGCCATCACGAAGTCGTCGGTGATCGACAGCATGGCGAGCACCGTTTCGCGGACATCGCGGTCGCCGTCGACGACGAGGATCTGGCGCTGGATAGCGGGCTGCATGGGACTGGGCGGAGAGAAGTCGTCGCGCGGTGGCGCTGGCGCCGGCCGGTCCGGGGTGGGTTCCCGGTCCGGCCGGCGGGCGGGATGCGCGTCAGCGTGCGAGCACGCGGGCGGCGTCCTTGGTCTTGGTGATCGCCTGGGTCGCCTGCAGGATGGCGGCGGAGATCTCGGTCATGTTCTGGTTGATGGTGGTGACCGAGGCCGAGGTGCGCTGCATGCTCTCCGACATGCTCTGCGTGACCGCCGACTGTTCCTCGACCGCGCTCGCCGTGCCGGCGACGTAGTCGCGGACGGTCTCGATCGACTGGCGGATGACGGCGAGCGCGCCGACCACGTCGGTCGAGATCGACTGCATGCCCTCGATCTTGCCCCTGCGCGCGTTTAGGTTACCCATCACGTCCCCCATGTAGTCTTCGGGAACCACGACTTCCACGTCCATGATGGGCTCGAGCAATACGGGTCCGGCCTTCGTAACGCCGTCCTTGAAGGCGAGCGAGCCGGCGACCTTGAACGCGATCTCGGACGAGTCGACCTCGTGGTACGAACCGTCTACGAGCGTCGCCTTAAAATCGACCACCTCGTATCCGCCCAGCGCGCCGTTTTGCGCGGCTTCCCTGATCCCCGCGTCGATGGCCGCGGATTTCAACGGGGAAGATCGATCTCTCGAGA
>CAZYMM010000015.1:0-26475 GCA_964648515.1 uncultured Conexibacter sp.
GCGGCGGAGCCAGACCGAGCGCGAGTAGGACGTCTTGCCGTGCCTCTTGATCGCGTCGGTGTTCGTCATCACCGCGATGTCGCCTCGTCTGTTGCCCGTCGCCGCGAGTGGGTACTTGCAGGTGGTGCCGGGGAGCACCTGGAAGGCGGGCTTGGCGTTGGGCGCCGACACGGTCGTGACGCCGATGTCGTTGGCACTCTCGCGGTCGCAGCCGAGGAACACGCTCGCAAGGCCGGACGGCCCGAACGCGGCGATCCTGTTGCCGGCATCGGAGGACAACCCGGCAACTGCCTCGCCGCGGGTTCCGTCGGCATTGATCGGGTAGACGTCGGCGCTGCCCTCGAAGTCGCCTTGGCCGTACACGTGGCCGTCGAACGTGGTCGTGAGGTTCCCGAAGTGAGGGATGTCGACCTTGGACGAGGTCCAGTCGGCCGCGGAGACCGGTGTAGCAACGACGGCGAGGGTCGCGAGAGCGATGGTGAGAGAGCGCATGCCGTATGAACGGCGGCGCTCCGGGAAGGTTACGTGACCCGGCGCGGCTACGTATCGGTCAGGATGCCGCGTTCGGCGAGCTTCTGCTTCATCAGATCCGGGATATCGGTGATGTCCTCGGCGACCGTGATCCCGGCCTCGGCGAGGCGGGTGATCTTCTCAGCGGCGGTGTCCTCCTTGCCGCCGACGATCGCGCCGGCGTGGCCGAAGCTCATGCCGGGCATGTCGTCCATGAAGAAGCCGGCCATGAAGGCGACGATCGGCAGGCGCGAGTTGTTCTCCGTCACCCAGCGCGCGAGCTCGGCGTCCATCGTGCCGCCGGGCTCTGAGTAGATCACGAGGCCCTTGGTCTCCTCGTCGGCCTCGAACAGGGGCATCAGTTCGGCGTAGCTGGTGCCGATGATCGCGTCGCCGCCGATCGAGACGGCGGTCGACTGGCCGAGCCCGGCTGCGCTGAGCGCCGAGCTCATCTCCGTGGTCATGCCACCGGAACGGGAGATCACGCCGATCGGGCCGGGGGTGTAGGCCTTCGCGGCGTCCTTGGCCGGCCCACCGATACCGCCCATCTTGATCACGTCGGGCACGATGATGCCGAGACAGTTCGGCCCGATGATCTGGGCGCCCTTCTCGGTCGCGTACTCGACCATCTGCGCGACGTCGCCGCGCGGGATCCGCTCGGTGACGACGACGAGCAGCTTGATGCCGTTGTCGAGTGCCTCGAACACAGCGTCCTTGGTGAACGCGGGCGGGACGGTAAGCACTGAGCCGTCGATCGGTTTGCCGTGGGCCGCGACCGCCTGGGCGACGGTGTCGAAGACCGGTACGCCGTGAGCCTCCTCACCGAGCTTGCCGGGGGTCACGCCGCCGACGACCTTCGCGCCCTTGCCGTAGTCCAGGCATTCGCGAGTCAAGTTCATGGCCTCACGGCCGGTGATGCCCTGGACGATGAACGTCGTGTCTTCGTTGATGAGGATGCTCATGAGCGTGCTCCGTTCGTTGCCGGGGCCGCACAAACGAGTCCGTGGCGAGTTTGTGCCCGCGACGCGTGTACCGGGACCGTCATGCTGCCGTCCCCTGAATTTTCTCCACAGCCCGTCGCGCAGCCTCTGTCAGTGACACGGAACGGTCGGCGTACTCGACGCCGTGTTCTTCGAGCAGCTTGAACGCGTCCTCCTCGCATGCGCCGGGAATCCGGAACAGCGCGATCTTTTCGGCAGGCTTCATGCCCAGCTCCAGGCAGGCGTTGATGACGCCCTCGGCGATGATGTCGGCGCGGGTGTTGGAGACGATCGACATCATCACGGCGATCTTCTCCACGCCCGGCTTCTGCAGCACGAGTTTGGCCAGACCGGCCGTCTTCTCGGCCGTCGGGTTGCCGCCGATCTCGCAGTAGTTGGCGGGCTTGCCGCCGTGGGCGAGGACCGCGTCGAAAAGCGTCAGCGAGCCGCCGCCGGCGCCGATGATGAGGCCGATGTTGCCGTCGAACTCGGTCAGGTTGCCGGCGATTCCGCGGTGATCCTGGGCGTCGTTCTCCTCGGCTGCGATCTCGAGCGGCGTTGCCTCGCGCGCGGCGCGGGTCTCCTCGTCACCGACGCCGAGGTCCGCGAGCAGCGCCTTGTGGCGGCCGCGGGCCTCGTTCTCCATGTCCATGTGCGCGTCGAGGGCGACGAAGGTGCCGTCCTTCATGCGCGCGAGCGGGTTGATCTCCGCCAGCGTCATGTCGTTTGCGATGAAGAGCTCGGCGAGCTTGGCAACGATCGGTGTGAGGCGCTGCAGGTCCTTGCCCGTCACGCCGGTGGAGGCGATGACCTCCTTGGCGATGAAGGGGTTGAACGGGTGGATCGTCGAGAAGTGGCGGCGGCCGACCTTGTCGGGCTGTTCCTCGGCGACCTGCTCGATGTCGATGCCGCCGACCGGGGAGAAGATGATCACCGGCAGCTTCTTGGTGCCGTCCCAGACGACGCCGGCGTAGAACTCCTGGTCGACGTCGGCTTTCGGGTCGACGAGCACGCCGCGCGGCATATGCCCGTTGATCTCGAGCTTGAGGATGTCGGCCGCGTGGGCCTCGGCCTCCTCGGGCGTGGTTGCGAACTTGACGCCGCCGGCCTTCATCCGCCCGCCGGAGAGCACCTGGGACTTGATGACCGTCTCACCGCCGATCCGGGCCGCGATCTGCTTGGCCTCGGCGGCATCGGTCGTGAAGCCGTAGTCGGTGACGGGGATCCCGGCGCGTTTGACGATCTCACGCGCCTCGTATTCGAAGAATCTCAAGGTGAAGTGGCTCCGTTGGCGAGGGGCTCGGCTGCCGGCGGCGCGAGCGTGCGGCAGCGCGCGCGGCGGCGGGGAAGATTACCGTTCGATTGGCTCTCTTGTCGTGTGATTGGGCCTGACGGCCGGGGGTTGTCGCCGGTGTCCAGCGGGGACATGCTGCCCACCATGAGACGGCTCGGACCGGTTCTGCTGATCTCGGTGGCGCTCGCGGTGGGGATGGCGTCGACATCGGGTGCGACCTTCAGCGGCACCGAGAACGGGCGGATCTTCTATGTCACCGGCGCGTATTCGCCCTCCTCGACGATCATGTCGGCCTGCCCGGCTACGGGCGGTCACATCAAGACCGTGGTCACCCAGGCGAGCTACCCGATGCCCTCGCCGGACGGGACCAAGATCGCCTACATGGGGCTCACAGCAGGCGGCTCCGACAACGGCATCTTCGTGGCCGACGCTGACGGCAGCAACCCGGTCCAGATCACCGGCCCGATCTACTCGCCGCAAGCGCCAGCCTGGTCGCCGGACGGGACGAAGCTCACGTTCCGCGAGTACGTGCCGTACTCCGGGCACTCGGCGCAGATGCAGCCGGTGGTGGCGGACGTCGCGACGAAGGTGATCACGCCGCTTCTGTCGGACTGGACGATCGGCGCCGATTCTTCGCAGGTCACCGCCAACGCTTGGACAGCCAACAACCAGTGGATCTACTTCCCGGCGCACCCCGGCGGCGGCAGCGGCATCGATGCGCTCTATCGGGTCTCGGCCGCGGGCGGCACGCCGACGCTGATCATGGGCAACGGCACGAGCCTGCCGATGTTCCAGTACATCGACATCGCGCCGGCCGACAACGCGATGCTGGTCGCCCAGCAGGTCACGTATCCGGAGTCGCAGACGGTGAGCGTCGGCCTCAGCGGCGGCACGGGGACCATGATCGGCAGCTTCCAGCCTGGTGCGGGAACCGGCACCGAGAGCTATCGCTACTCCCCCGACGGGCAGCGGCTCGTCTTCGGCACCGGGACCGGGGGCGGCCCCGACACGCTGACGACCTCGGCGCTCGACGGTTCCAATCCGGTGCCGCTCGGCAACCTCGCCGGCTCCTACCCGGCCTGGTCGGTCAACACCGACGACTGCACCGATCCGGGTGCCTCGTCGATGAAGGTCAACGAGGTCGGGCTCGGCTCGGCGCCGTTCGTAGAACTGCTCGACTCGGCGCCCGAGACGTTCCCGAGCGCGCAGGCGCCGTACGAGCTCGTCGTCTATGACGGCAACGGCACGAGGGTCGGTGCGACGACGATCCCGACCTCGCTGCTGCAGGGCCGCGACAACACCAAGCCGCTGCTGATCTCCAGTGCCGCGGCCGATGCCGCCTACAGCGTGACCGGCGACGTGCCGCTGGCGACGGGGCTGCCAAACCCTGGCCAGGCCTGCTTCACCAAGGGCAGCGGCGAGCAGCAGGTCGACTGCGTGGCCTGGGGCTGTATTGCGACACCGGTGAGCGCGTCGGCGATCCGGATCCCGGCTCCGGGACCCGGTCAGTCCGCGCAGCGTCAGGGGATCGGCACGACGACCTTCCAGCTCGCCGCGCCGACGCCGAAGGCGGCGAACGTCGCCGGGGTCTCGGCCGACCCCTGCACGCCCGCCGGTGGTGGTGGCGGTGGCGGCGGCGGTGGTGGTGGTGGTGGCGGTGGCAACCCGGTCGTCCCCAAGCCGGTGCTGTCGTTCAAGGGAGGCAGATCGGTCACCGTCAAGCGCGGCGCTGTCGTGCTCGCGCTGAGCTGCCGGCCCGGAACTGCGTGCAACGGACGTGCGCTGCTGACGATCACCAAGCGGGTCGGGCGACGGCACCGGCTGACACGGATCACGATCGGCACCGCGACCGTGAAGATCGCCGCCGGTGGGAGCGCCAAGATCAGGCTCAAGCTCAATGAGACCGGGCGCAAGCTGCTGAGGCACAGGCGCTCGCGCGTGAAGGCGGGGCTAGTCGTGACGCTCGGCGGCGGCGCCAAGCTGACGCGGACGCTCGTGCTCCGCGGGTAGCCCGCGGCGAAGCAGGCCTCCGACGTCGCAGTGCGGAGGTTCTAGTCGCGCACGAACGCCGCGATCTTCGGCGCCACGACCTCGGGCGCCTGCTCGACGCAGAAGTGGCCGAGGCCGGGGAGGACCTCGAGCCGGTAGTCGGCGGCGTGACCCTCCATGCCGCGGACCGTCGCCGGCTTGATCGCGACATCGCGGTCGCCGTAGAGGAACAGGGTCGGTACGCGCATGCGGGTCTTTCTGAACCGCCCTCCGAGCATCGCCAGCAGCTCGCCGCCGTAGATGAAGGTGCCGTAGGTCTGCTGGGCGGCGCGCGGGTCGATGTGGTCGAAGTAGATCCGGCCGACCTCCTCGCTCTCCCACGACCCGTGCTTGACGCACTGTTCGGTGACCAGGCGCGGGACGATGCCGCGCGAGTTCAGCAGCCTGCCGACAAGCGGCATCCCGATCAGCGGCATGTAGAAGAAGCCGGCCATCGCCTTCACCGCCTGCAGGTCGCGCGGTGCGTAGCCGTGGCCGGTGTTGACCATCACCAGCCGCTCGACGCGGCCCGGGTGGCCGAGCCCGAGCAGGAACGCCACGAACCCGCCCCAGTCGTGGCCGACGAGGCGGAAGCGCTCGATGTTCAGGGCGTCGAGCACGGCAAGCACGTCGCTAGCCAGCTCGTCCTTGCGGTAGCCGTGCGCGGTCGCCTCGCTCCAGCCGTAGCCGCGCAGGTCGATCGCGACCGGCCGCAGGCCCGCGTCGGCCAGCGGCGCGAAGTGCTCACGCCAGCAGTACCAGTTGGACGGCCAGCCATGCAGCAGCACGACGACCGGCGCGCCTGGGTCACCGGCCTCGGCGACGTGGAAGCGGATCCCGCGCGCGCTCACGAACCGGTGCCGCACACCTGGCACGCGCGGCATGTCAACCGGGACGCCCGTGGTGGCCTCGGCGCTGGCAGTGCTCATAGGCCGACGCTACACGCCGCGGCGCAACGTTGGTCACGGATCGCTCGTTATTGCGCGATTCGATGACCAACGTTGGAGGGCGCTGTCGCTGGCGCTGCCGGTCGTTTCGCTCGAACAGGGCTGACCCTGGGCCCGGGTCGACCGCCGCGCCTGAGGACCCGGACCGTGCGGGTCTGCGCGATACAGCCATTGTTGCACGTGATCAGCTTGAGCCTGTAGGACCGGCCGGACTTCAGGCGCACGCGCATCGGATACGGCAGTCGCACATGGACCCACGGTATGAACCACAACCACACTCCCTCCACTTTCGTGACCTTGTGGGTGCGGCGCGCCTCGATACCGGACACGATCCGCCCGGTCGGATCCCATCCCCCCTCCATGAAATAATCGTTCCATTTAGGTTCGGCGCGGAAGATCTTTCCGCCGAGCATGATCGTTAATCCCCGCGGTACTTCGTGATAGCCGTCGTCCATGTACTGCAAGTAACCTGCGAACCTCAGCTTGAGGATGGTGAGCCCGCCACGGAACCTGACGACCTCCGGTGCGGACGTGATGCGGGAGCCGCCTTTCGATAGCGACGCAACCGGATACATCCCGGCCACCGGGGCCCGCAGCTCTCGGGCGTAGTCCTCGAGGCTCGTACCGTCGGCGGCTTCCGTCTCTCCACGCGCGTCGACGCCCACGATGCGGAAACCACTCGGCCCGGCGAAGATCTCGAACGCGGCCGAACAGCCGTCTCCGATCATGACCCGTCCCATTTCGCCGTATGCATGGCCATCCGGCAAGGTTGGTCCGAAGCCGAACGTCGATCGCCTCTCAGTCCTGGCGCCCAGGTCGATGACATCGACGTACTGCTCGGCATAAACTGCGCGAAAGCTCTCGTGACTGCCTATTATCGCGCAGTTCTGCGTCAGCGCCGCGAGCTTGTCGACTCTGCCGTTGCGGGCGGCGCCATCCTTGGTGAGCTGCAGCCTGGGGCCGAAGGTCCCGCAGGCGGTCATCGGTCCCCCCGTGTATCGCCATACGCTGGTGGTACCGGCCTGCTGGATGATCTCGGCACCGGGCGGCACACACGACGTGCCGGCCGCCGAGGCCGGTGCCGTACTCATCAGTGCAGCCGCGGTCACGGTGCCTACCAGGAGCGAGGTGCGCAGCTTGACGATCATGCGTGTGTAGACGGTCCGATCGGGATCAGGTTGCGCGGTTGTTCGGCGGCGGGTCGGCGCCTGCCGCTCCTGAGCGCAGCGCTCGCCTCGGCCGAGAACGGCAGCGTGAAGACGCTACCGGTTCGGCCCAACGTTGGTCACGGATCGCTCGCTATTGCGCGATTCGATGACCAACGTTGGAGGGCGCGCGTGGCGGCGGCGATCGGGTCGCTGTCGAGCTCCACGTCGGTGATGCGCTCGACGCTGATCCCGCGGCGTGTCAGGGCGGCGTCGCGCGCCGCGTCGTCGGCTGCCTGCAGCGGCAGCCGGTGGTGCGGGCCGTCGATCTCGACCACGAGCCGCGCGTCCGGATACCAGGCGTCGACGCGGACGCGCCTGTGATCCGGGCGCAGGTCGATCCAGTGCTGCGTGATCGGCTGCGGGAGGCCGACCGCGAGCAGCGCCGTGTACCCGCGATGCTCGAGCCTGGTCTCGAGGATTGCGCCTTCGATCCCGGCGGACCCGAGCGCGGCCCTCAGCGCCTTCGTTCCCGGCTGCCGGTTCATCCGCGCGAGCGTCCGTCCGATCGCGGCCACGTCGAGCTTCCTCGCGTACTCGACCTGGCGGCACGCGTAACCGAGCGTCGCATTGTCGCGGCGGCCTGCGAGGTCGATCAGCGTTCGTGCGACCGTTGTCGTACGGAGGCCATCGACGGTCTCGACGTCGTGCTTGTCGAGCAGCACTGCGCGATGGAGCACGAACTCGCCGCGCGGCGCGCAGCTCCCGCGCGGCACGACGACGTGGATCCGCCTGTCGTGCAGCTCGCAGATGCCGCGATGCGCAAGCGAGGTCCCGTGCCCGAGTGCCGCGTCGTCGCCGGCCGACAGCAGCGCTGCGCGACGCCGCCCTCGCTCGCTCAGCGCCCGATGCCCGACCGCGAAGACGCCCGGCTGAACCGGTCGCAGCCGCCCATTCGCAGCCCACCGATTCCACGTGGACGCCGGGACTCCCGCCGCTCTGAGCTGCGCGATCGAGAGCAGGCCGTCCTGCCGCTCGGCCAAGACCGTCAGCGGGCCCGAACCCCACCAACGTTGGTCATCGATTCGCGCAATACCGAGCGATTTGTGACCAACGTTGCCGCCGGGTGGTGCCATGCGCCCAGCTCACCACGGGCGCTCGTGACGAAACCAGACGCGCGTGTGCCGAAACAGTCGCTACAGCCCGTAGGCGGCGCGCAGCTCCGGATCGCGTGCCGCCAGCTGGCGCGCGAGCGAGACCATCACCTGGCACTGCTTCCAGGTCGCGTCGTCCTGCATCTTGCCGTCGATCATGTGAACGCCGCGGCCGTCCGGGATCGCCTCGATCACCTTCAGCGCGAACCTGACCTCGTCCGGATCGGGCGAGAAGACCTTCTTGGCGATCTCGATCTGGACCGGGTGCAGCGACCAGGCACCGACGCACCCCAAGAGGAACGCGGACCGGAACTGGGCCTCGCACGCGGCGACGTCCTTGATGTCGCCGAACGGCCCGTAGAACGGCAGCAGCCCGTTCATCGTGCAGGCGTCGACCATGCGGGCGATCGAGTAGTGCCACGGATCCTGCTGGGCGGTCACGCGCGTCTGGCCCTCGACGATCGCGCCGTCGGAATCCAGGACCGGGTCGCTCATCGACTGGTAGCCGGGGTGGCCGCCGCCGACGCGCGTCGTCTTCATCCGCCGCGATGCGGCCAGGTCGGCGGGACCGAACGACATCCCCTGCATCCGCGGCGATGCGGCCGCGATCTCCTCGAGGTGGGCGACGCCCTGGGCGGTTTCGAGGATCGCGTGCACGAGGATCGGCCGGGACAGCCCGGCACGCGCCTCCAGCTGCGCCAGCAGCCGGTCGACGTAGTGGATGTCCCACGGGCCCTCGACCTTCGGGACCATGATCACGTCGAGCTTGTCGCCGATCTCGCCCACCAGCGTGCGCAGGTCGTCAAGCACCCACGGCGACGCCAGCTCGTTGACGCGCGTCCACAGCTGCGTCTCGCCGAAGTCGTGCGACTTCCCGACCGCGACCAGCCCCTCACGCGCCGCGATCTTGCGGTCGACCGGCACCGCGTCCTCGAGGTTGCCGAGGATGATGTCGGAGGCCTCGATCATGCCGGGAAGCTTCGCGACCATCTTCTCGTTCGAGCAGTCGACGAAGTGGATCATCCGCGAGGGCGGGAACGGCACCTCGGTGATCGGGTCCGGGGCGCCGACGGCCATCGGCTTGTAGAAGTCGCGGGGGCTGCGCATGGCCCGAACGCTAGCTGGCGAGCGGCTCTTAGCGTCGGCAGCGCACCTTGCCGCCACCGTTGACCCAGGAGCTGAACTGAATCTGAGCCTTGCCCGTGAGCTTGCTGCGGGTCACCTTGCCGGTCTTCCCGTCGAGCAGCCCACCGGTCATCTTCACCTTGGTTCCGGACTTGTTCGTTGTCTTCTTGTACTTGCCGGCAACGGTGCCGCCGGTGGGTGTCATCAAGGTGAGCTTGTACGTGCCCTTCGTCGTCAGCGTGAGTTTGGCACCTGTGGCGCCGAGCGAGTTCTCGCCCTGGTCCGGTGAGCATCCGTATAGCCCGGTGACCGGGAGACCCGCAGCCGAGGCTGGGGCGGCTACCAAGAGGAGCGAGAGGAAAAGCAGCGCGACGATCTTCATCGGGTGATCCTAACCACGAATGGGCACACGAACACGCGGTCCGGCCGTGCCTTTGCCATCCTGTCGCGCCTCATGTCCGACTCCACCTTCACCACCGATCAGGCCGCGCGCGAAGCGACCGGCGCCCACGAATACGGCCGCTACTTCGAGGAGTTCGAGGTTGGCGCGACCTACCAGCACTGGCCTGCCAAGACCGTGACCGAGGCCGACGACCATCTCTTCTGCCTGATCACGATGAACCACCATCCGCTGCACATCAACGATGTCTACGCGGCTCAGAGCCAGCAGGGCCGGAACGTCGTCGTCGGGCCGTACGTCTACTCGCTGGCGCTCGGGATGACCGTCTCCGACGTCTCCGGCAAGGCGATCGCCAACCTCGCGACGGAGGAGCTCAGCCACCCGGCGCCGGTCTTCCACGGCGACACTCTGTTCTGTGAGACCGAGGTGCTGGACAAGACGCCGTCGCGGTCCAAGCCCGATCGCGGCATCGTCAGGGTCCACACCCGCGTCCGCAACCAGGACGGTGTCCTGGTCGCCGAGTTCAAACGGCTCGTGCTGGTGCCCAAGCGGCATCCGGGGGAGCCGTCCTAGCGGGCTCAAGAGGAGTACCGTTGAGGCTGCGGGGCGTCCGTCGGGCGCCCCGATGCCGTTCATGACTGATTCTTTGACTCCGCAGAGGAAGTGACCCGACCGTGAGCACCACCGTTCCCACCGACCACAAGCAGCTGACCGCCTGGGTTGAGCAGATCGCCGCCCAGACTCGTCCCGAGGAGATCGTCTGGTGTGACGGCTCGGCCGAGGAGTACGACCGGATCTGCTCGCTGCTGGTCGAGAACGGCACGTTCCGCAAGCTCTCGGAGGCCAAGCGGCCGAACAGCTACCTGGCCTGGTCTGACCCGTCGGATGTCGCGCGCGTCGAGGACCGCACGTTCATCTGCTCGGCGCGTGAGGAGGACGCGGGCCCGACCAACAACTGGCGCGCCCCGGACGAGATGCGCGCCGAGCTGAAGTCGCTGTTCGACGGCTGCATGAAGGGGCGCACGATGTACGTGCTGCCGTTCTCGATGGGGCCGCTCGGCTCCGACAAGTCGCACATCGGCATCGAGCTGACCGACTCGCCGTATGTCGTCGCGCAGATGCGGATCATGACGCGGATGGGGCAGAAGGTGCTCGACCTGCTCGGCGAGGACGGCGAGTTCGTGCCCTGCGTGCACTCGATCGGAGCGCCGCTGGAGCCCGGTCAGCAGGACGTCAGCTGGCCGACGAACCGCGAGACCAAGTACATCGTCCAGTTCCCCGAGACACGTGAGATCTGGTCCTACGGCTCCGGCTACGGCGGCAACGCGCTGCTCGGCAAGAAGTGCTTCGCGCTGCGGATCGCCTCGGTGATGGCCCGTGACGAGGGCTGGATGGCCGAGCACATGCTGATCCTCAAGGTGACGACGCCCGAGGGCGATGTCCGCTACGTGACCGGAGCCTTCCCGAGCGCCTGCGGCAAGACCAACTTCGCGCTGATGGTGCCGACGATCGAGGGCTGGAAGGTCGAGACGATCGGCGACGACATCGCATGGATGAAGTTCGACGAGACGTCCCACCCGCCCCGGCTGCGCGCGATCAACCCCGAGTACGGCTTCTTCGGTGTCGCGCCCGGCACCGGCTGGGGCAATACGCCGGTCGCGATGAAGGCGCTCGAGGGCGGCGCGCTCTTCACCAACACCGCTCTGACCGACGATGGCGACACCTGGTGGGAGGGGCTGACCGACGACGTTCCCGCCCACCTGATCGACTGGCACGGCAACGACTGGACACCGCAATCCGGACATCCTGCCGCCCATCCGAACGCGCGCTTCACGGTGCCCGCCTCGCAGGTCGACACGATGGCGGCGGAGTGGGAGGACCCGGCCGGCGTGCCGATCGACGCGTTCCTGTTCGGTGGCCGCCGCGCCTCGGTCGCACCGCTGGTGCGTGAGGCCAAGAGCTGGGAGCACGGCGTCTTCCTCGGTGCGACGATGAGCTCCGAGCAGACCGCTGCCGCGTTCGGCGAGGTCGGCAAGCTGCGCTTCGACCCGTTCGCGATGCTGCCCTTCTGCGGTTACAACATGGGCGACTACTTCCAGCACTGGCTGGACATCGGCGCTCGCGAGGGCGCCCAGCTGCCGAAGATCTTCTACGTCAACTGGTTCCGCAAGGGGGCCGACGGCAAGTTCCTCTGGCCCGGCTTCGGCGACAACTCGCGCGTGCTGGAGTGGATCGTGCGGCGTTGCGAGGGGACGGCCGACGGTCATGACACGGTGCTCGGGATCGTGCCCTGTCCAGCCGACCTCGACACCGACGGACTCGACATCGCCGACGCGGACCTCGAGGCGCTTCTGACCGTCGACACCGCCGCCGTCAAGGGCGAGCTGGGACAGGTCGAGGAGCATCTGGCCCGGTTCGAGCGGCTGCCGGCCGCGGTGCGCGAGCAGTTCGAGGCGCTGAAGGCCGAGCTGGGCGCGTAGCGTCTGCGGCCGCCGGCTGGACGTCAGCGGAAGGGGGTGGACGCCGCCGCCATCGCGGCCCCCGTTCGCCTCCCTCCGGTCGGCTCACGGGGTGCGCCTTGATGGCGCCGGCGTCCACCCGCGATCGCGGCGGTCCAACGACCGCAGGCGGCGAACGGCGCCGGCGGGTTGCACCACGCGATGGCTGCAGCACCTGCACGACGTACTCCTGGTCATCGCGGGTGTAGCGGCCGAGGAAGCGGACGGAGAACGAGATGTCGCCCGTCTCCCGTCGCCAGACACCCCCGCCGCCGCCCGGAGTAGGTTCCCAACCACCTATGGCCGAGCAACCGATCGCCGCTCGTGACGACCTTGCCGCGCTGCTGCCGGCGTTCGTCCCGATGTACTGGGGACAAAGCCTGGGAGCGACGGTGCGGTCGACGGCCGGCTCGCAGCAGGCGCTTGCCGAGGCGCGCTGCGCGCTGGCGCTGGCCGCCGACCGCCGCGGCGCGTGCGCGGTCCGGGCCTACAACCCGACCGACGAGCACGACGGCTACCACGTGCCCGGCGCGGTGCTTGAGACCAACTCGCCCGATCTGCCGTTCCTCGTCGATTCCGTCGGTGCCGAGCTCCATGCGCGCGGGATCGGCGTCGAGCGCGTGATCCATCCGGTGATCGGCGTCGAGCGCGCCGCTGACGGCGCGATCACCGGCCTCACCGTCGCCGGATCGGCACCGGCCGAGTCGATCATGCACTTCGCGCTCGACCGCCGGCTTGAGCAGACCGAGCTCGCGGACCTCGCAGACGCCGTCCGCACGATCCTGGCGAACGTCGCCGTCGTGGTCGCCGACTTCGAGCCGCTCCGCGACCGCGCCGTCGAACGGCTGATCGAGCTCGTCCGCGCCGGCGCGGCGCACGAGGGGATGATCGAGGACGACCCCGATGAGGTCGTCGCGTTCCTTGAGTGGCTGCGTGACGAGAACTTCATCTTCCTCGGCTTCCGTGAGGAGACGCAGCCTCCTGGTGAGGCGCGCCGGCCGCTGGCCGAGACAGCGCTCGGCCTGCTCCGCGACCGCGAGTCGGGCGGCCTCGGGTTCGAGGCCGAGCTCGAGATCGGCAGCGGCGCCCGCGACCCGCGGCTTGTGCGCGCGCTGCGCAGCCAGGCGCTCTCGCCGGTCCATCGCCGCGAGCCGATGGAGACGCTGATCGTCGGTCGTGTCACGACCGACGGGTCGCTCGATGGGATCGCGCGGCTGGTCGGTCTGTTCACGCAGCGCGCGGTCGCCGAGCCCGCCAGCCGCACGCCCCAGCTGCGCCGCAAGCTGGCGTTGATCCTCGAGGCCGAGCATCTGGTCGCCGGCTCGCACGACGCCAAGGCCGCAATCGCGATCTTCGACCGTTTCCCGAAGACCGAGCTGCTGGCCGCGCCGGTCGACGACCTGCGCGGGATCATCGCCGGCCTCGTCGCCGCACCCGAGAACGATGTCCGGCTCGTCGGCCGTCTCGCCCGCCACCGCCGTCAGGCCTCGCTGATGATGGTGATGCCGCGCGAGCGGCTGACGCCGGGGCTGACGGGGCGGCTGCGGGCGATCGTCGCCGACGCGTACCAGAGCACGCACGTCGAGGCGCGCGAGTCGCTGACCGAGACCGGCCGGGCGCTGCTGCACATTGTCGTGCGCAGCCCCGCCGACCTGCCGGCCGTCGACCTGACCGAGCTTGAACAGCGGCTGCGAGACGAGTCGCGGACCTGGGCCGACCTGACCGAGGAGCTGCTTGCAGGGGTGCTCGGCGGCGAGCGCGCCGGTCAGCTCGGCCGGCGCTGGCTGCGCCACATGCCCGAGGCCTACCAGGCCGAGACCGAGCCGGCGCTGGCGGCCGGCGACGTGCAGGAGCTCGAGCGTCAGATCGCCGCCGGCAAGGAGCTGCACATCGCTCTGGCCGGCGGCGTGCACGTTGCCGACGGGCGTGCTGTCACGCGAGTCGCGCTCTACAAGCGCGGCCAGAAGGTCGAGCTGACCGACGCCACGCCGCTGCTCGAGGCGCACGGCCTGCGCGTGATCGAGGAGCTGCCGACGCGGATCGTCGCCGAGGGTGAGGAGAGCTGGATTCAGGCCTTCGCGGTCGTCACGCCGGAGGGCGAGCCGATCGATCTCGATCGCTGCGGGGTGGCGTTGGCCGACTCGATCGAGGCCTGCTGGAGCGGGCGGACCGAGTCCGATTCGCTCAATCGGCTGATCGTCGGCGCTGGGCTCGACTGGCGGCAGGTCAAGATTCTGCGTGCCTACCGCCGCTACCGCCAGCGGCTCGGCTCGCGCTACTCGGAGAGCTTTCAGAACGATGTCGTCGCCGCCAACCCGCAGATCACGGCCGCGCTGGTCGCCCTGTTCGAGTGCCGGTTCGCGCTCGAGGAGGGAGTGCGCGCCGACGGTCAGAGCGAGGACGAGCTGCGCGCCCGCGTCATCGAGCTGCTCGACGATGTCGAGCTGCTCGACCACGACCGCATCCTGCGCAACCAGCTCGGCCTGATCGACGCGACGCTGCGCACCAACGTCTACCGCGACGGCCGTGACGCGCTGGCGTTCAAGTTCCGCTCGGCCGATGTGCCGGCGATGCCCCAGCCGGCGCCGCTCTACGAGATCTATGTCTACGCCGCCGACATGGAGGGCATCCACCTGCGCGGCGGTGAGGTCGCGCGCGGCGGTCTGCGCTGGTCGGATCGCATGGACTACCGCACCGAGGTCTACGGACTGATGCGTGCGCAGATGACCAAGAACGCGGTGATCGTGCCGGACGGCGCCAAGGGCGGCTTCTATCTCAAGCGACCGCCCGCCGATCCGGCTGCGCTGCGGGCCGAGGTCAAGGCCGTCTACATCCGCTACATCGAGGCGCTGCTCGACGTCACCGACAACCTCGACGAGGCGGGGACGGTGATCCATCCGCAGGGCGTCCGCGTCCATGATGGGGCCGACACCTACTTCGTCGTCGCTGCCGACAAGGGCACCGCGACCTTCTCGGACACCGCCAACGAGATCGCGGTCCGGCGCGGGTTCTGGCTCGGCGACGCGTTCGCCTCCGGCGGATCCAACGGCTACGACCACAAGAAGCTCGGCATCACCGCCAAGGGCGCCTGGGAGTCGGTCAAGCGCCACTTCCGCGAGCTCGCCACCGACCCCGAGCGCGATCCGGTCACGGCCGTCGGGGTCGGCGACATGTCGGGCGACGTGTTCGGCAACGGGATGCTGCTCAGCCGCTCGCTGCGGCTGATCGCCGCCTACGACCACCGCCACATCTTCATCGACCCCGACCCGCAGGACGCCGAGCGCTGCTGGCAGGAGCGCCGGCGACTGTTCGAGCTGCCCGGGTCGAGCTGGGACGACTACGACCGCGATCTGATCTCCGCCGGCGGCGGCGTCTTCCCGCGCAGCGCCAAGCAGGTGACGCTGACAGCCGAGATTCGCGGAGCGCTCGGCATCGATGACGCCGTCGCGTCGTGCACACCGTCGGAGCTGATCCAGGCGGTGCTGCGAGCGCCGGTCGATCTGCTCTGGAACGGCGGGATCGGCACCGTCGTCAAGGCCACGCACGAGTCAGACGCCGACGCCCAGGACCGCGCCAGCGACGCGATCCGCGTCGACGCCGCGCGGCTGCGCTGCCGCGTCGTCGGCGAGGGCGGCAACCTCGGCTTCACCCACCGGGCGCGGATCGAGGCGGCGCGCGCGGGCATCCTGATCAACGCCGACTTCATCGACAACTCGGCCGGGGTCGACAGCTCCGACCATGAGGTCAACCTGAAGATCCTGCTCGATCTGGCGGTGCGCCGGGGGCTATTGTCGGTCGACGATCGCAACGCGCTGCTGCACGAGGTGACCGGAGACGTCGTCGAACACGTGCTCTACGACTCGTTCCTGCAGGCGCAGATCCTCTCCGAGGAGGTCGCGGTCGCGCACGAGCGGATGTTCGCCTACGAGGATCTGATGGAGGAGCTCGAGCGCCGCGGGATGCTCAGCCGCGAGAGCGAGGCGCTGCCGGGCAGCGACGAGATCGCCGATCGGCGCAGGCTCGGCCAGGGGCTCGAGCGGCCCGAGCTCGCCGTCCTGCTGGCCTACGCCAAGCGGTTGCTGACCGACCAGCTGCTCGCCTCCGAGCTGCCCGAGAACCCCTACTTCGACACCTACGTGCGCGCGTACTTCCCGCCCGCCGTCGTCGACGCCTACGGCGAGCTGATCGCCGACCATCCGCTGCGGCGCGAGCTGGTCGCGACGCTCGTCGCCAACGACCTCGTCAACTCGCTCGGGCCGACCTTCGCCGCCGAACTCAGCCACGAGCTCGGCGCCTCGCCGCAGGCGATCGTCGGCAGCTACCGGATCGCCCGTGAGGTCACCGGCGCGGAGGCTCGCTGGGTCGAGATCGAGGCCCTCGGCGCGGGGGTCGGGGCCGACGTCGCCCGCAAGCTGATGGACGGTGTCGACGTGCTGGTTGCGACCGTCGCGCGCTGGTATCTGCTGCACGAGCCGGAGGCGGAGATCGAGCCTGCGATCGCCGCGGCCCGGGACGCGTTCGCGACGCTGGAGCGCGAGATGTGGTCGCTGCGCAGCCATCGCTGGCGCGCCGACGCCGAGGCGCGTGCCGCCGCGGTACTGGCCGACGGTGTGCCGGAGCAGTTGGCGCTGCGCCACGCCTCGCAGCCGGCGCTCTACCACGGCGCCGACATCGTGCGCGCGGCCGCCGTGACCGGTCGTGAGATCGTCGCCGTCGCCGAGGCCTTCTTCGCGCTCGGCGAGCGGCTCGGGCTGGAGCGGATCGAGACGCTCGTGCTGGCGCTGCCCGCCTCGGGCCGGGTTCAGCGCTGGGCCCAGCAGGGACTGCTCGACGATCTGCTCGCCGGGCGTCGCGAGCTGGTCATCGCGGCCCTGTCGGCGAGTCCGGAACTGGAGCCCTCGGCGGCCGTCGACGCCTTCCTCGAGCGCTGCGCGCCGGCGATCGAGCGGCTGCGGACGGTGGCTGTCGAGCTGGGAGCCGACGGCACCACCGACGCGGCGACACTGGCGCTGGCGGTGCGGCGCCTGCGTGAGCTCGGGGTCTAGATGATTGATTCCGAGTCGTTCGTGGTCGCGGTCGTGCGCAGGGTGGATGCCGGGCGACGCGCGATCCTGCGGCCGATCCTGGTTGGATCGGCAAGGGATCGGGTGGCGATCCGGCCCCGCCCGGCGTGCGAGAGCGAGCGTGAGAGTTCGGAATCAATCATCTAATGGCGCGGGTCGCCGGTCGCGGCCGGCGGCCGCGACTCCTCCGCCAGCGACGTGATCGCGAGCGGTCCGCGGGCGGCCTGTTCGAGGACTGCTGTGGCCTCCTCGAGCGACCGTGCGTAGTACTCGACCAGCAGGTGGATCACGACGTCGTCGTCCTCGTGCTTGTGGAAGCGGACGTGGGTGAAGAACTCGCGCGTGCCGTAGTCACCGAACGCGGCGTAGGAGAGGGCGTCGGCGGCGTCCGGCCCCGAGCAGGTCTCGACCGACTCGCCGGTTGCCCGGACGGTGCAGGAGGCGATCCACGGAGTGCCGGTGATCATCCGCTCCCAGCGATCCTCGACCGGCTCGACGCGGCCGCCGTGGAAGGCCAGGTGGGGCTGGTCGTGCAGGCACTCGTAGCACTGGATCACGGCCTCCTGTCGCTCGTCGACGGTCTCGGCGCGTTCGCCGCTGGCCGGGTCGATCCGGTGGATGCCCTCGTAGTGGACCTGCAGCTCGAGGTCGGTCGACCAGCAGCGGTAGCAGCGCAGCCAGGGGGGAGTCGCCATCGCCGGACAGCATAGGTCGGGGCCGGTCGCGCAGCTACGCTGCTCGCCATGTCCGGCCGCCGTCCGCTCGTGATCGCCTGCTGCGGCGCCGTGCTGCTGGCCGTACCGGCGGGCTGCGGCAGCAAGCCCAAGCAGCCCGACCCGAAGGCCGAGATCCGCCGCACCGCCGAACAGTTCGGCGCGGCGTTCTCGCGTCGCGACGGCGCCGAGATCTGCTCCGAGCTGCTGACGCGGAGGCTGCGCGGGCTGCTTCAGTCCGGCGGGCTCGGCTGCGAGGCTGCGATCAAGGAGGCGGCGGGCGGTGTTCAGGGCGCACGGCTCGAGGTGCTGGGTGCCGGTGTCGATTCGAAGACGGCCGGCTGGGCGACCGTGCGCTCGACGGCCGCCGGTCAGGCACCGAGCACCGACCGTCTGCGTCTGGCGCTCGAGGACGGCCGCTGGCGGATCGCCGCGCTCGACAGCTCGGAGCCCGAGGGGGAGACGACGAGCACGGCTGCGACGATGACGACCGCCACGACCGCAACCGCCACGACGACCACGTCCGGCGTGACGCCGAGCCGGACCGCGACCACGGCCGCGACTACAGCGACGTCAACGTCGAAGGTGCGCTAGGCGGCGGCTGCCGGCTCGGCCAGCTCGCGCCGGCGCCGGTCGACGAAGCTCGCGATCTCGCGCTGGGACTCGCCGTGCAGGCCCGCAAAGCGGATCGCCGGCGCGCCCTCCTCGCTTGTGCGCACGACCTCGCCGACACCGGTCACGGTGATCTCGCCGAGGCCGATCGCAAACCGCACCTGCTGCTTGGGCACGACGGCGCTGACCGGGGAGAGCAGCATCCCGCCGACCGAGATGTCGAGCGTCCGCGTGACGACGCGATGGTCATCGCCGACGATCGCCGCGACAAGGTCGGCAGGTACCCGGGCATGGATCCGGCGCTGAAGGTGCTGTGGCTGGCGAACCGCATGCAGCCGCAGATCGCCGTCGGTGCGCACGGTGATCATGCCGTCGCGGTGCGCGGTGCCGAGGCGGGTCTCCCAGGCGACGCGGGCCTTGCAGGACTGCAGGTGCCCGGGCAGCACCGCATCCGCATGCGCGGTGCTGGCGATCCGCATGTCGATGTGCTCGTCGGTCACGGCGATGACGGTCGCGGGCAGGCGCCAACCGCCCTCGAGCATCACGCTGACCGCGAGATTGCGTTCGATCAGGACATCCACACCCTGGTGATCGGCTGCACGGACGCGGTGGTTTAGAGGGTGCGTTGCAGCGAGATCGCCTTCGCCGGCCTCTGGCCGCCGGGCGATCAGCCCCAGATCACGATCACGGCGACGCCGGCCACGAACGCGATCTGGCCGAACGTCATCGCGGTGCCGAGGTTCGTGGCACCCGCCAGCAGCGCGATGCCGGTCGCGGCGGCGAACACCAGCACCAGCAGTGCCAGCGCCCGCAACGCCGCCCGGGGGGAGTCGCCGAATCCTCGCAGCCGCATCAGCGCACAGTCTCCTCCAGCGCGGCCAGCAGTGTCGACTGGTCGCTCTCGGCTGCCATCCGCTCGAGCCGCGCCAGCGCCGTGCGCCGGCCGCCGGCCGCACGCAGGCCCGCGGCGCCGTGCTCGGCGACGAAGTCCGCGAGCGCCCCGGAGCGGCGGGTCGCGGCGCGCCGTGCGGCGACGTCGAGGCCATCGCGATGCGCGTCGAGTGCGGCGACCAGCTCGTCGATTCCCTGCGCGGGCGGCAGCGCCGAGACGGCGAGCACGCGCGTGGCGCGTGAACCGACCGAGCGCAGCGCCGCGGTCAGGTCGCTGCGTGCCCGCAGCGCGATCTGTCCGAGATCGGCCTTCGTCACGACCAGCAGATCGGGGATCTCCATGATCCCCGACTTCAGGAACTGGAGCACATCACCGGAGCCCGGCTGGACGACGACGACGACCGTGTCGGCGATCTCGCCGACCTCGGTCTCCGACTGGCCGACGCCGACCGTCTCGATCACGACGATGTCGAACGCCACGGCGAGCGCCTGGGCGGCGGTGCGCGTCGCCGGCGCCAGGCCGCCGAGCCGGTCGCCGGCCGCCATCGAGCGGATGAACAGCGCCCGGTCGGCGGGGTCGAAGGCGATCCGGGCACGGTCGCCGAGCAGCGCGCCGCCGGAGCGCTTCGACGACGGGTCGACCGCCAGCACCGCGACCGACCGGCCCGACCGCCGCCAGGCTGCGCAGAGCTCGGACAGCAGCGAGGACTTGCCGACGCCGGGCGGGCCGGTGACGCCGATCACATGTCCGGGCGCCTCGCCGCCGAGCGCCTGCGGCCCGACCGCCCGCAGCAGCTCCGCGGTCTGCTCGCGGTCGGCGGGGGCCTGGGACTCGACGAGGTTCAGCACCTGCGGCGCGGCCGACAGGTCACCGGACCGCAGCCGTTCGCCGAGTGCGGCGCCGGCGGCACCGCTCACGTCGCTGCGGGCGCGCCTGCGGTCGCCCCGACGAGCTCGACGATCTCGCGCATGATCGTCGTCAGGTTGAAGTCCTTGGGCGTGTACACGGCGGCGACGCCGGTGCGCTTGAGCGGCTCGACGTCGTGCTCGGGGATGATCCCGCCGACGACGACCGGTGCGGTGACGCCGCGCGCCCGCAGCTCGTCGATGACCGCCGGGATCAGCTCCAGATGCGAGCCGGAGAGGATCGAGAGGCCGATCACGTGGACGCCCTCCTGCTCGGCCGACGCCGCGATCTGGGCCGGCGTCAGGCGGATCCCCTCGTAGACGACATCCATGCCGACGTCGCGTGCGCGGACCGCGATCTGCTCGGCGCCGTTGGAGTGCCCGTCGAGGCCGGGCTTGCCGACGAGGATCTTGAGGCGGCGGCCGAGCCGCTCGGAGAGGGCCTGCACCTGATCGCGCAGCGCGACGAGGTCCTCGTCGTGGGCTCCGGCCGGTGCAGCCGCGGCACCGACACCGGTCGGCGCGCGGAATTCGCCGAACGCCTCGCGCAGCGCGCCCGCCCATTCGCCTGTGGTGACGCCGGCGCGGGCGGCGGCGATGGTGGCGGCCATGATGTTCTCGTCGCTCGCGGCGACCCGCCGCAGCTCGGCGATCGCCGCGTCGCACTGCGCCTGGTCGCGGCTGTCGCGCCAGGCCGCGATCGCCTCGCGCTGGCGGCTCTCGGTCTCTGGGTCGACGGTCATGATTCCGCCCTCCTCGTCGATCAGCGGCGACGGGCTCGTCTCGGTGAAGCGGTTGACGCCGACGACGGTCTGCTCGCCATCCTCGATCCGGCGGATTCGCTCGCGATGGCTGTCGACGAGCGCGGCCTTCATGTAGCCGACCGCCTCGACCGCGCCGCCGTGCTCTGCGACGACGGCCATCTCGGACCGTGCCCCGTCGAGCAGCTCGGCGACGAGCCCGTCCATCACCTTCGAGCCGTCGAAGATGTCGGGGTACTCGAGCATGTCGGTCTCATACGCCAGTACCTGCTGGATCCGCAGCGACCACTGCTGATCCCACGGTCGCGGCAGTCCGAGCGCCTCGTTCCAGGCCGGCAGCTGCACAGCCCGGGCACGTGCGTTGCGGCCGAGCGTGACGGCCAGCGCCTCGAGCACGATCCGCTGGACGTTGTTCTCCGGCTGGGCCTCGGTCAGGCCGAGCGAGTTGACCTGGACGCCGTAGCGGAAGCGGAGCTGCTTCTCGTCGCTGACGCCGTAGCGTTCGCGGCCGAGCTGCTGCCAGATGATCGACATCGCGCGCAGCTTCGCGTGCTCCTCGATGAACCTGACTCCGGCGTTGACGAAGAACGAGATCCGGCCGAAGACCCTGCCCATCAGCGACTCGTCGACCCGCTCGCGAACCGCGTCGAGGACGGCGATCGCGTTGCTCATCGCATAGGCGATCTCCTGCACGGGCGTCGCGCCCGCCTCCTGGAGGTGGTAGCTGCAGATGTTGATCGGGTTCCAGTTCGGGACCTCGGTGACCGTGAACGCGACCATGTCGGCGATCAGCCGCAGCGACGGTCCGGGCGGGAACGCGTAGGTCCCGCGCGCCAGGAACTCCTTGATGATGTCGTTCTGGGTCGTGCCCTGGAGCTCGGCGCGGTCGACGCCGGTCGCCTCCGCGCTGACGATGTAGAGCGCGAGCAGCCAGGCGGCGGTCGCGTTGATCGTCATCGACGTGTTCATGCCTGCGAGCGGGATGCCGTCGAGCAGCGCCGCCATGTCGCCCTTGTGGGCGACCGGCACGCCGACCTTGCCGACCTCGCCCTTGGCGTACTCGGAGTCCGGGTCGTAGCCGGTCTGGGTCGGCAGATCGAAGGCGATCGACAGCCCGGTCTGGCCCTTGGCGAGGTTCTCGCGGTAGAGCGCGTTCGACTTCTCGGCCGTCGAGTGGCCAGCGTAGGTGCGCATCATCCACGGACGGTCGGGCTGCGCGAGGCGGTGCTCCATGGCGAGGAGGGTACCTGCGCTGGTGCGAGCCGCGGTCTGCAGGTCGAGTGGCGTCTTACCCCCTGCTGAGCGATGGTGCGACGCCACTCGACCTGCGGCTCGACGCCGGCGGCCGGCTCTGGCTAGCGTGCGCGCATGCCGGCACGGAGCCGAACGCAGGTCATCCGCGGTGCCGACAACGCGCGTTCCGGAGCCGACGCCGCGGCGGCGGTCTTCGCGGCGACGCGGCTCTCGCACGTCGCCTATGTCCGTAACGGCTTTCCGTATGTGTGGCCGACGCTGCACGGACTCGTCGACGGGCAGCTGATCCTGCACGGCTCGTCGGCCGGCAGCTTCGCCAAGGCGGTCAGATCGGGGGCCGAGCTCTGCGTCTGCGCGACCGCGCTCGACGGGCTCGTGCTCGCGCGCTCACAGTTCGAGCACTCGGTCCACTACCGCTCGGCGATCGTCTTCGGACGCGCGCAGGAGATCACCGGCACCGAGGCCAAGCGTGAGGCCGGCAACGCGCTGACCGACGCGCTGATCGCGGGCCGCGCGGCCGAGGCGCGGCCGGGCAGCGACCAGGAGCTGAAGGCCACGATGTTGGCGACGCTCTCACTCGAGGAGTGCTCAGTCAAGGTCGGCGAAGGGCCGCCGGAGGACGAGGCCGACGATGTGGCGCTGCCGGTCTGGGCCGGTGTCGTGCCGATCCGCGAGGTCTTCGGCGATCCTGTCCCGGCACCCGACCTGCGCGCCGGGATCCCGCTGGCGCCCAGCGTCGAGGCGCTGCTCGGCAGGCGCTAGCTTCCGGCAGCGTGTCCGTCGTCCGCATCCGCGAGCGGCTGCTCCGGCGCCGCGACTCGCTCGTGCCGTCCGCTGCAGCCGACTGGCTCGTCCGCGGACCGGACGAGTTCCGCCGCAGCGGCGAGCAGCTGGTGGCACTGGCAGAGGCGGACGCCGGGCTCGGCCCGGGGTCGCGCGTTCTTGACGCCGGCTGCGGGTGGGGGCGGGTCGCACGGCCGCTGACGCGGGTTCTCGCCGTCGCCGACGGCGGCAGCTACGACGGGTTCGACGTCGACGGCGAGGCGGTCGGGTGGTGCAGCGAGCGTTACGCCGCCCATCCGGAGTTCGCGTTTGCCGAGATCGATGTGGTCAACGCCCGCTACCGGCCGCAGGCGACTGGTCGGGCCTCGGAGTGCACGTTCCCGTACCCGGACGCCGGCTTTGACGTCGTCTTCGCCTGCGCGCTGCTGACGCACCTGGTGACGGCCGAGGCGGCGCGCTACCTGCGCGAGCTCGCCCGCGTGCTGGCACCGGGCGGGCGCGCAGTTGTGACGCTGCTCTTGCTCGACCACAGCTCGCGGGCTGCCGTGACCCGCGGCGACGCGCCGTTCGCGCGGCGGCTTGACGCCGCCGGGCCGATGTCGGTGCTCGACCCAGACCTGCCCGAGGCGCTTGTCGCCTACGACCGCGACTGGCTGCTCGGGGAGTGTGCCGCCGCCGGCCTCGCACTGACCTCCTCATCCGACGGATCCTGGCGCGGGCCGCCGGCGGCGACGTTCGATGACCTTCTGATCTTGGAGCGCCAACGATGACCGAACACCGTGAGATCGACCTCTGCTTTCAGCACACGGGGCGGGCGATCTGCTGCCACATGATCGACGGCTGGCTCGTCGATCCCGGCCCGGGCTCGTCGCTGCCGGTGCTGCTCGATGCGCTCGCCGACGAGCGTCCGCGCGGCGTGCTGCTGACCCACATCCATCTCGACCACGCCGGCGGCACAGGGCAGTTGCTGCGCGAGCTCGGCCCGCTGCCGGTCTACGTCCACGAGCGCGGCGCGCGGCATCTGATCGACCCGTCGCGGCTGCTGGCCAGCGCCGAGCGGATCTACGGCGACCAGATGGGGCCGCTCTGGGGGACGATCGAGCCGGTGGACGCCGCGCAGGTGCGAGTGCTCGGCGAGGCCGAGCTGCCGTCCGGCTTCGATTGGGCCTACACGCCCGGCCATGCCGTCCACCACGCCGCCTACCTGCACCGGGGCAGCGGCATCGCGTTCTGCGGCGATGTCGCCGGTGTGCGGATCGGCGACGGGCCGGTGCTGCCGCCGACGCCGCCGCCCGACATCGACATCGAGGCCTGGCACGCCTCGGCCGGCGTGCTGCGTTCGTGGCGGCCGGCGGCGCTGGCGCTTACGCATTTCGGCACGTTCACCGATGTCGAGGCCCAGCTTGATGAGCTTGAGCGCCGGCTCGATCGCTTCGCCGAGCTCGGCCGCACGCTCGACGCCGAGGAGTTCGAGGCCACGGTCGTCGCCGAGCTCGGCGAAGCGTCGGACGAGGCCGGCTACCTGCAGGCGATGCCGCCCGACACGCTCTATGCGGGGATCGCGCGCTACTGGTCGCAACGAGCCGATCGCGCCTGACCGTCTTCCGATTCGGGACCGAATCAGGAATACTGTGCACCGCAGATGAGCCAGACGATCGACCTTCCTCGCGTCGATGGTCCCGACAGCGCGCTCGGCGGCGCCTGGCGGGTCATCGTCCTCAACGACAATCACAACACCTTCGACGGGGTCGCCGGCGCGCTGTCACGCACGCTGCCGCAGGTGACGCTCGCGCAGGGCTACGCGATCGCCGACCAGATCCATGCAAGCGGCCAGGCGATCGTCTGGTCCGGCCACCAGGAGCTGGCCGAGCACTACTGGATGCAGCTCAAGGGGCACGGCCTGACGATGGCGCCCCTGGAGCAGGGCTAGCCCGCGTCTGCGCGCCTCACAACTCGGCACGAGATGTCGTCACAGGTGACATCTCATGCCGAGTCACAGGACGGCAGGAGCAGGTCGGCCGGTCAGCAAGCCCCGGACTGCCCGAGCCCCTACGCCACAGACGCCGGTTCGTCCGCCGCAGGGGCAGCGGCTGCCCCGGTGACGTCCGTGAACCACGTGTACATCACCGGCTGGGTGTAGATGCCCATGTGGCGGGTGCGCCAGAGCGCCGCCTCAGGGCCCTCCCAGAACCGGTTCCAGTCCGACTTGTCTGCAAACGCGAAGGTCTGGTGGAAGCGGTAGGAGTCCTCGGACGAGCGGTGCAGCGTGACCTCGCCGCCGTAGCGGCCGGCGGCCGTGCCGAGGTCGATCAGCGCCGCCTGTAGATCGTCGCCGCGGAAGACCGTCCCGTACCAGGGGATGTGCGCCGCTCCGGGTCCCTTGTCTGCCATCTCAGCCCACCTCCGCGTGGATCGCTCCGGGGCCGTCGGCGGTCTTGCCGAGCCCCTCCGATTCGGCGCCGACCAGGATCGAGATCTTGCCGGCGTGTTTGTTGTCGCGCATCAGCTGGTGTGCCTGCGCGACACCGTCGAAGCCCAGCGTACGCCAAAGCACCGGACGGATCTGTCCCGACTCGATCAGCTCGTTGGCCTTCAGGCACTCGTACGCGTTGGCGAAGTGCGAGCCGAGGATCTCCTTCTGCTTCATCCACAGGTAGCGGACGTCGAAGTCGAGGTTGAACCCTGTCGTGCCGGCGCAGATCACGACCTTGCCGAACGGCTTGACGGTCAGCACCGAGGTCGGGAAGGTCGCGGCGCCGACGTGCTCGAAGACGATCTCGGGCGCGCCGCCGAGCAACTCCGCCACCCGGGTCGCGAAGCGGCGCGACTCCTTGAAGCGCGCCTTCTCCTCTTCGGGGCTCTCGCCGCCCTTGCGCATCATCCCGGCGAACTCGCCGCGGTCGATGTAGTCGACGGCGCCGAGCTGCTTGATCAACTCGCCCTTTTCGGCCGAGCTGACGACGCCGACACACTCGGCGCCCGCGGCCTTGCAGATCTGCACGGCGAAGACGCCGAGGCCGCCGGCCGCGCCCCAGACCAGCACGCGGTTACCGGCCTGCAGCCTGCAGCGGGTCATCAACATCCGCCAGGCGGTGAAGTAGACGAGCCCGTAGGAGGCTGCCTCCTCCCAGCTCAACGCCTGCGGCTTGGGCAGCAGCTGCTGGGCCTGGACCTTGGTGAACTCGGCGAACGAGCCCCAGGTCGTCTCGTAGCCCCAGATCCGCTGCGACGGCGCGGCCATCGGGTCGAGCCCGTGGACCTCCGGGTCCTCGTAGGAGGCCTGGTTGCAGTGGAGGACGACCTCGTCGCCGGGCTTCCAGCGCGTCACGCCGGGTCCGACCTTCCAGACGATGCCGGAGGCGTCCGAGCCGCCGATGTGGTGGCCGTACTCGGGGTGATCGCCGTACTTCA
>CAZYMM010000016.1:0-4657 GCA_964648515.1 uncultured Conexibacter sp.
CTCGTAGTTCGCAGGAATGCGCGGCAACACCACGCGGAGGTTGTCGGCCTCGTTGTAGGTCGGGATCACGACGCTGACGCGCGGTGCGATCCATGCCTGCAGCTCCCGATCTGCGTCGGTTGTGATTCGCGCATCCGTGCGCGGCGCCGCTGTGGTGCTGGTGGTCACGACGACCGGTCCTTGCCTTCCTGGCCGTGACGTCCCCCAAACGCCTGCCCATCTATGTCCGCGATCCGCATGCTCCCAGTGGACCGCCTTGCACCGCTAACCGTACCATTGGTTCGGAGCCGACCAACTAATACGTCTGTTGATTTCACGTTACGTTCACTAATGGACCATCCGTCTAGCGCGGGCCCGCCGGCTGGCCACCGAGGGCGCTGCCGACGACAGCTTTCGGGTGACGCGTCCCCGGCCTCTGTCCCTGCTCCTGCTCCTGCTCGCGGCGGTGTGCGCGCTGCTGGTCACCGCCGCTGCGTCCGATGCGGGAGCCGCGTCGTCCAAGAGCAGCGCTCGCGCCTGCTCGGCATCGGTGACCAAGGCACGCAAGACCGCTCGCCACAAGACCAAGCTCGCCGCGGGGCACCGGAAGGCGCAGCAGCAGCGGCGGGCCCGCGCGCGTAGCGTGGTCCGGGCCGCCGTCATCCGCAAGGTCGCCTGCCCGCCCGCGAAGAAGAAGCAGCCGGTGACGCCGCCGGCAACGACAACGACAACGACAACGCCGGCGGCCACCACCCCGACCACGACCACGCCGACGGCGACAACGCCCGTGGACACCCCGCCCACCGCCACGACCCCGGTCACGCCGCCGCTGCCGACGCCGCCCGTCGTCCAGCCGCCCGCGAACCCGCCCGCGAGCGACTCCGGCCCGCTCTACTGGGGCGCCTGGATCGGCTCGCACCTGACCGGCTCCGAAGCGCCCTGGGACGACACCGCGATGAACCTGTTCGAGCAGCACGCCGGTCGCAAGATGACGCTGCTCAACTTCTCGAGCCCGTTCGCCGACTGCGGCCGCAAGCCGTGCAGCTACTTCCAGTTCCCCGCCAGCCTCTTCACCAAGCTGCGCGGCCGCGGGATCATCCCCTTCTTCAGCTGGGCCAACAACGCCTTCGGCACCGCCGCCGACCAGTCGAGCTTCCGCCTCGCCGACGTGATCTCCGGCCGCCACGACGCCTACATCCGCCAGTGGGCGACCGCGGCGAAGGCCTGGGGCCACCCGTTCTTCCTGCGCTTCAACTGGGAGATGAACGGCAACTGGTTCCCCTGGAGCGAAGGGCAGAACGGCAACCAGGCCGGCGAGTACGTGACCGCCTGGCGCCACGTCCACGACATCTTCACGCAGGTCGGCGCCACCAACGCCACCTGGACCTGGTGCCCGAACATCGACCCCGACCGGATCATGAAGCCGCTCGCCTCGCTCTACCCGGGTGACGCCTACGTCGACTGGACCTGCCTCGACGGCTACAACTGGAACACACCGCGACGCTCGTTCGCAGACCTGTTCCGCTCGACCTACCGCGAGATCACCCAGCAGGTCGCCCCGGGCAAGCCGATGATCATCGGTGAGACCGGCTCGACCGAGGCCGGCGGCTCGAAGGCGGCCTGGATCAGCGACCTGTTCAGCTCGCTGGCGACCGAGTTCCCGCGCGTCCGTGCGTTCATGTACTTCAACAAACAGGACGACGGGATGGACTGGCCGATCGAGACCAGCGCTGCGGCGACGGCCGCATTCCGGTCCGGGATCACGGCGCCACGGTTCGCGGCCGACACCAGCGGTCAGCCCGACGGCCTCGTACCCGTCCAGCCGGCGACACAGTAAATACGCGTTTCATTAGATTCCGGTAGGCCGTGCGCAATCGCACCGGTACCCTCGTCGGCAGATGCGGTCCCTGAGCATGATCAGACGCGCGGCCGCCGTGGCGGTTACGTTGACGCTGCTGTTCGTCGCCCCCGCCCTCGCACAGGCCGGCCCGTCGGTCTACTGGGGCGCCAACATCGGCGATCACCTGACCGGCGGCGCACCGCCGTACGACATGACGGCCGCCGACCAGTTCGAGCAGATGGTCGGCAAGCAGATGGGCCTGATCGAGTACTCGTTGCCGTGGTCGAACTGCACGGACGGCCCCTGCCAGGACGTGGCGTTCCCGACCGCCCAGATGCAGGCGATCCGCAACCGCGGTGCGCTGCCGGTCTTCGGCTGGGCCTCCTACTCGCAGCCGATGACGCCGACCGAGCCGAACTTCAAGCTCTCGACGATCATCGACGGCAGCCATGATGCGTTCATCCGCCAGTGGGCACGTGATGCGCGCAGTTGGGGCGGCCCGTTCTTCCTCGTCTTCAACTGGGAGATGAACCTCAAGGGAATCTGGCCGTACGGCGAAGCCGACAACGGCAACCAGGCCGGCGAGTACGTGCAGGCCTGGCGCCACGTCCACGACATCTTCACCCAGGAGGGCGCAGACAACGCGACATGGGTCTGGTGCCCGAACACGATGTACGACGGCTGGTCGAGCCAGATCGCGAGGTACTACCCGGGCGACGCCTATGTCGACTGGACCTGCATCGACGGCTACAAGTGGCCATGGCTCAAGTGGTCGTTCGGGGATCTGATCGGCCCGACCTACGACTCCGTCCAGGCGGTCGCGCCGACCAAGCCGATACTGATCGGCGAGACGGCGGCCGCCGAGACGATCGGCTCAAAGGCCGCTTGGATCACCGACGCTCTCGGCACGCTGACGACGCGGTTCCCCAACATCAAGGGGCTGGTCTGGTTCGAGAAGATCGAGCCGGGGCTGGCACCCTACGAGACGCGCAGCTGGCTGGTCGAGTCCTCGCCGTCGTCGCTGGCGGCCTTCCGCGCCGCGATCGCCTCACCGGTCTTCGCCGGGCCGGGGGTCGGCACGACGTCGGGCAAGATTCAGCCGCTGACGCCGGTCGTCATCAACCCCGGACCGCTGCCCGGCCCAAGCCCGGCGCCCGATCCCGGACCGGACCCCGGGCCGGCACCCGGGCCCGACCCTCGGCCGACCTGCTGGGACAAGCCGCTGAGCACCAGCGCCGCATGCCGCCGCGGGCCGATGATCACTGCGCTCAAGGCCCAGCCGAAGCTGCGCCGCACGCTCGGGCATACGGGAATCGGCGCTGCGCACGAGGCCGCGTTTGCGTTCCGCGTGCGATCCGATGGCTGGCTGACCGTGCAGTTCCAGCGGCAGACCGCAAAGCGGCGCTGGAAGACGGTCAAGGGCAAGATCGTGCTGCCGGTGACGGCCGGGCGCCGCGGGCTCGCGTTCAGCGGCCGCATCGCCGCCGGCCGGACGCTGCAGCCCGGCCGCTATCGCGTCCTCTTCGGTGGCCGCGACCGCAACGGCCGCCGGGCCAAGACGGTGACGGCCCGGTTCGTGCTGCTCAAGTCAGCGCGACGTTGACCCGGCGCGGCAGCCTGTGCGGAGAGGACGGTCCTCCCGCCCCCTCCGCACGGCTCACAGCTCAGAAGCGCAGCGTGCTGATCACCGCGCCGTGATCGGCCGGGTAGACGCCCTTGGCCGTCTTCTCGGTGCCCATCAGCCAGGAGCGGACGAGCTTGACCTTCGGCTTGGCCATGATCCAGTCGATGTTGTGATCCCACTTGCCGGACTTGAGATCGTCGTTGAAGCAGCAGCTCAGCTTCTTGGTGCGCAGCGGCACGAAGCCGGCGGCCGCAACGGCGGCGTAGGGCGGGATGTCCTCGGCCTTGGGCAGCGCCGGGCCGGAGTTCAGATCGCCGACGAGCACGGTCTTGAGCTTTGACTTGAGCGGACCGGCGACAAGCTCCTTGGCCTGGTCGAGGCGGATACCGGCGCTGTAGGCCTCGAGGTGGGTGTTGACGAAGTGCAGCTTGGTCTTGCCGATCGTGGCGTCGAGCTCGTTCCAGCCGCGGTTCGGGACGACCGGGCCGACCGCCTGGGTCGGGATCGTGATCTGGCTCTTGAAGATGCCCGAGCGCACCTTCGAGACCTTGACGCCCTTGCGCACGAGAATCGCGTCGCCGAGCGTCAGGCGGACATCGATGCCGTCGCCCATCGGGCCGCCGACGTTGAAGCCGCGCTTGATCGCGACCTGACGGTAGGACGCCTTGAGCCGCTTGAGCTCCTTGAGGATCGTCGTCGAGTAGTCGTAGACGACCTTCGGGGCGGACGCCGGCCCGACGCGCCAGAGCGAGACCTCCTGCAGCCCGACGATGTCGGCCTTGGACTTGGCGATCTCGCGCGCGACGAGCTTCATGCGGCCGTCGGGGTCGGTCGCGCGGACGCCGGCGAAGACGCCGGTCGCCGCGGCCGGGAACTGGTCGGCGGGCGCCGTTGCGAGCGGGATCAGGTCGGCGCCGAGATAGAGGTTGCGCGTCATCACCGTCACGTCCTTGGCCTGGGCGGCCGAGGCGAGGGTGCCGGCGGCGACGAGCGCCGCCGCCAGCGCGAGGGGTCTGCGGATCATGGGGTTCCTCCGGGAGGGGTTGGAGATGGGGTCCAGAAAACCGAACACACACCACGTCCGGAAGTTCTCCCCCACCGCGGTCCTACTCGGTTAGGGTGCCCGGTGCAAGTCGTCAAGTGGAGAAAGAGGTGAGGACGTTGTTCGATGTAATTGTGTGGGCGACGGACGGCTCCGAGGCCGCCGACAGCGC
>CAZYMM010000016.1:4757-9984 GCA_964648515.1 uncultured Conexibacter sp.
GTAGCCGATCGAGCCGTTGGCGAGCGTCGGGATCATCAGCGCCCAGGCGATGAAGCAGATCGCGCTGACGGCGTTGACCGGGACACGGTTGCGCTTGGAGATCTTGCGCCAGATGTTGCGGCCGGGGACGGCGCCGTCACGCGAGAACGCGAACATCATCCGTGAGGCCGACGTCACCGATGCGGTGCCGCAGAAGAACTGAGCCATGCAGGCGATGAACAGCAGGAACTCGGCCCAGCTGTCGCCGACCGCCTTGGTCCAGATGAACGGCACCGCCATTCCGGCCGCGTCCTGGACGCCCTTGATGTCGTCCGGCACCGCGAACGTGATCGCGATCAGCAACACGAGGCCGAAGATGACCGAGACGACGATCGACATCACGATGCCGAGCGCCGCCGAGCGCGACGCCATCCGCGTCTCCTCGCTCATGTGCGCCGAGGCGTCGAAGCCGGTGATCGTGTACTGCGCCATCAACAGGCCGAGCGCGAACACGAACCAGAACGCCGGCTGGCCGAAGTTCTCGCCGCTGAAGCCGGACGCGTTGAGCGTCTTGGTGAAGACGAAGCTGACCGACTGATGGTGGTCGGGGACGATGATCAGCACCAGCACGATGATCACGACACCGACCATGTGCCAGGCGGCGGAGATCGAGTTCAGCACCGCGAGCAGCCGCACCCCGTTGAGGTTGAGCAGGAAGTGCATCAGCACGATCACCGAGAAGACGATGAAGATCGTCCCCGTCGAGGTACTGAGTCCGAACCAGAGGTTGAGCAGTGCGGTCCAGAAGGTCGCGGCGCCATAGTCGATTGCGGCGGTGACAGCGATCACGCCGATCAGGTTGAACCAGCCCGAGAACCAGCCGTGGATCGGCTTGCCGAGCTTCGACGCCCAGTAGTAGATGGCGCCCGCGGTCGGCATCGCGGAGGCGATCTCACCCATCGCCAGGCCGACGAAGATGCACATCACGCCGACCAGCACCCAACCCCAGATCACGGCGACCGGGCCACCGCTGTTGAAGGCGATGAAGTACGAGGTCAGACAACCCGCGAGGATCGAGATGATCGTGAACGAGATCGCGAAGTTCGAGAACCCGCCCATCTCGCGATACAGCACCTGTGCGTAGCCGAGCTTGTGCAGAAGCTGCTCGTCATCACTATGCACCCCAGTCTGGGACCGGACATCACCTGCCGTAGGTCCGTCAGCCATGCGTCCCTCTCCTTCCACACCCGATCTCCCGGACCACAACGGGCCCGCCAGCAGTCACGGCGCGGCAGCCTACATAGGACCCCTGAAGGGGTCAAGGTATGCAGACCGTACTTTTTCTTTTCGACCGCCGCCCGAGGGCGACCCGAGGCTACTTGCGCTTCGGCAGCGTGGCGGCGATCAGGTCGGCGATCACGGTGTAGCCGGCGGTCTTCGGGTGGATGTCACCCAGCTCGCAGTAGTAGGTCAGATCGCAGGCCTTGGCGACCGCGACGGGGATCTCGCCGTATGGATCGAGCGTCGTCAGCTGGTCGAGCGGCGTGTAGGCGCCGGTCGCGGCGGTGACATCGACGAACCTGCCGCCGGCGCCTTCGTAGACCTTCTTGAGCATCGGGTTGATCAGCTTCTCGAACGCGACGACCGACAGCTTCGCGAGCTCCTGGTTGGGGTTGGTCCCGACCCAGGCGCCGAGGATCACGTCCGGGTAGGTGATGCCGACGATGCGGACCTTCGGGCCCGCGGCCTTGCGGATTCCGGTCAGCAGCGTCTTGATGTTCTTCTCGACGACCGGCAGCGCACCCGCGACACAGCTGACCGCGTCGGGCTGCTTGGCACAGGAGGTGATGTCGTTGCCGCTGATCGAGACCGTCACGAGCACGACGTCGCGGCGGTTGGCCTTGATGAACTTCTCGGCAGCCGCAGCCTGCGTGCCGCTGAACTTGGGTGCCCCCGGCCCCAGGCACTTGGCGCCCGGCGCCAGCTTCTGCTTGAGGATCGACTCGGTCGTCGCACCACCGCAGCCGAAGTTGACGAGCTTCAGCTTGTAGCCGCGCTTGGCGGCGATCTTCGGCAGCTGGTAGGCGTAGCCGTTGCGGTTCGGCCCCGTGACGCCCGGCTGGTAGCCGGACGCATAGGAGTCGCCGATCGAGACGTAGTACTGGGTGCGCGGCTTGACCTTCTTGCCGTGCTTGGCCGCCGCGGCAGCGAGCCCCGGCGTCAGCAGGGCTGCGATCGCGGTCAACAGGGCGAGGGTCAGGGCACGGCGGCGCATGGCCCGACAGCCTAGCCGCGGCTCGAGCGAAACACGCCGGTTGCAAACACGACGCTCATCTGATGCTCACATGCCGCTGCGAGGGTGGGGCCATGAGAGTGTTGATCGTCGAGGACGACGTCAAGCTGGCGTCGCTGGTGCGGCGCGGGCTGCGCGCCGACGGCCTGGCTGCGGACGTCGCGATCAAGGGCGACGACGCGCTGTGGATGTCCGCAGCGACCGACTACGACGCGATCGTGCTCGACGTGATGCTGCCCGACCTCGACGGCTTCGAGGTCTGCCGCCGGCTGCGCGAGGAGGCGATCTGGTCACCGGTGCTGATGCTGACCGCCCGGGATGCGGTCGCCGACCGGATCACCGGCCTGGACACCGGCGCCGACGACTACATGACCAAGCCGTTCTCGCTGGCCGAGCTCGCCGCCCGCCTGCGTGCGCTGGCGCGCCGCGGCCCGGTCGAGCGTCCGTCGGTGCTCGAGGCCGGCGACCTGACGCTCGACCCGGCGACGATGCGGGTCACCCGTGATGGGACCGAGATCGCGCTGTCGCCGCGCGAGTTCGCGCTGCTGGAGACGTTCATGCGCCGGCCCGGCCAGGTGCTCGACCGCTATCAGCTGCTCGAACATGCCTGGGACTACGAGTACGAGAACCGCTCGAACGTGATCGACGTCTACGTCCGCTACCTGCGCGAGAAGGTCGACCGGCCATTCGGTGTCGAGTCGATCGAAACGGTGCGCGGGGCCGGCTACCGGCTGCGCGCCGACGGCGGCCGTGCGCAGTAGCGACTGCGAGCGCAGGCGATGAGGCTCTGGCGTCGCCTGCCGCTGCGGCTACGCGTGACGCTGGCGTTCGCCGGAGCGATGGCTGTCGTGCTGACGCTCGCCGGCCTGCTGCTGTTCGCCCGCTTCCGCGCCCAGCTCGACGGCTCGATCGACCAGGGGCTGAAGGCGCGTGCGGCCGACATCGCGACCGTGATCGAGCGCGCGGGACCGAGCGCCGAGAAGGGGCCGACCCTCTCCGAGCAGGGTGAGAGCTTCGCGCAGGTGCTGGATTCCGGCGGGCGCATCCTCGACAGCAGCGAGTCGGTTCGCGACACGCGCGTCCTCACCGCCGCCGAGCTCACACGAGCCCGACAGAGACGGACGTGGGTGACGACGCGGGTCGGCGAGGACACGGTGCGGCTGCTCGCCGCACCCGCCAGCTCCGAGGGCCAGCGCCTGGTGATCGTGGCCGGGACGCCGCTCGACGCGCGCCAGGCGACGCTTTCGCGCCTCGCACGGCTGCTGCTGCTGATCGGCCCCGCGGTGCTGCTACCAACGGTGCTGGCCGGGTATCTGGCGCTGGCCGCGGCGCTGCGGCCGGTCGAGCGGATGCGCAGACGGGCCGAGGCGATCACCGACCCCGCCGCCGGCGCGCGGCTGCCTGCGGGCACTGCCGACGATGAGCTCGGCCGCCTGGCCGGAACGCTCAACGCGATGCTGGACCGGATCGGCCGTGCCTTCGAGCGCGAGCGCACGTTCGTCGCCGATGCCAGCCACGAGCTGCGCACGCCGCTGGCGATCCTGAAGTCCGAGCTGGAGCTGGCGCTGGCACCGGACCGTGACCGCGAGCAGCTGCGCGCTGCCGTCGAATCGGCGTCTGAGGAGACCGACCGGCTCGTGCAGCTGGCCGAGTCGCTGCTGGTGATCGCGCGAGCCGACCAGGGCGTGCTCGAGATCACGCGGTCGGAGGTTCGCGTCGCCTCGCTGCTGGCGCAGGTGGCCGCACGGTACGCACAGCGGCTCGGCGCTCAGGCGATCGGCCTGACGATCGTCTGCGATCCGCAGCTGTGCTTCTCCCTCGATGCACTGCGGATCGAGCAGGCGGTCGGCAACCTGATCGAGAACGCGATCCGGCACGCCGGGAGCGACATCACGCTCGCCGCAAGCCGCGAGCCGCACTCCGGTGCGCTGGCGATTGCGGTCACCGATCAGGGGCCCGGCTTCACGGCCGAGTTCCTGCCGCACGCGTTCGAGCGCTTCTCACGTGCCGACGGCGCCCGCGGCCGCGGCGGCAGCGGGCTCGGGCTGGCGATCGTCGCGACGATCGCGGCCGCACATGGCGGGACCGCGTCCGCATCCTCAGGACCGGATCGGCCGGGCGCCATGGTCACGATCATGATCCCGCCGGCCTCGCCGGGATCGAGCTGAACCAGGGCCGGACACGCGAGCGGCCCGGTCGCCGTCCGGGCCGCTCGGTGACATCACCTGATCTGTTCAGGATCCCTTGGTGGTGCCGTCCTGCGAGCCGGCCGATCCTCCCTGTCCGGCCGTGCCACAGTCGTCGTCCTTGTCGCCGGACTCGGACTTGCCATCGGCATCGGGCTTGTCGCCCGACTCCGACTTCTCGCTGGAGTCAGAGCTGTCGTTCGCGTCGCTCTTCTCGTTCGCCTCGTTCGCCTCGCTCTTCTCGCCCTGCTCATTCGCCTCGTTCTTCTCGTCGGCGCAGTCGTCCTTGCCCGACTTGTCGCTCGCGGTGCCCGACTGATCGGTGCTCGTCGTGCCCGTCTCGTCGCTGCTCGTCGTGCCCGTCTCGGCCGGCGTCGTCTGCTCGGTCTGCGTCCCGGTCGTGCCGGTCGTGGACGTGGTCGCTGCGACCGCGATGCTGCCGGCACCCAGCGCGGCCACGATGCCGGCCACGATCGTTGCGGTGGTCTTGCGTTGCATGTCTTCCAACATTCCGCGATTCCTTTCTGTTGTCAGCGGAGGCCGGGAAGCTAAGGAGCCACCGTGAGCCGAACGTGAGAGCGGCCCGGTTTGAGGCCGGGCCGCTCTGTGGCAGCGCGCAAGCGCGCTCGTCGCAGTTGTCAGGCAGGGGTGCTCAGTGCACGCCCTCCTGCTGCGTATCGGCGTTCGGGTTGCCGGGCTCGTCGTGATGGCCGCCGGGGCCGTCGCTGTCGACGGCCTCGCTCTTGCTCTCCTGCTCTGCGGACGTGCC
>CAZYMM010000016.1:10084-13096 GCA_964648515.1 uncultured Conexibacter sp.
CGTGCCCGCTGTCGCCGACGGCGTGTTCGCCGCCGGCTTGGCCGTCTGGGTTGTGGCCGCCACCGCGACGCTGCCGGCGCCGAGTGCGGCGACGAGTCCGGCTACGACGACGGTGGTGGTCTTGCGTTGGATGTCTTCGAACATCATGCGGCTCCTTGGGTTGGGGGGAGGATCCGCCGGCAACGTAGGACTGGGCCGTGAGCCGGATGTGAGACCAGCTCAGCGCTGCTGCGGGCGCCTGCGGCTCGCGGTCCTGCGGAGCGCGTCGGCCACGATCCGCAGCCGCGAGCGGCCGGGCTCGGGGTTCGGCAGCGCGAGCCGGAAGATCTTGCGATAGACCGACCCGACCTGGCGCGGCAGCGAGCCGGTCTGGTAGCGCAGGCCGTGGCGCTCCATCAGCTCGCGGACCTCGGGTGCGATCTGCGCGTAGCGGTTGGAGGGCAGGTCGGGGAAGCAGTGATGCTCGATCTGGTGCGAGAGGTTGCCGCTGAGGATGTGCAGCCACATCGGCCCGGAGATGTTCGCCGACCCGAGCATCTGGCGCAGGTACCACTCGCCGCGCGTCTCGCCCTCGATCGAGCGGCGCTCGAACGTCTCGACCCCCTCGGGGAAGTGGCCGCAGATGATCACCGTGTTGGACCAGACGTTGCGCACGGCGTTGGCGGTCAGCGTCGCCGTCAGCGCGCGGCGCCAGGAGCGGCCCGCCAGCAGCGGCTGCGCGAGGTAGTCCTTGACGAACTGGCTGCGGATCTTGCCGAGCACCTCGCGCGCGTCGGCGCGGAACGCGGCCCGCTGCTCGCTGCTGTGGCGGCCACGGCGCATCAGGTAACCGCCGAGTTCGAGATCGTAGGCGGCGATCGAGTACTCGAAGATCAGCGCGTTGATCACCTGCCAGAGCGGCTGGCCGAGGAAGAACAGCGACCAGCGCTGGTCCTCGTCGACGCGCAGGATCCCGTAGCCGAGATCGTTGTCGCGGCCGAGCACGTTGGTGTAGGTGTGGTGGATCTCGTTGTGGGCGTGCTTCCACTGGCGTGCCGGTGAGGCGTTGTCCCACTCCCAGGACTGCGAGTGGATCTTCGGATCGCGCATCCAGTCCCACTGGCCGTGCATCGTGTTGTGGCCGATCTCCATGTTCTCGAGGATCTTGGCCAGCGACAGACCGGCGGTGCCGAGCAGCCAGGCGCTGCGGCGGCCGGAGAACACGAGCACGGCGCGGCTTCCGAGCTCGAGCCCGCGCTGGATCGCGATCAGGCGCCGGATGTAGCGGGCATCACCCTCGCCACGGTCGGCGAGCACGCGCTCGCGCAGGGCGTCGAGCTCACGGCCGATCGCCGCGACCTGCTCGGCGCTCAGATGGGCGGTCGGGTCGCCCGGATCGCAGACACGCTCGCGGGGAGCGCCGTCGAGGCGGGAGCTGATCGTTGCGGTCACTTGTCGTCGTCCTTCGTGGTCGTGGTCGGTGGCGGGCGGCCGCTGTCAGCGGGCGATCTCGCAGTCGCCGGCGGCGGCGTGGATGCAGGTCTGGATCGCGACCCGGCTTCCGTCCTCGGCGGTCGTGACGGTGCCGTCACGCAGGTCGCGGACCGAGCCCCGGCGCAGCTCGGAGACGCAGCCGAAGCAGATGCCCATCCGGCAGCCGCTCGGCATCTGGACGCCGGCCTGCTCGCCGACGTTGAGGATCGGTGTGCCGCCGTCGCCTTCGGCAGCAAGGCCCGAGCCGGAGAAGACGATCGTGCCGCCCTCACCGGCCGCCGTCAGCGCGGGCCGGAAGCGTTCGCAGTGAAAGCGCCCGGCGAGGCCGTGCCGCTGCCAGTGGTGCTCGTAGTCGTCGATCAGCGCGAGCGGGCCGCAGACGTAGGCCTCGCGCTCGTGCCAGTCGGGCACCAGCGTGCCGAGCTCGTCAGGCGTGAGCGTGCCCTGCGCGGTGGTATGGCGCTCGATCAGCCGGATCTGCTGCGCGCCGTGCAGCGAACGCAGCTGCTCGCCGAAGATCACGTCGCTCGGTGCCGGCGCGCTGTGAACGAGCACCGCATCATCGAGCTCGTGGCTGCGCAGCATCCCCATCACCGGCGTGATGCCGCTGCCGGCGGTCACGAACAGCAGCTTGCACGGCAGCTGGGGCGGCAGCGTGAAGTCGCCGGTCGCCTGATCGAGCGCGACCAGCGTGCCCGGCCGCAGCGCACGGACGAGATGGCGTGAGACGACCCCGTCGGCTACCGCCTTGACGGTGATCGAGATCGTGTCCGTGCTCGCGGTCGCCGGCGAGGTCAGCGAGTACGGGCGCCAGTGGCGAACGCCGCCGACGTCGACGCCGAGCCGCACGTACTGGCCGGCGCGATGGCCGCGCCAGTCGCGTCCGGGCCGGATCGTGATCGTCGCCGCGTCGGCGGTCTCGTTGCGGCGCGCCAGCACGCGCCCGCGCAGATCGGCGCCGGTGCGCAGCGGGCTGATCAGGTCGAGGTAGTCGGCCGGCACCAGCGGCGTCGCCAGGGTACGCGCGGCGCGCGCGGCGATCCGCCGCGCCGAGAGCGCCTGGGGCCGGTCGAGCACGCGCACGCAGGCCAGCATACATCCCGGCTAGACATGGCGTCTAGCGTCTACGTCACGACGTTTACACTTGGGCCGATGCCGCTCGTCCGCGCCAGCGACCGTGCCAGGGACAGCCGTGCGCGCGGCGAGGCGGCCTTCCTCGGCGCGGCCGAGGAGCTCGTCGCCGGCGGCGCCCGCTACGCCGACCTGCCGATCACCGAGATCGCCGCGCGCGCCGGCTTCTCACGCGCCTCGTTCTACGCCTACTTCTCCGACAAGCGGGCGCTGGCGATGGCGGTCGGCGCCCGCTTCCGCGACGGGCTCGAGGCCGATGTCGGCCGCTGGGTGCAGGGATCGGCCGGCGGCAGCGGGCTCGGCGCGGTGCTCGGCGAGGCGCTGGCGGTCTTCGAACGCCACCGCGGCGCGGTGCTGCTGCTCGCCGAGGCCGCCGCCTACGACCCCGAGGTCGGAACGTTCCGGCGC
>CAZYMM010000016.1:13196-25940 GCA_964648515.1 uncultured Conexibacter sp.
CGCGGTCAGTCGCGCAGCGGCGCGCCGATCGCGTGGTAGCCGCCGTCGACGTGGATGATCTCGCCGGTGACGCCGCGCGCCAGGTCGGACAACAGGTAGCTGATCGTGCCGGCGACCGGGGTCGCGTCGCCGGTGTCCCAGCCGAGCGGTGCCGAGCGCTCCCAGCTGTCGGCGAGCCGGTCGAAGCCGGGGATGCCGCCGGCGGCGATCGTCGCGATCGGCCCGGCGGAGACGAGGTTGACGCGGATGCCGCGCGGGCCGAGATCGCGCGCCAGGTAGCGGGCGACCGCCTCCAGCCCGGCCTTGGCGACGCCCATCCAGTCGTAGATCGGCCAGGCGACGGTCGCGTCGAAGTCGAGCCCGACGACGCTGGCGCCGTGCTCAGAACGTTCGAGCAGCGGCAGCAACGCGACCGCCAGCGAGCGCAGCGACACGGCACTGGTCTCGAACGCCGTCGCGACGCTCTCCGGCGGGGTATTGAGGAAGTTGCCGCCGAGCGCGTCGGGCGGCGCGTAGGCGATCGCGTGCAGGACGCCGTCGACCGACCCCCAGCGCTGCCCCAGCTCGGCGGCGACGGCGTCGAGGTCCTGCTGCGAGCAGACGTCGAGCTCGAGCACGTCGGCGGGCTGCGGCAGCGCCTTGGCGGCGCGCTCGGTCAGCCGTCGCGCCCGGCCGAAGCCTGTCAGCACGACCTCGGCACCCAGCTCCTGGGCCTGCCGGGCCGCGGCGAACGCGATCGAGTCACGCGTCACCACGCCGGTGATCACGAGCCGCCGTCCGCTCAGCACGACGCCTCCTCCCGGCGCCAGATCGCCTCGATGCTCGCGCGCGAGACGAGCTCGCCGTGCTGGTTCTCGATCCGCAGCGTGAACGTCACGAGCCCCGACCCGGCATCGAGCTCGCGTGCCTCGTCGACGCCGACGACGACCGTGATCGCATCGCCGAGGCGGACCGGCCGCTTGAACGTCGCGTCACGGATCCGCCGCAGCGCCAGCACCCGCTCGGGGTCGAAGCCGACCTGGCCGACCGCGGCGCTGAGCACCAGCATCCCGTGCGCGATCCGCTCGCCGAACGGCGACGCGGCCGCCCACTGCGCATCGAGGTGCAGCGGGTTGTGATCGCCGGTGATGTCGGCGAACGCGGCGACGTCGGCCTCGGTGATCGTGCGCGGCTCGGAGCGCAGGCGCAGCCCCGGCACGAGCTGCTCGAACGGAAGGGCGACGAGCGTCACAGCGGGATGTTTCCGGCGCGCAGCGGCGTGCGATCGGCGCCGGCGAGCATCTCGAAGGCGTGGGCGAGCGCGGCCCGCGTCTCGCCGGGCTCGACGATCTCGTCGACGTGGCCGCCCGCGACCGCGGCGCGAGCGCCGAGATGGCGCTCGGCGTACTCCTCGGCCAGCCGCTCCTGCTCTGCGCCCGGATCGGCGGCGGCCCCGATCGCACGGCGGTGGAGGATGCCGACGGCGGGTTTGGCGGCCATCACGCCGATCTGCGACTGCGGCCAGGCCAGCACCAGGTCGGCGCCGAGATCTTTGGAGTTCATCGCGATGTAGGCGCCGCCGAACGCCTTGCGCAGGACGACCGTCACCGCCGGCACCTGCGCTGCGGCGAACGCGTGGACGAGCTTGGCGCCGTGGCGGATCACCGCGCCCTTCTCCTGAGCGGTGCCGGGCAGGAAGCCGGGCGTGTCGACGAAGACCGCGAGCGGCAGCGAGAACGCGTCGCACATCCGCACGAACCGCGCCGCCTTGGCCGCCGACTCGGCGTCGAGCACGCCGCCGAGGTAGCGCGGCTGGTTGGCGACGATGCCGACCGACCGGCCCTCGATCCGGGCCAGCGCGCAGACGACGTTGCGCGCCCAGCGGGGCGCGATCTCCAGCAGCGAGTCCGCGTCGGTGACCGCCCGAAGCACGTCACGGATGTCGTAGACGCGACGGGCCTCGGACGGCACCGACGGTTGGGGCCCGGCCGGCGGCCGGCTCGGTGCGCCGGGCACCGGGCCGCCGGCGTGCTGGGGCAGATGGGAGAGCGCCTGGCGGATCAGCCGGACGGCGTCGAGGTCGTCGTCGGCGACGAGCTGGCAGACACCGTTGCGCTCGTGGACGGCGGGGCCGCCGAGCTCGGCCAGCCCGACCTGCTCGCCCATGACCTCGGCGACGACGCCGGGGCCGGTCAGGAACATCGACGCGCTGCGGGTCATCACGACCAGATCGGTCAGCGCCGGCGAGTACGAGCCGCCGCCGGCGCTGGCGCCGCAGACGGCGGTCAGCTGCGGGACGCGGCCCGACAGCGCCACCTGGGCGCGGAAGATGCGGGCGTAGCCGGCCAGCCCCGACGCGCCCTCCTGGATCCTGGCGCCCGCCGACTCGACGAAGCCGATCACCGGGCAGCGCGCACGCTCTGCGAACTCGAGCACGCGCACGACCGAGTCGGCGTGGGCCTCACCGAGCGAGCCGCCCGCGAACGAGGCGTCCTGCGCGTAGCAGGCGACCTGGCGGCCGGCGACGCGGCCGGTCCCGGCGAGCACGCCGTCACCGTCGCGGCCGTTGCCGTTCAGGTGGCGCGAGCGCACGCCGGTGCGCAGCAGCCGCAGCGAGCCCGGGTCGCAGAGCGCCTCGAGCCGGGCGAGCGCGGTCAGTGTGGTCGGCGCCGATGGCGCAGGTGCGGTCACGGTCATTGGGTCTCCAGTACGAGCACTGCGTTGTGGCCACCGAACCCGAACGAGTTGCTGACGCCGATCAGCGAGCGGCTGCCGTCTGCGTCGAGCGGCCGGGCGCGGCCGGGTACGTAGTCGAGATCGAGCCCCTCCTCGGGCTGCTCGAGTCCGAGCGTCGGGGCGACGACGCGTGAGCTCAGCACGCCGATCGTGGCGATCGCCTCGACCGCGCCGGCGGCGCCGAGCAGGTGCCCGATCGCAGACTTGGCGGAGCTCACCGGGATCCGCTGCGCGGCGGCGCCGAAGGCGGTCTTGATCGCCCGCGTCTCGGAGCGATCGTTGAGCGGCGTCGAGGTGCCGTGGGCGTTGATGTAGTCGACGTCCGACGGTGCGATCCCGGCGTCGGTGAGCGCCGCGGTGATCGCGCGCGCTGCGCCCTCGCCGTCCTCGCTCGGTGCGGTCAGGTGGAACGCGTCGCAGCTCGCGCCGACACCCTTGACCGTCGCCAGCACGGTCGCGCCGCGGGCGCGCGCGTGCTCGCCGTCCTCGAGCACCAGCGCACCGGCGCCCTCGCCCATGATGAAGCCGTCGCGACGAGCGTCGAACGGGCGGCAGATGCCCTCGTTCGAGGTTGCGTCGAGCGCCGCGAAGGCAGCTCGCGCGAGCGGTGTCAGAGCCGACTCCGAACCGCCCGTGACGACGACGTCGGCGTCGCCGGCCTGGATCGTGCGGACCGCGGCCGCAACCGCGTTCGCTCCCGCCGCACAGGCCGAGACGATGCCGTAGACGGGCCCGCGCAGGTCGTGGCGGACCGCGACCTGGGCCGAGCTCGCGTTGCCCATCATCAGCGGCACGGCCAATGGCGAGACGCTGCCCGGACCGTTCTCGCGCAGCGAATCCTGGTTAGCCTCGATCGTGACGAGCCCGCCGATGCCGGTGCCGAAGATGCAGCCGGCGCGGTTCGGGTCGCCGTCCCAGCCGGACTGCCCGATCGCCTCCGCGGCCGCGACCAGCGCCAGCTGCGTGAAGCGGTCGGCACGCCGCGACTCCTTGCGCGAGAAGTGATCGGCGGGGTCGTAGTCGCCGCAGGCGGCCTGCCCGCCGTCGATCGCGCAGACGCCGGCCGCCCAGCGCTCGGTCAGCGCCTGCGCGCCGACCCCGAGCGGTGTGACCGCGCCGACTCCCGTGACGACGACGTCACCCATCGGGCTACGCGGTCCGCTCCTGCACCAGCGCGATCGCGTCGCCGACGCTCTTCAGCGCGGCGACGTCGCCGCCGGTGATCTTGATGCCGAACTCCTCCTCGACCATCTGGCCGAGCTCCGCGAGGTCGAGCGAGTCGACGTCGAGCGCCTCGAACGTCGTCTCGGGTGCGATCTCGTCGGCATCGACGCCGAGCTCGCGCAGCGACTTGACGAAGAAGGACTCGATCGTTGCGGTGTCTGTGGACATGGGTGTGACTCCTTTCAGGCGGCGAGGCCGCCGTCGACGAACAGGGTTGTTCCGGTGACGTATGTGGCTCCGTCGGAGGCCAGGAAGCGCACGCAGGCGCCGACCTCCTCGGGCGTGCCGGGCCGGCCGGCCGGCACGTGCTGCTTGACCTCGGCGGGGACGTCCGCGGTCAGGTCGGTGTCGATGAAGCCGGGCGCGACGGCGTTGACGGTCACGCCCTTGCGCGCGACCTCGGCGGCGACCGTCTTCGTCAGCCCGATCAGACCGGCCTTCGCGGCCGCGTAGTTGGCCTGGCCGGGGTTGGCGCGCGCACCGACGACCGAGCTGATGTTGACGATGCGGCCGTAGCGGGCGCGGATCATCGGCCGCAGCGCGCGGCGCATCAGATCGAAGGCGGCGCCGAGGTTGGTGTCGAGCACCGCCGACCAGTCCTCGTCGCTGAGCGTCACGGCAAGGCCGTCGGCGCGGATGCCGGCGTTGTTGACCAGGCAGAGCACCGGCCCCGACCAGGCGACCGACTGCTCGAACAGGCGCTCCCGGTCGGCGGGCTCACGGACGTCGGCCTGGATCGCCAGCGCACTGCCGCCGGCCTCACCGATCGCCGCGACCGTGCGCTGCGCGGCGGCCTCGTCGGCGCGATAGCCGACGACGACCGGCCAGCCGTCGGCGGCCAGTGCCCGCGCGGACGCGGCGCCGATCCCGCGGCTGCCGCCGGTGACGATCGCGCAGCCCGCCTCCGGACGGCTCATGCCCCACCCCACTCGATCAGGCAGGTGCCCCAGAGCAGGCCGGCGCCGACTGCGCCGAGCACGACCCGCATTCCGGGCTGCAGGCGACCGGTCTTGATCGCCTCGCCGAGCGCGAGCGGGATGCTCGCCGCCGACGTGTTGCCGGTCTCGGCGATCACGTCGAGGACGCGGCCGTCGGCGACGCCGAGCCGGTCGGCGACTGCGCTCAGGATCCGGCCGTTGGCCTGGTGGTAGACGAACAGGTCGATGTCGCCGGTGCTCAGCCGCTCGTGCTCGAGCAGCTCCTGGGTCGAGGCGGTCAGCGCGCCGACGGCGCGCAGGAAGGTCGCGTGGCCGTCCATCCGCAGCAGCCGGTCCGAGAGCTTGACGCGGATCAGCTCCGCGGCCTCGCCGTCGCCTTCGAGCAGGATCCGCCCGATCCGGCCCGTTCCGCCGGCGCCGACGACGGCCGCACCGGCGCCGTCACCGAACAGGCCGGCCGTGCGGCGGTCGGCGTGGTCGATGAAGCGCGACATGACCTCGGCGCCGATCACCAGCACGCGCCCGGCGCGCCCGGACTCGATCATCCCGGCGGCGGTCGCCAGTGCGCTGATGAAGCCGTTGCAGGCGGCGCCGATGTCGAACGCACCGGCCCTGTTCGCACCGAGCGCGGTTGCGACCTGCGGCGCGGCGCCGGGCGTCAGGTCGTCTGCGCAGAGCGTCGCTACGAGCACGAGGTCGAGCTCGGCCGCCTCGATGCCGGCGGCGGCAAGCGCCCGCTCGCCGGCGCGTGTGGCCAGGCGCAGGACTCCGGTCTCGGGGTGTTCACGACGGCGGTGACGGATGCCGGTACGCCGCTCGATCCAGCCGGGCTCGAGCCCGAGGCGGCCGGCGATCTCGCTGCTTGCGATCCGCGTCTGGGGCAGCGCGCAGCCGATGCCGAGGATCGACGCCGATGTGGTCGGGGCCGGGACGGGGTCGGCTTGCGGCCGCGACTCAGGCAGCGGCACCCAGCGCCTCCAGGTTGCGCTTGGCCAGCCGCTCGAGCACGACGCCGGGCCCGATGTCGCGGAACCGGTCGACGCCGAGCTCGACGAGCCGCGCCATCACGTCACGCCAGCGAACCGGCCGCACGACGGCGGCGGCGAGCTCGGCGGCGATGTCGACGAACTGCCTGCCGCTGGCGGCGCTGACGACGATCGTGCCCGGATCGCGCTGCGGCGTGGCGGCGATCGCCTCGCGCAGCGGCCCGACGACGTCATCCATCGCCGGAGAGTGAAAGCCGCCGGCGACGCCGAGGTCGATCGCACGCAGGCCGTCCTCACGGGCACGGGCGATCAGCTCGCTCAGCGCACCGGGGGGGCCGGAGGCGACGATCTGACCGGGCGCGTTGTCGTTGGCGACCGTCAGGCCGCAGCGGTCGATCAGAGCCGTCACCGACTCCGGCTCGCCGCCGAGCACGGCGACCATCCCGCCCGGCCGCAGCGCGGCGGCGGCGGCCATCAGCCGGCCGCGCAGAACGACCAGCTCGAGCGCGTCCTCGACTCTGAAGACCCCGGCGGCAGCGAGCGCGGCGAACTCGCCGAGCGAGTGGCCGGCGCAGGCGGCCGGCTCGGCCGATCCGATCCCGGCCTCGCGCCAGCGCGCCATGCTCGCAACGAAGGTCGCGGGCTGAGCGCAGGCGGTCGTCTCCGATGCGCGCGCGAACGGGTCCTCACCGAGCAGCTCACCGGCCAGCTCGCTGAGCTCGGGCCATAGCTGCCGCGTCTCCGCTGCGGCCTGCGCTGTGAGGCTGCCCTGACCGGGGAACAGAACCGCTAGCCGTGACATCGGCGTGCAGCTTCGCCCGCCGCCGGCGGCCTCCGCGGACGGCGCACCGACCAACCCCCCATCCGGGCGGGCTCGCCCACGCCCTGCGGGGGGTCTGCTCGTCTACTCGATCAAGCCGAGCAGCTGGCCGCGCCGCACGGCCTCGGTGCGGTTGCGGACCTCAAGCTTGCGGTAGAGCGCGCTGGTGTGCTCCTTGACCGTGTGCGGCGAGAGGTGGAGCCGCGCGGCGATCTCGCGGTTGGTGGCGCCCGAGGCCATCAGCTCGAGCACCTCGCGCTCGCGCGCCGACGGCCCGGCGACCGGCGCGGGCGTCTCGTTGCGAAAGACGGTCATCCCACGCGAGACCATCCGCACCGCCTGAACGACGTCGGTGCTCGGCCAATCCTTGGAGACGAAGCCCGCCGCGCCCGCGGCCTGCGCGGCGCGCATCGAGAGCCGGCCGGCGCCGGAGATGATCAGCACCTCGGGCGGTCGGGGCTCGGCGCGCAGCGCCCGGCAGATCTCGGCGCCCGACTCGTCGCCGACGAACAGATCGACGAGCGCGACATCGGGCTCGTAGCGGCGCGTCAACGCCAGCGCCTCCTCGCCGTTCATCGCCTGCAGGCAGCGCTCGACCCAGCTCTGGCGGGTGAACAGCAGCTTGAAGCCCCAGTGGACGACGTCGTGATCGTCGACGACCAGCACCCGCAGCCGCCGTTCGCCGTCAGCCATCGACTGCTCCGGGAACGCGCAGGCGGACGCGCCAGCGACCGTGTTCGAGCGCACCAGACTCCAGCACCCCGCCCTCCTGGAGCGCCTCAAAGGCGGCCAGCCGCAGGCCGAGACCGGTCGTGCCGGCAACGGCGCCGCTGTCGACGCCGTCGTTGACGACCTCGAGCACGAAGGTGCCTTGCTCGCCTGCCGAGCTGACGCGAACATGGCTCGGCGCCGCGTGCTTGCGGGCGTTGCCGAGCGCCTCGGCGACGACAGCCTGGGCCAGCGCCTCGAGCCGGTCGGGGACAGGACAGGCCAGATCGATCTCAAACTCGAACGGCGCCGGCATCGCGCGGCGGCGTTCGAGCTCCGCCGCCAGATCTCCGCCCGCCAGCCGTGAGCGCGGTGCCAGCGGCCGTGCGATCACGGTGCGCAGATCCTCGACGGCGCCCTGCACCTCGCTGAGCGCGCGGCGCCGCTCATCCTGCGGCAGCTCACCGTCACCGGCGAGCGCCAAGGAGAGGCCGAACAGCCGCTGGATCACGCGATCGTGAAGGTCACGGGCCAGGTCGATCCGCTGCTGGAGCTCGCGCGCCCTGAGTCCCTCGGTCGTCGCGATCCGCGCCATCGACGCCAACGCCGCGAACTTGCCGAGCCCCCAGAGCACGTCGTGCTCGGAGCCGGTCAGCGGCTCGCCGCCCGCCCGGTCGCAGAGCACGACCCCGACCCAGCGGCCGGAGGCGGCGATCGGCACGCAGAAGACGCGCTCGCCGAGCAGCGTCGCGAAGGCCGCGGGGACGTCGGCCGAGAACGGCGGAGCAGCCTCGACGATGTCGTCGGCCTCGAGCGCGCGGCGTGCGATCGGCGCCGTGTCGGGGTTGACGTGCAGCCCTTCGAACAGGACCGGGTCAATGCCGCGGACGCCGGCGGCGTAGACCCGCCGGCGGGCCTGGTCGTAGCGGAACAGGACCGCGCGCTCCATCCCTCCGAAGCGGCAGAGCACATCACAGAGACGGCCATAGAAGGCGTCGGGGCTGGTGCCGGCGTCGGCGTCGGCGAGGACCTCGACGAAGGCGTCGAGGGCGCCGACGGGAAGCGCCGGCTGCGGCGTCTCGCCTGTTGTCGCCGTCACCGCCGGTCAGTAGAGCATGTACGCGGCGCCGTTCGGGCGCTGCCGGCACGAACCCCCCGAATGGCGGGGCCGTGCTATCTCTCCATCTGTGTCCCCGAAAACGAGCCGCGCCTTCCTGATCTCCGGCGGCATCCTGCTGGCGATCGCGATGTTCTTCACGCTGACCAAGGACAACACCACCAAGAAGCCGTCCTCGACGCAGGCACGGCCGGTGACGGTGACGGTGCGCGGCGGCAAGCCGGTCGGCGGCGTCCGCACGATGACCGTGCGCTCCGGCCAGACCGTGAGCATCACCGTCGACAGCGATGTCGCCGACGAGGTTCACGTCCACGGTTACGACAAGCACGCTGAGGTGGCGGCCGGAACACCTGTCACGATCTCGTTCCCGGCGACGATCGCGGGGCGCTTCACGATCGAGCTCGAGCAGCGCTCGGAGCAGATCCTGACGCTTGTGGTGGAGCCGTGAAAGGCGGCCTGCTGCGCGGAGCACTGACCGCCGGCGGCTTCGGCCCGGAGAAGATCGCTGACGGGATCTGGCGTGTCCAGGGCAACCCGGGCCGGCTCAACGTCTACCTGATCGAGGATGACGGGCAGCTCGTGATGTACGACTCCGGCGGGCTCTGCATGCTCGCCCAGCTGCGCACGGCGATCGCATCACTGGGAATGAAGCTGCGCGAGGTCGTGCTCGGCCATGGCCACACCGACCACCGTGGCTGCGCGCCGCACCTCGGCGTGCCGGTCCGCTGCCACGCCGACGAGGTGATCGATGCGACAGGCTCGGGCGGCTTCCGCTACTGGGACGTCGGGCTGCTCTCGCGCACCAGCCGCTTCCTGCACGGGCAGATCCTGCACCCGCGCTTCTGGGACGGCGGGCCGGTGCCGATCGCCTCGACGCTGGCGGCTGGAGAGAGCGTCGCCGGCTTCGAGGTCGTCCACGTGCCCGGCCACGCGCCGGGGATGATCGCGCTCGTTCGCGCCGGCGACGGGATCGCGCTGACCAGCGATCTCTTCTACACGATCGACTTCCGCGGTCGCGACGACGACCCGCACCTGCCGCTCGCCGCCTACAACCTCGACACCGAGCAGGCGCGGGACTCGGTCCGCGCGTTCGCCGGGCGCGAGGGGCTGACCGCCTGCTGGCCCGGCCACGCAGAGCCGCTGCGCGGCGATGTCGCCTCACAGCTCGCCGCCGCCGCCCGCACCTGACCGCCGGCTCCATCCGTCCACGCACGGGCAGCGACGCTCAGCGGCGGATGGCCGCGTGCCGACAACGACCACGTCATGCGGCTCCTGCGCAACATGGTGCTGTTCGCAATCGCCGCCGGGATGCTCGCCGCGGCGGCCACGCAGCAGGATGCGTTCATCGCTCAGCTGCAGGCGCTTTGCGCGCTCGGCGCGTTCGCGCTCGCGTTCGTACTTCCGGGCACCTGAGGGCACGTCCGCTACGGCCCCCGGCCGGAGCTGCCGATCTCTTGAAGACGATGAGCGCGACCACCGATTCCGGGGCTGGCACCCGCTAGCGTTTGAGCTGATGATCGGCGAGGCGATCCACATCCTCGAGGCGCTCGACGGCACACCCGTCTGCAACGTCAGCTTCGACCTCTCGGCGGCCCAAGTCGCGGCCGCCGCGCACGCTGCCGCCGCGGTCCGGCTGCGCCGACATCGCGGCGAGCCACTCGACACCGACGATGTGCTCGCGCTGCGTGATCTGACCTCGCTCTGCGACGAGCTCGACCGGCTCGCCGAGCAGCAGGCCAACGCGACCGTGGTGCTGTCGCTGGCGCAGCTCGCGCTGCTCGACGATGTGCTCGGCGAGTGGTGCGGCCAGCTCGACGCGCGCGGCTGGGGACGCGAGCAGGAGCTCGCCGACCGGCCGCTGATCGAGGCGATGACCGGTCCGCTGGCCGCGCTGCGCGAGCGGGCCGTGGCCCGCGCCCTGACGCTTCCGCAGTCGCCGGCGGCGTGCTGAGGATCTGAGCTGCTCTCAGCCGCGTGCGGCCAGCCGCCGCGCGACCGCGAGCGTCAGCTCGAGCGCGTCGGCGACGATCTCGTAGTCGAGGTTCTCGGGCGTGTCCGACATCAGGTGGTAGTTGGCCAGCGCCTTGTGCTCGTCGACCGAGCTGAGCGTCGCCGTCGCGTAGCCGGCGCGCGAGGTCACGACCGAGTCGGTCGAGGACATCGCCCGCATCCCGCGGCGCAGGGTGATCCCAGCCTCCCTGGCGCTGTCGGCGACAAGGTCGCGGAATCCGGGCCCCGTGTAGTCGGTCGTGCGGATCGTGCCCTCGCCCTCGAGCATCACGAGCCGCGGCGAGCCGACCGTGTCCAGGTTCAGCACCGAGGTCCGCTCGGGCGCAAGCTCGTGCCGGTGCTGCTCGACGAAGTCGTAGATCCCGCCCTGGCAGACCTCCTCGGCGCCGCAGCTGACGAGCAGCACGCGCAGGCCGTCTGCGGGCTCGGCGGCCAGCCGCTCGGCGATCGCGACCAGCACCGCGCAGGCCGACAGGTTGTCGTTGGCGCCCGGCACCGTGCGGCTGCGCGCGATGTCGGCCATCGTCAACGCCGTCGTCGCCGCCAGCACGGTCCCGGCCGCGGTCAGCGCGCGACGGCCGAGCAGCGCCCCGGCGCCGACCAGCAGCGGGCCGCCGAAGACCGGCCACCACATCGGCACCGCGGTGTCGCGGCGCTCGATGATGCCCGGGAAGCGCTCGCCCGCGGCGTGATGGAGCGTCTGATCGAAGATGAAGCCGGTCGGGGCCGCGTCATGGTGTGCGAGCACGACCAGCGTGTGCGGCGCGTCTTCGGGCCCGATCCGGGCGACGACGTTCTGGGTCGCCTTGCGCTTGGCGGTGGCGCGGCGCAACAGCCGCATCCCGTTGGCGGTGTCGTCGGCGATGCCGGCCCCGATCGCAAGGCCGGTCAGCGCGGCCGGCAGATGGCGGCCCGGCCGCCGCAGTGCGGCGACACCGGCGGCAGCGGCGATCGTCGTCCCGGCGCCGATCAGCGGCGCGTAGCCGGGGCGGTAGCCGGCGGGCTCGACGACGACGTCGCGGGCGCCGGCCGCGCGCAGACGATCGGCCAGCCAGCCGGCGGCCTGCTCCTCCCCCGGAGAGCCGGGCTTGCGCTCGATCGGTGCCAGCCGCTCGACGACCTCGCGCAGCGTCGGCCCGGAGCGGCGGGTCATGGTGTCGGTCGACATCGGCGTCCAGCCTATTGCGGCCACGCGGCCCGCAACTGCGGTTCGTCACACTGAGCGCCCTGATGGCCGAGCTTGAGCGCGGAGACAACTTTGCGGGCTGCCGCATCGTCGACGTGATCGGCCGCGGCGGCATGGGCGTCGTCTACCGCGCGATCGACCTCGAACTCGGGCGCGATGTCGCGCTGAAGCTGATCGACTCGCGCGAGACAGATGCGGCGCTGCGGCGCCGCTTCACGCGCGAGGCGCGGCTGGCGGCGGCGATCGAGCATCCCAACGTCGTCCCGGTCTACGGCGCCGGCGAGGAGGCGGGCCGGCTCTACCTGCTGATGCGCTACGTCCCCGGCACCGACCTGTCGGCGCTGCTGCGACGCGAGCGACGGCTCGCGCCGGCGCGTGCGGTCGCGCTCGTCGCGCAGATCGCAAGCGCTCTCGATGCCGCCCACGCGGCCGGTCTCGTCCACCGCGACGTCAAGCCGGCGAACGTGCTGATCACCGGCGATGATCACGTCTACCTCGCCGACTTCGGCATCACCCACGTCGAGGGCGACACGACCCGCGTGACCGACTCCGGCGGCTGGGTCGGGACCGTCGACTTCATGTCGCCCGAGCATCTGCGCGGCGACCCGGTCGACGCGCGCAGCGACGTCTACTCGCTGGCCTGTGTGCTCTACACGGCACTGACCGGCGTGCCGCCGCTGCACCGCGAGACGGTCGCCGCGACGATGCAGGCCCAGCTCAACGAAACGCCGCCACCGCCGTCATCGGCCGGTCCGGTGCCGGCGACGCTCGATCATGTGCTGGCGCGGGCGCTGGCCAAGGATCCGGCGGCGCGCTATCCGACCGCCGGCGCGCTGGCGCGCGCGGCGCACGCGGCCGCTTCCGGTGCTGCACCGGCTGACGACGACGAGAACGGTACGGCCGACCGCTTCGAGCCGCCGACCCGGGTCATCACGCCTGGAGCGGTCGGCGATGGAGCCGCCACGCGGGTCGCCGCCGGCGGTCCGTCCGACAGCGCGGCGGCCACACGCATTGCCGCCGCTGGCCCGTCCGCCGGCGCG
>CAZYMM010000017.1:0-25655 GCA_964648515.1 uncultured Conexibacter sp.
CTGGGCGCTGCGACCGGCGACGCGCTGCTGCTGACGGCGATCGCGATCGTCGTGCTGGCCAGCGTCTCGGCGGTCGGTTCGCTGTTGGCGACGGCGCTGATCGTCGTGCCCGCGGCCACGGCGCGGCTGCTGTCAACGACGGTGCGGGCCTGGCAGCTCACGACGATCGCGCTGACCGCGGTACTGGGTGCGGCCGGGCTCGCGATCGCGATCGCGATCGCCGCGCCACCGGGCGCGACGATCGCGACGCTGGCCGGCGTCGTCTTCGCGATCGTTCTGCTAGCCACAGGGAGCAGCGCGACCACACGAGCGGCCCGATGAGCTCACTGGTCTCGCTGCGCGGAGTTCACGCCGGGTACGGCGGCGAGGACGTGATCGCGGGCATCGACCTCGAGATCGCGGCCGGCAGCCGCATCGCCGTGATCGGACCGAACGGGGCGGGCAAGACGACGTTGCTGCGGGTCCTGCTCGGCGAGCTCGAGCCGACGGCCGGCACGATCGTCCGTCAGGGGCGCCTGGCGGTCGTCTCGCAGAACGACCAGACCCGCTCTGACTACCCGGTGAGCGCGCTCGACGTGGCGCTGATGGGGCTGCTGCCGCGGCTGCCGTGGTGGCGCCCACCGGGACGCGCCGAGCGCCGGCTGGCGCTCGCCGCGCTTGCCGAGGTCGGCCTCGAAGGCGAGGCCAGGACCAGCTTCGGCGCACTGTCCGGCGGCCAGCGTCAGCGCGTGCGGATCGCGCGTGCGCTGGCCGAGGAGGCCGACCTGCTGCTGCTCGACGAACCGTTCAGCGGCGTCGACAGCGAGCAGCAGGCCGTGCTCGAGCGGCTGATCGAACGGCTCGCCGGCGAGGGGCGGGCGATCGTGCTCGTGACCCACGACCAGCGCCAGGCCGATGCTTGCGACGAGGTCGTCAGCCTCGGCTGCGCCGTCCCGGAGCACACGCATTGAGCGTGCTCGCCGAGCCATGGCGCGACCCGGCGATGGTGCGGGCACTGATCGAGCTGCTGCTGCTGTCGCTGACGGCGGGGACGCTCGGCTGCTGGATCGTGCTCTACCGGCATGCGTACGCGACCGAGGCGTTGGCGCATGCGATGCTGCCCGGAGTCGTCGGGGCGACGCTGCTGGGGCTGCCGCTGCTGGCCGGCGGCGCCGTCGGCGCGATCGCGGGTGCGGGCGCGATCGCTCTGGCACGCCGCTCGCCGCTGATCGACGGCCCGACCGCGATCGCGGTCGCGACGACGACGCTGCTGGCGACCGGCGCGCTGCTGGCGACCGCCGACCCGGCGAGCGCCGAGCTCGTCGAGCGGCTGTTCGGGGACCTGCTCGGGATCGGCACGGCCGAGCTCGTGGCATCGGGAGCACTGGCGATCGTCACGGTCGTGGCGCTCGGCCTCGCGCATCACCGGCTGCTCGCAACGGGATTCGACCGCGCTGCCGCTCGCACGGCGGGCCTGCGTGTCGCCCGGATCGAGCTGCTGGTGATCGTGCTCGCAGCCGTCGCGCTGCTCGTCGCGCTCCACGGGCTTGGCAACCTGCTCGTCGTCGCAATCCTCGTCGGCCCGGCGCTGTCGGCCTCGCGGCTGAGCACCCGGATCGCTCCGATGATGGCGTCGGCGCTAGCGCTGACCGCAGGCTGTTCGGTCGCAGGCCTGTATCTGGCTCACTTTGCCGCGATCCCGGCCGCAGCGGCGGTCGCGCTCGTCGTCGTCGTGGTGGCCGTGGCGATCGAGCTCAGGCGGCCCAGGCGCTGAGCCGCTCGGCCAACGCGTCGAGCAGCAGACCGGTGCGCAGGCCGGGCGTGATCGCGTCCGCACTGCCTGCGGTCGCCGGCTCCCATTCGAGCCCGAGCTCGTCGTAGACGTCGGTCAGGACCTCGCGCAGCCGTTCGCCCCCGGTGACGGCGATCGCAGCGGTCACCAGCGACGCGCCGACGACCGAGCGCTGGGCGATGCCGGAGAGCTTGACGCCGCCGCTGTGGAGCGAGAAGCGGCCGGGACAGAACTCGCCGCGCAGCTCACCGACGCAGGCCGGCACGCCGATCGCCGCGAGCGCGGCCACCAGCAGCTCCGCCGTCGCGACGAAGCGCCGCTCGACATCGGTGGCGATGCCGTCGTTGGCCGTCACCAGATCGAAGACCACACAGCCCTCGTGATATGCCGCAGCCCTGCCGCCGGCGTGACGGACGAGCGGCACGAAGCCGTGGCGCACGGCTGCCGCCGAGGCGGCTGCGAAGCCGTCTTCACGCGCGTCGAGCCGGCCGAACGCGAGCGTCGGACCCGGGACGAACAGGCGTGCGGTCGGCTCCTGGGCGCCGGCGGCGACCGCGCGCAGCAGCGTTCCCGCCGCGTCCATGTCCGCAGCCGGGTCCGCCGGTTCGCGACGCAGTTCGATTCGCAGCTTGGTGCTCAGCTCTCGGGGGCGTAGCGGTGGTGGAGCATCAGCGAGTTGCCGTCGGGATCAGCGAACGGCGCAATGTGACAGACCCCGGAGTCGATCGTCTCACCGAAGAAGACGACACCGGAAGACTCGAGCTGGTCACGCGCGGCGGCGACGTCAGCGACACGCAGCGCGATCGTCGTCTGCGAAGGGCCAGGAAAATCACGGCCGATGCAGGTCGGGTCGACGACGGCGATCGTCAGGTTGCCGGTCTCGAACTCCTGCGCCGGCAACTCCCCCCAGGGCTTTCCCGGCGTGAGCCCCAACGTCTCGCCATAGAACGCACGCGAGCGCTCGAAATCGGTCACGTTGACGATCACGAAGTCGGTGTGACTGACGCCGATGCTCATGCCTGATCCTCTCGTCTGCGGGCCTTCGGGTTGGGCAGGTCGGTGATCGTGCCTTCGGCGAGCTCGGCGGCCAGGCCGAACGTCTCGGACAGCGTCGGGTGCGGATGGATCGTGAGCGCCAGATCCTCGGCTGTCGCGCCCATCTCGATCGCGAGCGCGATCTCGGCGATCAGCTCGCCGGCGCCCGCGCCGGTCGCGCCGCCACCGAGCACGTGGCCGCTCTTCGGATCGCAGAGCAGCTTGCTGACGCCACCGGTCTGGCCGAGGGCGATCGCCCGCCCCGAAGCCGTCCACGGGAAGCGTGCGATCTCGACCCGGCGACCGGTCGCTGCAGCGCCGCGCTCGGTCAGGCCGACCCACGCGATCTCGGGATCGGTGTAGGCGACGGCGGGGATCACGCGCGCATCCTGGACGACCGACTCGTGGCCGGCTGCGACCTCGGCGGCGACGTGCCCCTCGGCGGTCGCCTTGTGGGCCAGCATCGGCGCGCCGCAGACGTCGCCGATCGCATAGATGTGCGGGACGTTGGTCCGCTGGCGAGCGTCGACGGGAACGAACCCGCGGTCGTCGGTGCGAACCCCTGCGGCGTCGAGCCCTAGCTCGTGTCCGTTCGGTGTGCGGCCGACGGCGACAAGCACCCGGTCGAAGCGCTCCTCGCCGCTGTGAGCGCCGCCGAAGCTGACGTGGATGCCGTCGTCGCGCGCCTCTGCGGCCGTGACGCGCGTGCCGAGACGGATCGCCGCGTAGCGCTTGCCGATCCTACGCGCAAGCGGCTTGACGAGATCGTCGTCGGTCTCGGGGACGAGGCGGTCGAGCAGCTCGACGACGGTGACGGCGCTGCCGAGCGCGTCGTAGACGCATGCCATCTCGAGACCGATGATGCCGCCGCCGATCACGAGCAGCCGGCCGGGGACGTCGCGGAGCGCGAGCGCGCCGGTCGATGACATCACCCGCTCGTCGTCGGGCAGGAACGGCAACCGGACCGGCGACGAACCGACCGCGATGATCGCCTGATCGAACTGCACCGCCTCACCGGACACCGTCAGCGTGTTGGGCGAGCTGAAGCGGGCCTCACCGGTCAGCACCGTGACGCCGCGCCCCTTGGCCATCTGGGCGAGCCCGCCGGTCAGCCGCGCGACGACGCCCTCCTTCCACGAGCGCAGCTCGTCGAGGTCGACCTGCGGCCCGGCGAACGTGACGCCGGGCACCTCGCCCGAGCCGGTGATCACCTGCGCAGCGTGCAGCAGCGCCTTCGACGGGATGCAGCCGACGTTGAGGCAGACGCCGCCGAGCGTCTCATGGCGCTCGACCAGCGTGACCTCCAAGCCAAGATCCGCAGCCCTGAACGCCGCCGCATACCCCCCCGGCCCAGCCCCGACCACAACCACCCTCCGCCCCAACCGCGCACCCGCCACAGCCTCAGCTCCAGCCCGGGCCGGAGCCGAAGCTCCATGTCCAGCTCCAGCCGAAGCGGGCGTTCGGAGTGCAGGCGCAACAGCTGCGGGAGCAGCAGCAGGTTCGGCTTGTGGCTGTGCCGGGTCCCCCATCAGAGGAACATTTGGAGCCGACGGGATGGAGGCGACGTTCCTCGATGGGGGACTCGGCACAGCCACCCCACCAGCGTCTGAACCAGCAGAAGCGGACCCCTCCGCCACCACCGCGATCACATCACCCGCCGACACCGTGTCACCCACCGCGACCCGCAACTCGGACACCGTCCCACCAACCGTCGCCGGAATCTCCATCGACGACTTGTCGGACTCCAGCGCCACCAAAGCCTGACCGGCCTCCACCAGATCACCGGCCGCAACCAACAACTCAGCAACCGGAACATCGGCGAAATCACCGAGATCGGGAACGACTACCTCAGCCATCAGAGCAGCACCCGGCGGAAGTCGCCGAGCATCTCGGCGAGATGCGCGGTGAAGCGTGCAGCCTCGGCGCCGTCGATCACGCGGTGGTCGTAGGAGAGCGAGAGCGGGAGCATCAGCCGCGGCTGGAACGCCTCGCCGTCCCAGACGGGCTGCATCTTCGAGCGCACGACGCCGAGGATCGCGACCTCCGGCGCGTTGATGATCGGCGTGAAGCCGGTACCGCCGATCCCGCCGAGGCTGGAGATCGTGAACGTACCGCCCTGCATCTCGCCCGGGGAGAGCTTGCCGCCACGCGCCTTGCCCGAAAGCTCGGCGATCTCGGTCGCCAGCTCGACGATGCCCTTCTTGTCGACGTCGCGAACGACCGGGACGACGAGTCCGTTCGGCGTGTCGGCCGCGAAGCCGAGGTTGTAGTAGTGCTTGAGCACGAGCTCGTCGCCGTCGAGCGAGCTGTTGACGGTCGGAAACTGCCTCAGCGTTGCCGCGCAGGCCTTGAGCAGCAGCGAGACCATCGTCACCTTGGCATCCGACTGCTCGGTGTTGAGCTGGCGACGGAAGTCCTCGAGCTCGGTGATATCGGCGACGTCGTGATGGGTGACGTGCGGGATCAGCACCCAGTTGCGCGCCAGGTTGTCGCGTGAGAGCCGCTTGATCCGCGAGAGCGGCCTGCGCTCGACCTCGCCGTGCTTCTCGAAGTCGACGACCGGCCAGGGCAGCAGGTCGAGCCCGCCACCCGCAGCCGCAGCGGCACCGGCACCCGGCGCCCGCCCCTCCTGCAGTGCCCGCACGTCCTCGGTCAGGATCCGTCCACCCCTCCCCGAACCCTCGACACCGCTCAGCGAGATCCCGAGCTCCCGCGCCAACCTCCGGACCGACGGACTCGCATACACCGCCTCCCCAGTCCTCCCCACACCAGCCCCAGCTACAGCGGACGATGAGGGTGCCGCAGGCACTGCGGGGGCAGCGGCAGACGCGGCTTGCGGCTGTGTCGAGTCCTCCATCAGAGGAACATTTGGAGCCGACGGGATGGAGGCGACGTTCCTCGATGGAGGACTCGACACAGCCGCCCCACCAGCGTCCGAACCACCAGAAGCGGCCCCCTCCTCGACCACCACCGCGATCACATCACCCGCCGACACCCTGTCACCCACCGCGACCCGCAACTCGGACACCGTCCCACCAACCGTCGCCGGAATCTCCATCGACGACTTGTCGGACTCCAGCGCCACCAAAGCCTGACCGGCCTCCACCAGATCACCGGCCGCAACCAACAACTCAGCAACCGGAACATCGGCGAAATCACCGAGATCGGGAACGACTATCTCAGCCATGGCGCATCCAGGTCGGTGTTGATGTCGTACGCGGCGATCGCCTTGGCCGCATCCTCGGCGCGACCGAGGGCGTGCAGCGCGGCGACGACGACGTGGCGGCGGTCGACCTCGAAGAAACTGCGCAGCGCCTCCCGCGAGTCGCTGCGACCGAAGCCGTCCGTGCCGAGCACGGTCAGCGGCGCATCGACCCACTGACGGATGCCGTCGGCGAGCGAGCGGTTGTAGTCGGAGGCCGCGATCACCGGCGCGGCCCCGCCGCCGTCACCGGCCAGCAGCTGGGTGACCCACGGTATCCGCGGCTCGGCGGTCGGATGGAGGCGGTTCCAGCGCTCGCAGGCCATTCCGTCGCGGCGCAGCTCGGTGTACGACGTCGCGCTGTAGACGTCGGCGCCGACGCCCCACTCCGCCGCCAGCAACTCGGCGCCGGCCAGCACCTCGCGCAGGATCGTGCCGGCACCGATCAGGCGCACGCGCTCGCCGCCTGCATCGCCCGGTCCGGCGACCCTGTGCAGGCCGCGCAGGATGCCCTCCTCGCTGCCGGCGGGCAGCTCGGGGTGGGCGTAGTTCTCGTTCATCAGCGTGATGTAGAAGAACACGTCCTCGCGCTCGCCGATCATCCGCCGCAGCCCGTCCTGGACGATCACCGCCAGCTCGTAGGCGTAGGTCGGGTCGTAGCTGACACAGCTCGGGATCAAGGTCGCCTGCAGATGGCTGTGGCCGTCCTGATGCTGGAGCCCCTCGCCGGCGAGCGTCGTGCGCCCGGCGGTCCCGCCGAGCAGGAAGCCGCGGGCACGGCTGTCGCCGGCCGCCCAGGCCAGGTCGCCGACGCGCTGGAAGCCGAACATCGAGTAGTAGATGTAGAACGGCACCATCGTCAGCCCGTGGTTGGCGTACGAGGTGGCGGCCGCGATCCAGGAGCTGAACGCGCCGGGCTCGTTGATCCCCTCCTGCAGGATCTGGCCGGAGCGGTCCTCGCGGTAGGCCATCAGCTGACCGGCGTCCTGCGGCGTGTAGAGCTGACCGGCCTGGCTGAAGATGCCGAGCTGCTGGAACATCCCCTCCATCCCGAACGTGCGCGACTCGTCGGGCACGATCGGGACGACGCGCGGCCCGAACTCCTTGTCGCGAAGCATCGTCGAGAGCATTCGCACGAACGCCATCGTCGTCGAGATCTCGCGCTCGCCGGTCCCGTTGAGCTGCGTCTGGAACGCCGACAGCGCCGGGACCGGCAGGCGGTCGGCCTCGTGGATGCGCTCGGGCAGCGAGCCGCCGAGCGCCCGGCGGCGCTCGCGCAGGTAGGTCATCTCGGGGCTGTCGTCGGGCGGCCGGTGGAAGCTCGCGGCGCGGACCTCGTCGTCGCTGAGATCGAGGCCGAAGCGCTCACGGAAGGCGAACCGCGCGGGCTCGTCGAGCTTCTTGGCCTGGTGGGTGATGTTCTGCCCCTCGCCCGAGTGACCCATCCCGTAGCCCTTGACGGTCTTGGCGAGGATCACGGTCGGCCGGCCGATCGTGCGGATCGCCTCGTGATAGGCCGCGTAGACCTTGCGCGGGTCGTGGCCGCCGCGGGTCAGGCGGAAGATCTCCTCGTCGCTCCAGTCGGCGACCATCGCCAGCGTACGGGGGTCCTTGCCGAAGAAGTGCTCGCGAACGTAGCCGCCGTCACGCGACTTGTAGACCTGGTACTCGCCGTCCACGGTCTCCTCCATCACACGGACGAGCGCCCCTTCGTGATCGGCGGCCAGCAGCGGATCCCAGTTCGTGCCCCAGATGACCTTGATCACGTTCCAGCCGGCGCCACGGAAGACGGTCTCGAGCTCCTGGATGATCTTGCCGTTGCCGCGGACCGGTCCGTCGAGCCGCTGGAGGTTGCAGTTGATGACGAAGATCAGGTTGTCGAGCCGCTCGCGGCCCGCGAGTGAGATCGCACCGAGCGATTCGGGCTCATCCATCTCGCCGTCGCCCATGAACGTCCAGACCTTGCGATCGCCGATCCGTCCGAAGTCGCGGGCCGCGAGGTACTTCATGAAGCGGGCCTGGTAGATCGCCATCAGCGGGCCGAGCCCCATCGAGACGGTCGGGAACTGCCAGAAGTCGGGCATCAGCCGCGGATGCGGGTAGGAGGAGAGGCCCGGGCGTGCGGGGTCGGTCTCGGTCCGGAAGCGGCGCATGACGTCCTCGGGGATCCGGCCCTCGAGATAGGCACGGGCGTAGATGCCGGGCGCGCTGTGTCCCTGGATGTAGATCAGGTCGCCGCGGCTCTGCTCGGTCGAGCCGCGCCAGAAGTGGTTGAAGCCGACCTCGTAGAGGGTCGCCGCCGACTGGTAGGAGGCGATGTGCCCGCCGAGCCCGGCGCCGGCCTTGCCGGCCTGCATCACGGTCGCGATCGCGTTCCAGCGGATCAGCGAGCGCAGGCGGCGCGCGACGCCGCCGGAGTCGGGGATCTGCGCCTCGGCCTCGGGCGGGATCGTGTTCACGTATGGTGTCGAGAGGTCCTGCTGGTCGTGCAGACGACGCAGCCGAGCCTCGGCGTTGACGGCCTCGAGCAGTTCACGCGCACGTTGCGGGCCGTCGTGCTCGGCGACCGCCTGGAGTGCCTGCACCCACTCGGCGGTCTCCTGCGGATCGATGTCGACGCGGGCTGCCATGGCACTAGTATACAAGTATTCCAGTTCGGGTCATCATCAACTCCAGCATCCCCCACCGCGCGCGGCTAAAGCAAGTAGCCGGTCGTAGCAGGCGATCAGACGCCTCGCAGCAGTAGTACATCGCACGGCGCCTGCCGTGTGACGAGATCGCCGATCGCACCACGGACGGCGCCGGCGCCGCGTTGATCGGCCGGTGTGCCGCTCGCCAGCAGCACCATCCGCGCCCCGGTCTCGGTCGCGACGGCCACCAGCAGCGCAGCTGCCGTCCCGCTGCGCACGAGCGTCTCGACCTCGATCCCCTGCGCACGCAGCGGGGCTGCGAGCCGTTCCAGCTCAGTAGTCGTCGCGTCGGCCAGGCGCCTCCGTGCCGCGGTCACGAGCAGCACCGACGCATCGAGCGCAAGCGCGAGCTCAGCCGCCGTCGACACCAGCGCCTGAGCCCGGTCGTCCTCGGCGACGCCGACGACGAGCACGTTGTGCCGTGGCCCGGCCGGCGGCTCGGCGCGCACCGTCAGCTCGACCCCGACCGCCTGCAGCGTCGGCCGCGGACGACCACGCCCGGGGCGGGTCCGCCGGACACGCAGCGCCGGGCGCTCCGGCTCGCGCAGCTCGATCTCGACCTCGATCTCGCTGCCGACACGGTGGTGCTCGCTCTCACCAAGCCGGTCGAGGCTGCGGAGCGCGGCCTCGTTGTAGGCCAAGACCGGTGCGCGGAAGCGACGGATCGACTCGGCCCAGGCGCGCGCGACAAGCCGCTCGAGCATCTCACCGCAGAGCCCCACGCCCTGCCAGGCATCGTCGATCAGCATCGCCGGCTCGGCTTCGGCATCGGTCGTACGCACGTAGCGGACCACCCCGACCATCGGACCCGGACGACCGTCTTCGTCGGCGAACGCGACCAGCGCCTCGTGGTCGCGATGGTCGATCCGCGTCAGGTAGTCGAGCTCCTGCTCACCCAGATGCGGGTGGACGGCCATGAAGCGACGATGGCGGCTCTCGTCGCTGAGCCCCTCGTACATCGTGCTCAGCGCCGTCCGGTCCTCCGGCACGAGCGGCCGGACGAACACCGCACGACCGTCGTTGAGGCGCACGCGCTCGGCCATCGACCGGCACGCTACCGCCGCGCCGCATCCGGCATGCTTGCGGTGATGAGCCTGCGGATCGGATACAAGGCATCGGCCGAGCAGTTCGGCCCGCGTGAGCTGCTGACCTACACGGTCGAGGCCGAGCGGCTGGGTTACGACCTCGTCGCGATCTCCGATCATTTCCAGCCCTGGCGCCACCACGGCGGCCACGGTCCGGCGGCGCTCGCATGGCTCGGCGCCGCCGCGCAGGCGACCGAGCGGGTCGTGCTGTCGACGAGCGTGTTGACGCCGACGCTCCGCTACCACCCGTCGATCATCGCGCAGGCGTTCGGGACGCTCGGCGTGCTCGCGCCGGGCCGCGTGATCCTCGGCGTCGGTTCCGGCGAGGCGATGAACGAGACGCCGGCCACCGGCGAGCTCTTCCCTGGTCGCAAGGAGCGGCGGATGCGCCTGCGCGAGGCGATCGAGCTGATCCGCAGGCTCTGGACCGAGGAGCGGGTGACGTTCAGCGGCGACTACTACCGCACCGATCGCGCGACGATCTACGACCGGCCCGAGCAGCCGCTGCCGATCTACGTCGCGGCGTCCGGCCCGCTCGCGGCCAAGCTGGCCGGCCGGCTCGGCGACGGCTTCATCTGCACAAGCGGCAAGGACCCTGTGCTGTACAGCGACCTGCTCGCGGCGGTGCAGGAGGGCGCGCACACGACGGGCCGCACCGCCGGCGACGTCCGCCGCCAGATCGAGATCAAGGTCTCCTACGCACCGGACCGCGAACAGGCGCTGCGCGACTGCGACTGGTGGGCGGCGCTGGCGCTGAGCCCCGAGCAGAAGGAGGGGATCGAGGATCCGCTCGAGATGGAGCGCGTCGCCGACGCGGGCGCCGGCCGGGCCCACACGCGCTTCATCGTCTCCGACGACCCGCAGGAGATCGCCGCCGGGATCGAGCCCTACCTGGAGCTCGGATTCGAGGATCTCGTGCTCCACGCCCCCGGCGCCGACCAGATCGGCGCGCTGCGGCGCCTGGCCGCCGACGTGGTGCCACTGCTGCGCGAGCGCTGCTGACGGCGGCGAAGGCCGGCGGCTGGAGCCTCAGACGTCGGCCGCCGCCAGCCGCCGGCGCTCGGCAGCGATGTCGAAGGCGGCCGGCGGCCACTGCGGGTCGATCGCCTGCAGGTGCTCGACCAGCAGCCTCGTCACGGCGTAGCGCACGTACCACTTGCGGTCGGCGGGCACGACATGCCAGGGCGCGTGCTCGATCTGGCAGCGATCGACGACCGCCTGATAGGCGGCCTCGTATTCGCGCCAGCGCAGCCGCTCGTCGACGTCCTGGGGGTTGTACTTCCAGTACTTGTCGGGCCGCGTCAGCCGCTCGGAGAGCCGGGCCCGCTGCTCCTCGGGGGAGATCTGGAGCATCACCTTGACAAGCGTCGTCCCGGATGCGGCGACCTGCTGCTCGAAACGGTTGATCTGTGCGTAGCGGCGCGACCAGACCGCGCGCGGGACGAGCTCGTGGACGCGGACGATCAGCACGTCCTCGTAGTGCGAGCGGTCGAAGACGCCGATCTGACCGGGATGCGGCAGCGCGTTGCGGATCCGCCAGAGGAACGGATGCGCGCGCTCCTCCTCGGTCGGCGCCTTGAACGCCGTCAGCCGCACCCCCTGCGGGTCGCAGGCGCCGACGACGTGACGCATCACGCCGCCCTTGCCGGAGGTGTCCATCCCCTGCACGATCAAGAGCAGCGAGCGCCCCGCGCCGTCGCGGCCGCCGTGGGCCTCGGCGTAGAGACGCTCCTGCAGCCCGGCGACCTGCGCCTGCATCTCGACGGTCTTCTGCGCGGCTCGGGCACGGTTCTTGACCCCGGGCGTGGCGCGGGTGTCGAGCTCTGTCAGCGGCGTCCCGGGTGGAACGCGGAGCAGTGAGCTGAACGGCATCTCTGTGGCCATGGCCGCAATCCTGCCAGGCCGCGGCCGGAGCCGCCGGAGAGTCAGGTTCTACTCAGGATCGGCGAACTGCGCGGGCTCGCCGCTGAACGCCGCGACCGCGGCCGCGATCTGGTTCGGCGAGCCGATCAAGCCGACCTGCAGCCCGGTCTCCAGCGCAAGCTGCGGCGCGCCGGCCCAGGCGCTGTCGATCAGCCGCTTGGCCGCACGGACCGCATCCGGTGAGCGGCCCGCGATCTCCTGTGCGAGCTCGAGCGCGCGAGCCTGCGGGTCGTCTGCGACCTGCGTGACGAGACCGAGCCGGCCGGCCTCCTCGCCAGAGATGATCTGCCCGCTGTAGGTCAGCAGCTTGGCGCGGTCGGCGCCGATCAGCGGCGGCAGCGTCTCGCTGATGCCCATGTCCGGCACCAGCCCCCAGTGGATCTCGCGGATCGACAGCTTGGCCTGCGGCGAGCAGATGCGAATGTCGGCGCCGAGCGCGATCTGCATGCCGCCGCCGAGACAGTTGCCATGGATCGCTGCGATCACCGGCACCGGCAGATCGCGCCAGCAGAGCGCGACGCGCTGCGCGAGGTTCCCCCGATGGCCGCCGTCGCGAGCCAGCAGCGGGCTCTCGGCGCCGTCGATCCCGCCCGCTTCGGCCACCGCAGCGATGTCGAGCCCCGAGCAGAAGCTGCGCCCTTCACCGCAAAGCACGACGGCACGCACGCCGGCCGTCGCCTCGATCTGCGCGGCGGCGGCGACCAGCGCCTCGAACATCGGCACGTCAAGGGCGTTGTGCTTCTCGCCGCGGACCATCGTCACGGTGGCGACGTGGTCGTCGGGACCGATCTCGACACGAACACGTTGATCGCCGCTCATCGGCGAGCAAGCCTACGCGTCAGCCGGTCAACCCGCGCGCGGCCCCAGCGTCACCGGCAGCGTCGTCAGCTGGCTCGTGAACGGCGAGACCGAGACCCGGGTCGGGCCCGCGAGCTCCATCTGCGGGTAGCGGCGCAGCGTCTCCTCGAGCAGGATCCGCAGCTCGAGCCGCGCCAGCGCCGTGCCGAGGCAGTAGTGGCGCCCGCCACCACCGAACGCCATGTGCTCGGGGTTGCGGGCCGCGTCGAAGCGGTCCGGATCGTCGTAGAGCTCCTCCTGGCGGTTCGCCGACGGATACCAGAGCACGACCTTGTCACCGGCCTTGATCTGGGCGCCGCCGAGCTCCACGTCCTTGGTCGCGGTGCGCCGGAAGTGACCGAACGCGGGGTACATGCGCAGCGCCTCCTCGACCGCCGACGGAATCAGCGCCGGGTCGTCGATCAGCTTGCGCCGCTCGGCGGGGTTCTGCAGCAGCGCGAGCATCGCCGAGCAGAACGTCGCCTTGGTCGAGTCGTTGCCGGCCGCCATCAGCAGCACGAAGCCCATCACGATCTCGTGGTCCTCGAGCCGCTCGCCGTCGATCTCGGCGTTGACGAGCACGCTCGTCAGGTCGTCGGTCGGCGCGGCGCGGCGCGCGTCGATCAGCTGCTGGCAGCGGGCGAAGATGATCGGGACGTCGCGTTCCATGACGCTCGCGATCCCGTCCGGGTTGAGCTCGTCGTCACCGGCGCCGATCAGCGCGTTCATCAGGGTCGCCCACGGCTCGTCATCCTCCTCGGCCAGCCCCATGAATGAGCCGATCACGCGCGAGACGACCGGCTGCCCGAGGTCCTTGACGATGTCGCAGCGGTCACGTCCGTCGAGGCGGTCGAGCGTGCGCAGCGCGATCGCGCGGATCTCCTGCTCGTGCCGCTCGATCCGCTTGGGCGTGAAGCCACGCTGAAACAGCGCCTTGATGCGGTCATGGCGCGGCGGATCCATGCCGATGAACATCGCCTGCTGAAGCTCGACCGGCACGACCGAGTGTGTCGCGCCGGTGAAGCCCTGGGCCGAGGAGTAGGTCTGCCAGTCCATGCTGACCGTGCGGATGTCCTGCGCCCTGGTCACCGACCAGAAGCCGGCCTCGGTCGGGTAGTCGGTGATCCGCTCGGTCCAGTGGACCGGGCATTCGCGGCGCAGCCGACCGAAGACCTCGTAGGGCGGGCCATCGACCCAGAACTCGCGATCGGCGAGCAGCAGCTCGTCGAGCGGGCGCTGGGCAGGCGGCAGGTCGTTGCGGGTCGACGCGGCGGTCGGCGAGTCAGCACTCATGCGGCTCAGGATATTGGCCGGTTTGACAGTCCGTCAAACTCCGTTGCCGGCGCACCGTGCCGACCGATCGGCTATCCCTCTGCAGCGATGCGTCGTGTCTGCGCCGCCACCGTCGTGCTCGTGACGCTCGCCTGTGCTGCTGCCGCCCCCGGTGAAGCGCGGGCCGACGGGTGGGCCGGTGGGTGGGCCGACGGGTGGGCCGGTGGGTGGGCCCCGGCCACAACGCCGACAGCCCGCGCTGCGATCACCGGCGGCAGCGTGATCTCGATCCGCGCGGCGCCCTGGCAGGTACGGATCCGGACCGGCGGGCGTGGACTCTGCGGCGGCGCCCTGATCGGCGCGCAGCAGGTCGTGACCGCCGCGCACTGCACCTACGACGGCGACCATCCCCTGGCCCCGGCCGCGCTGTCGGTCATCTCGGGCTCGTCGGCGTTCAATCCCGAAAGCGCAGCGCTGGCACCGGTTCTGCGCGCCGGCGACGACCCCGTGATCTCACAGGTCGCCGCGATCAGGCGCCACCCGGGCTTCAACCCGACCGCTGACGGCACCACCTCGCTGGCGCAGGGCCGCGACGACGTCGCGGTGCTGACGCTGGCCGAGCCGGTCGTGCTCGACGGCATCGTCCGCCAGGCGATCGCGCTGCCGGAGCGAAACACGGTGCTGCGGATCGGGACACGGCTGTCGGTGACGGGCTTCGGCCTGATCGACGAACACCCGCAGCGCCTCGACGGCCGACTGCGCCGGCTGACCGACATGACGCTGCTCGACCCGGCCGCAAACTCGGGGATCTGGAACGCCGACTACCTGGCCGTCAGCTCGCCGACCGGCCTCGACTGCTCCGGCGACAGCGGTGGCCCGCTCGTGCTCGGCAGCGGTGCGGGCGCCGTCCTCGTCGGGCTCGTCTCGTTCAGCGCCGACTGCAACCCGCGCACCGTCTCGACCTACGTCAACGTCGCCGCCGGCGAGATCCGCGACTTCATCACCGGCAGCGACCGGCCGCCGAACGCGCCGGTCGGCGGCCGCGACGCTCGCGTCACGCTCGATCGTGAGGGGAGGCTGCCGCTCGACCCGGGCCGCGTCCTGACCTGCCTGCCGGGCAGCTGGACCGACTCGCCGCAGTTCAGCTACACGTTCACGAACGACAGCGGCGCCGTGCTGCAGAACGGCCCCACCGCCACCTACACGGTGACCCGCGCCGACCGCGGCCATCGCATCCGCTGCCGCGCGACGGCGGCCGGAGACGGCGGCGTCGGCGTCTCGCAGCTGTCGCCGGCGACGGCCGTGGTCGGGGCGCGCGCACCGCGGGCGCGGATGCCCGCCCGGATCTCGGTCGGGGCCCGTGTCCGCACCGGCTTCATCGGCGCCGGCGACCGCTTCAGCGTGACGCTGCGCCTGCGCTCCTACGGCCCGCACTCGGCAGTCGAGGTCGTCGGCTGTCTGACGCTGCCGGCCGGTGTCACGGTCGTCAAGCGTGATGACGCGACCGTCAGCGGCGACCGGCTCTGCTTCCGCGCCGGCCGGCTGCGACCGTTCTACTACCTGGAGTACGACCCGGTGCTGCGGCTCGCGGCCGATGCGCCGCCGGGGACGCTGCGGCTGCGGTTGCGGGGCAGCGCCGCCAACGCGCGCGCCGCCGCGGTCGGCGCATCGATCAAGGTGCTGTGAGCGTCCGGCGCAGATGCGTCAGCGCGGCATCGCGGTGCGTGTCGAGCGCGCGGACCAAGCGATCGGCGTCGCGCCTGCGCAGCGCGTGCAGGATCCGGTCGTGGGCGTCGAGCGACGCGCGGCGCTCGGCCGGGTCGCTGTAGTAGCGGGCGCGATAGGGCTCGGTCGCGTCCCAGAGCCGCTCGATGATGCGATGGGTGTGCGGCTGGCCGGGTGCGGCCAGGATCGCGAGGTGGAAGCGGCGGTTGGCCGCCAGCTCGGCCGCGACGTCGCCCTGCTCGACAGCGTCGGCGCAGGCCGCGGCGGCCTCGTCGATCCGGTCCAGGTCCTCGCTCGTCAGCGTCGGCAGCGCCGCGCGGGCCGAGCGCTCCTCGAGCAGCCGGCGGAGCGCGTAGATCTCCTCGAGGTCCTCGATCCGCAGCTCGGTCACGAAGTAGCCGCGCCGGGGCAGATAGGTCAGCTGCCCCTCCTGCTCGAGCACGCGCAGCGCCTCGCGCACCGAGCCGACGCTGACGCCGATCTCGCCGGCGACATCCTCCTGGTTGACGCGGCCGCCGGGGACCAGCGCACCGCCGGCGATCAGCTCGCGGAGCCGGTCGAGCGCGTACTGCTGGGTCGTCGCCGGCGCCGCCACGGTCATTGCCGGTCGCCGTAGTCGTAGATGCCGCGACCGCTCTTGCGGCCGAGCAGCCCGGCCGAGACCAAGCGCTGCAGCAGCGGCGGCGGCGCAAACAGCTGCTCGCGGTGCTCGGCGTAGAGCGTCTCCGCGACCCCCTGGACGGTGTCGAGCCCGATCAGGTCGGCGAGCGCGAGCGGCCCCATCGGGTGCGCACAGCCTTTGACCATCCCGTTGTCGATGTCCTCAGCGGTCGCAAGGCCCTGCTCGAACATCCGGATCGCCGACAGCAGGTACGGGATCAGCAGCGCGTTGACGGTGAAGCCGGCGCGATCAGGCGCATCGATCGGATCCTTGCCGAGCTGCTCCTCAGCGAACGCCCGCGCACGTGCGGTGACCGCCGGTGCGGTCAGCAGCGACGGGATCACCTCGACCAGGCGCAGCACGGGAACCGGGTTGAAGAAGTGCAGGCCGAGCACATGGCTGCCGCGATCCCCGGCGGCGACACCGAGCTCGACGATCGGAATCGACGAGGTGTTCGACGCCAGGATCGCGTCCTCGCCGGTGACCGCGGCCAGCATCGTGAACGTGTCGAGCTTGGCCTGCTTGTTCTCGACGATCGCCTCGATCACGATCTCGCGGTCGGCGAGCGCATCGCGGTCGGTCGTCGTCAGCACCCGCGCGAGCGTCGCATCGGCGTCGGCGCGGTCGAGCTTGCCGCGTGAGGCAGCCCGCTCGACCGACCTGCCGATCCGCTCACGGGCCCGGTCGGCTGCGGCCTGATCGGCTTCGAGCACGACGACGTCGACGCCGGCCCGCGCACAGACCTCGGCGATGCCCGAGCCCATGATGCCGCCGCCGACGACTCCGGCCCGGGTGATCTCCGGACTCTGCACCGCGCTCACCGGAACGCCTGGATCCCGGTCAGCGCGCCACCGACGACGAGCGCGTGGACGTCGGCCGTGCCCTCGTACGTCACAACCGACTCGAGGTTGTTCATGTGCCGGATCACCGGGTACTCGAGCGTGATGCCGTTGGCGCCGAGCACCTGGCGGGCGCTGCGGGCCACGTCGAGCGCGTCGTTGACGTTGTTGAGCTTGCCCATCGAGACGTGCTCGGAGGCGATCAGGCCGTCGTCCTTGAGCCGGCCGAGGTGCAGTGCCAGCAGCGTCGAGCGGTTCACGCGCACCGCCATGTCAGCGAGCTTCTGCTGCTGGATCTGGGTTGCCGCGATCGGCCGCCCGAACGCAGTCCGCTCCTTGGCGTAATCGAGCGCCGACTCCATGCAGGCGCGGGCGGCGCCGGCAGCGCCCCAGACGATCCCGTAGCGGGCCTCGTTGAGGCAGGAGAGCGGCCCGCGCAGGCTCGTGGCCTCGGGCAGCAACGCGCTCTGCGGCAGACGGACGTCGTCGAGCAGCAGCTCGCTGGTGATCGACGCGCGCAGGCTCAGCTTCTTGTGGATGTCCTGGGTGCTGAAGCCCGGCGTCCCGGCCGGGACCAGGAAACCGCGGATGCCGTCATCGGTGGCGGCCCAGACGACCGCGACGTCGGCGACCGAGCCGTTGGTGATCCACATCTTCGAACCGTGCAGGATCCAGTCGTCACCGTCGCGACGGGCGCGGGTGCGCATCGCCCCCGGGTCAGAGCCGGCATCGGGTTCGGTCAGACCGAAGCAGCCGATCGCCTCACCAGCGGCCATCAGCGGCAGCCACTGCTGCTTCTGCTCCTCCGAGCCCCAGCGCCAGATCGCGAACATCGCCAGCGAGCCCTGGACGGAGACCAGCGATCGCAGGCCGCTGTCACCGGCCTCGAGCTCGAGGCAGGCAAGCCCGTAGGCGGTCGCCGACGCGCCGGCGCAGCCGTAGCCATCGAGGTGCATCCCGAGTACCCCGAGCTCGCCGAGCCGGGGCGCGAGCTCGCGGCTCGGGAAGGTGGCGTCCTCGTACCACTCGCCGACGTAGGGGACGATCTCGGCGCGCACAAACGCGCGGACCGCGTCGCGTATGTCGCGCTCCTCGTCGCTGAGCAGGTGGTCGATGTTGAGGTAGTCGGCGGGGTTGATCGCCGACGCCGCAGCTTTGGTCTGTGACATGGGTCGTTCGGTCCGAGGTCGAGGGCGGGACAAATCTTCGAAGATCGAAGATTACTACACTGTCGTCCACGATGCCCGGCGCCCTCGCTGACCTGACGATCCTCGACTTCTCGCGTGTGCTCGCCGGACCGTTCGCGACGATGCTGCTCGGCGACCTCGGCGCCCGTGTGATCAAGGTCGAGCGGCCCGGGTCCGGCGACGACACCAGGCACTGGGGCCCGCCCTATGACGAGGCCGGCGAGGCGACCTACTTCCTGTCGGTCAACCGCAACAAGGAGAGCGCGCTGATCGACCTCGGCAGCGACGCCGGGATCGCGCAGGCGCGGGCGCTCGCGGCCGAGGCCGACGTCGTCGTCGAGAACTTCCGCCCGGGCTTGATGGAGTCGTTCGGGCTCGGCTACGAGCAGCTCGTCGCCACGCGACCCGGGCTCGTCTACTGCGCGATCACCGGCTACGGCTCGAGCGGCCCCGGAGCCGCGCTGCCCGGCTACGACTTCGTCGCCCAGGCCCAGGGCGGTCTGATGTCGATCACCGGCGAGCCCGGCGGCGAGCCGCAGAAGGTCGGCGTGGCGCTGGTCGACGTGCTCGCCGGGCTGTTCTCGACGGTCGGGATCCTGGCGGCGCTGCGTCATCGTGACGCGACCGGCGAGGGCCAGCGGGTCGAGGTCGACCTGCTCTCGTCGGTGCTCGCCGCGCTGGTGAACCAGGGCTCGGCGTTCACCGCCGGCGGCGTCGTCGCATCGCGGCTCGGCAACGTGCACCCGTCGATCGCGCCCTACGAGACGATCTCCTGCGCGGACGGCACGCAGCTTGTGCTCGCGGTCGGCAACGACCGCCAGTTCACGACGCTGTGTGAGGTCGCAGGCGTGCCCCAGCTTGCGTCCGAGGAGCGCTTTGCGACCAACCCGGCGCGGGTGGCCAACCGCGCGGCGCTGCACGGCGAGCTGGCCGCCGCCCTCGCCGCCCGCACGGCCGCCGAGTGGGCAGAGCTGCTGGCCGCGGCGCGCGTCCCGGCCGGCGTCGTCAACGACATCGGCGAGGCGTTCGCGTTCGCCGCATCGCTCGGGCTCGAGCCGATCGTCAAGACCGCGCGCGAGGACGGCACGATCGTCAACACCACCCGCAACCCGATCCGCCTGTCGGCGACCCCGGCGAGCTACCGCAGCGCACCGCCCCGGCTCCCCTGACACCGGCCCGCCGAACAGGCCAAAGTGCACGTCCTGACGGCGTATCTGGCCTGTTCGGCGGGGGGGCGGTTCAGGCGAGCGCAGGCGTGCGCGCGGGGAGCTCGGCGACCGGCCGCACGTCGACGGCGACGACCTTGTACTCCGGGCACGCGGTGTTGACGTCGACCGACTGGCCGACGAGCAGGTTGGTGCGCGTCTCAGGGAAGTGGAAGGTCGTGAAGACGTGGCCGGGCTCGATCCGCTCGGTCACGTTCGCCCGCAGCTCGGTGCGGCCGACACGCGAGCGGACCGAGACGATCTCGCCGTCAGCGACCCACAGCCGCTCGGCGTCGCTCGGGTGGATCTCGAGCAGGTCGCAGGTGACGAGCTCGCCGTTGCCGGTACGTCGTGTCATCGTGCCCGCGTTGTAGTGCTCGAGGATCCGTCCGGTCACGAGCACGAGCGGAAACTCGTCGTCGGTCGCATCGCCGGGAGCCTTGTAGGGCAGCGCCGCGAACCGCCCGCGGCCGCCCGGCAGCGCGAACTCGTGCTCGTAGAGGATCGGGGCGTCGGTGCCGTCGGCGGCGACCGGCCACTGCAGCCCGGTCCGGCCCAGCCGCGCATGCGAGACGCCGGCGAAGTCGGGTGTCAGCGCCGCGATCTCGTCCATCACCGCAGCCGAGCCGGCGTACCCCATCTCGTGCCCAAGCGCGGCAGAGACCGACATGATGATGTCGAGGTCGCGACGCGCCTCGCCGGGCAGATCGAGCGCCGGGGTGACCAGCTGGATCCGGCGCTCGGCGTTCGTGAACGTGCCCTCCTTCTCCAGATAGGAGGAGGACGGGAGCACGACGTCCGCGAACTTCGTCGTCTCGTTGAGGAAGATCTCCTGGCAGACGACGAACTCCAGCGCCTGCAGCGCGGCGATGACGTGGGCGGTGTCGGGATCGCTCTGCGCGATGTCCTCGCCGAAGATGTAGATCGCGCGCAGCTCACCGGCCACCGCCGCATCGAACATCTGCGGCGACTTGAGCCCCGGCTCGCGCGACAGCGGGACGCCCCAGGCCGCCTCGAACGACCGTGCGACCTGCTCGTCGCCGACCGGGCGGTAGGCGGTGTAGGTGTCGGGCAGCGCACCCATGTCGCTCGAGCCCTGGACGTTGTTCTGCCCGCGCAGCGGCAGCAGCGCACTGCCCGGCCGGCCGACCTTGCCGGTCATCATCGCCGCCGAGCAGATCAGCTGCACGACCTCCGAGCCGTAGCGGTGCTCGGTGACGCCGAGCCCCCAGAACCACGACGCCTCGGCGGCCTCGCCGTAGATCCAGGCGGCGGCCTGAAGGTCGGCGGCGTCGATGCCGGTGATCTCCTGCACCGTCGCCGGGTCGTAGCCTGCGATCAGCTCGGAGAAGAGCTCATAGCCGTCGGTCCGGGCGGCGACGAAGCTGTGATCGACGAACCCGTCGCGCTCGAGCACGTGGGCGAGACCGAGCACGACCGCGGCGTTCGTGCCGGCCCGTGGTGCCAGATGCAGCACGCCGTAGTCCGAGAGCTCGATCCGGCGCGGGTCGATCGTCACGAGCTTGGTGCCGCGCAGCGCCGCCTGCTTGATCCGGGCCCCGACCACCGGGTGCGCGGAGGTCGGGTTGGCCCCGATCAGCAGCATCGCGTCGGCACGGTCGATGTCATCGAACGAGCCGGTCGACCCCGACATCCCGAAGCAGCGGCCCATCGCGTACGAGGTCGGCGAGTGGCAGACGCGCGAGCAGTTGTCGATGTTGTTGGTTCCGATCGCCCCGCGAATCAAGCGCGCCATCGCGTAGCAGTCCTCGTTGGTCGCGCGCGAGGAGGCCAGGCCCGCGATCGCGTCGGGACCGTGATCGGCCTTGATCTGACCGAGCCGTGAGGCGATCAGCGCGATCGCCTCGTCCCAGCTCGCGCGCTGCAGCTGCCCCGACCGGTCGCGGATCAGCGGTGTCGTCAGGCGATCGGCGGAGCGCGTGAAGCGGTGGGCGAACCGCCCCTTCAGGCAGGCATGGCCGCGGTTCGCAGGCCCGTCGAGCGCGGGCGTGATCGAGATGATCCGGTCGCCGGCGGCGTGCGTCTCGAGCCGGCAGCCGACGCCGCAGTAGCCGCAGGTCGTGGTCGTCTCACGGTCGAACATCGTCATGCCTCCATCGCAAGGTCGAGCAGCGACAGCTCGGTGATCGCACCGGTCGGGCAGGTGTCGGCACAGGCGCCGCAGGACACGCAGACCGAATCGCGGAAGCCCTCGTCGATGCCGGCGGCGACGCCGCCGTGAAAGCCACGGCCGACCATCGTCAGCGCGAACGTGCCCTGGACCTCGTCGCAGATCCGCACACAGCGCCCGCACGAGATGCAGAGCTCGTGCTCGAGCGCCAGATAGGGATGGTCGTGCTGATGGCGCACCTCGCGCTGCTCGCCGGTCCAGCGCGGCGCGCTGACACCGAGCGAACGGGCGACGGCGGCGAGTTCGGTGTGCGGCGCAGGCGCGCGCGGCAGCTCCGAGAGCACCAGCTCGACGACGGCGCCGGCGACCCGCCGGGCGCGCTCGTCACCGGTGTCGACGACCATGCCGTCGGCGGCCGGCGTCGTACACGACGTCACCGGGCCGGGCGAGCCGTCGACGGCGACCAGACAGACACGACAGGCGCCGAACGGGGCCAGCCGCTCGTCGAAGCAGAGCGTCGGCACGTCGCGACCGGCTGCGCGGCAGGCGTCGAGGATCGTCGCGCCGGCGGCGACGTCGACCTCGATCCCATCGACCGAGAGCCTCATCGCAGCCCCAGCTCCTGCGGGAAGTGGGTGATCAGCGAGCGGATCGGGGCCGGCATCCCCGAGCCGTGCGCGCAGAGCGAGCTCAGCTCGAGCGCCTCCAGCAGCGGCTCGATCAGCCCGCGCTCGACCGGTCCTCCTGCAGCGACCATCTCGTGCGCGCGGTGCAGGCCGATCCGGCACGGGAAGCACTTGCCGCACGACTCGTCGGCGCCGAACTTGAGCAGGTGTTCGCAGAGCGCGCGCATGTCGAAGTCCTCGTCGAACGCGACCAGCGACCCGTGGCCGACCATGCAGCCGGCCTGGGCGAGCGGGGCGAGATCGAACGGCGTCTCCAGCAGCGAGCGCGGCAGGATGCCGCCGAGCGGCCCGCCGATCTGCACGGCCTTGATCGCACGGCCGCCGGTCAGCCCCCCGAAGACGTCGCGGCAGAGCTCGTCGACGCCGATCCCGAACGGAACCTCGACGACCCCGGGCGCGTTGAAGCCCGCATCGCAGCAGGCGAGCTTCGTCCGCGCCGCGCCCGCGTCGCCGGCGAGGATCGCCGCGGCGGCGCAGAGCGTCTCGACGTTGTGGACCAGCGTCGGCCGCCCGTAGAGGCCGCGCTGTGCGGGGAACGGAGGCCGTGCGGAGACCGTTCCGCGCAGCCCTTCGGCGCAGGACAGCAGCGCGGTCTCCTCACCGACGACGTAGGAGCCCGCCCCTTCGATCACGCGGACCTCGAGCCCGTCGAGATCGGCCGCCGTCAGGGCCGCCTCCAGCGCCGGCCCGGCGTGCGGGTACTCGCTGCGGACCAGCACGTAGGCGCGGCGGGCGCCGATCGCGTGCGCCGCGATCGCGACACCTTCGAGCAGCAGCTCCGGCCGCTGCTCCATCAGCATCTTGTCGATGTAGGAGCCGGGATCGCCCTCGTCGCCGTTGACGACGACGACCTTCTCGTCGCCGTCCGCGTCACGCACGAACCGCCACTTGCGGCCGGCCGGGAACCCGGCGCCGCCGCGCCCGGTCAGGCCCGAGGCCGACAGCTCTTCGATCACCGCGTCCGGCGTCAGCTCGCGAGCTCGCGCAAGACCGGTCCCCGGCTCGTGGCCGAGCAGGCCTCCACCGTCGAGGATCGACCGCGGATGCGGCTCGGGCGCGTCGCGGACCACCCCGGCGGCGACACGCTTGAGCACGCCGGGGCCGGCGTCGACGGCATCGCCGCTGCGGACGGCGGGGCCGCTGTGACACATGCCGAGGCAGACGGTCTCGCTGAGGGCGACCCCCTCCTGCCCATCGAGCATCCGCGCCAGCTCCGCGCCGTGGGTGCCGCCGGTCTGGGCGAAGCAGGCGGTGCCGCTGCAGACCCGGATCGTGCGCTCGGCGCGCGGAATCAAGAGGTCGTCGTAGAAGGTCGAGATCCCATGGACGAACGCCTCCGGCAGGCCCGAATCGGCCGCGACGGAGCGGATCGCGTCGGCATCGATCTGCTCGCCGGCGGCGACCAGCGCGCTCAGGCGCTGGAGCGCGTTCGGCCCGCCACGTGCATGATCGCGCGCCGTCAACTGGTCGAGGTTCGGCGAGGCCGGCACGACATGCATACTTGCACACAGGCAATACTCCATCGCCCGATGGCACAGCCGCCGGCGATCGAAGAGCCGCTCGAGATCCGAGCCGCCGGACGGGCGGTCGCGGTCACGATGCGGACCCCCGGCGACGACGATGAGCTCGCGATCGGGTTCCTGATCGGTGAGGGGCTGCTGGCAACCGATGCCACTGCGGTCCGTGCCGAGCCGCCCGCCGACCTGGCCGGCAATATCGTCGAAGTAGACGCGCCGCTGCTGCGTCCGGCACCCGAGCGCCGCTTCTACGCGACCTCCTCGTGCGGCGTCTGCGGCAAGGGCGCGCTGGAGGAGATCGCGGTGCTGGCGGCCGCGATCGATGACGACCTCGTCATCGACGGATCGCTGCTCGCGTCGCTGCCGGACCGCCTCGCCCAGCCCGGGTTCAAGGCGACCGGCGGGATGCACGCGGCCGGCCTGTTCGATGCTGACGGCACGCTGATCTGTGAGCGTGAGGACGTCGGCCGCCACAATGCGCTCGACAAGGTGATCGGCGCGCAGGCGCTGGCCGGTGCGCTGCCGCTGAGTGACCGAATCCTGTGCGTAACCGGGCGGCTCGCATTCGAGCTCGTGCAGAAGACGGCGATCGCCGGCTGCCCGATCCTGGTGGGTGTCGGCGCACCGACCTCGCTGGCGATCGCGCTCGCCGCCGACCGCGGGATCACGCTCTGCGGCTTTGCCCGTGGCGGTGACCGCGTCGAGGTCTACAGCGGCGCGCACCGTGTCCGCTGATGGCTGAGCGACGGATTCTCGGCGAGCACTTCCGCCGCGACGGCCGGCCCAAGCGCGGCTATGAGAGCCACATCATCGCCGAGGCCGAGGCGCGCGAGTTCGGACTGATCGCCTACCGCTGTTCGTTCTGCGACAAGTGGCACCTGGCGACCCCGCCCGAGCCGACGCGCGATCAGCGACGGCGCGAGCGTGGCTGAGGTTGCAGGACGGGCGCCTCAGGCCGTGAGCCGCGCCGTCATCGCCACGAGCTGATCGAGCACGGTCCCGACCTCGCCGGCACGACGCTCAGCGGGAGCGAACCCGTCCTCGTCGAAGTCGGTGAAGTTCGACAGCGGGCAGATCGCGCGCACGTCGACCATCTGGAAGTTGGCGACGATCTGGCGCCACTGCTCGACGGCGCGGATCCCGTTGTCGGCGCCGTAGGAGACAAAGCCGACGGTCTTGCCGACCCACTCGGGGCCGAGCGAGTCGATCGCGTTCTTGAACGCACCAGGAACCCCGTGGTTGTACTCGGAGGTGACGAAGACGAAGCCGTCGCAGCCATCGATCGCCTTGCTCCAGGCACGTACCTCGGGCTCGTCGTAGACGCGGTTCGCCGCGCTCGGCATCGTCGGCGCCGTCAGCATCGGCACGCCGAGAGACTTGAGGTCGATCAGTTCGTACTCGGCGTCGCCGCGTGCGGAGGCCAGCTCGTGCACCCAGCGCCCGACAGCCTCGCCCTTACGTCCGTTGCGGACCGACCCGATGATGATCCCGATCCTCATGTCTTGCTTTGATTCCCTCTATGCGCGTGAGCGCGGTCGCTTGGTGGCCGCCTCGCCCACCTCGAAGATCTTCGAACCGCGGCCGACGAGCTTCTTGTCGAGCTTGCCGATCGCGGCTTCGTCCTTCTCGGGGTAGTCGAAGCGCCCCAACACATAGCGCATGGCCTCGAGCCGCGCGCGTTTCTTGTCATTGCTCTTGACGACGGTCCAGGGCGCATGCCGGGTGTCTGTGTAGAAGAACATCGTCTCCTTGGCCTCGGTGTAGGCGTCCCACTTGTCGAGGCTGGCGCGGTCGGTCGGAGACAGCTTCCACTGCTTGACCGGATCGTCGGCGCGCGAGGCGAAGCGCGACGCCTGCTCCTTCGGTGAGACCGAGAACCAGAGCTTGAT
>CAZYMM010000018.1:0-18601 GCA_964648515.1 uncultured Conexibacter sp.
GATCGATGCCCAACGTCCGCGCCTCCTCCCCGGCCGCGGCGGTCAGCCGTGCGATCGAGTGCTCGAGCAGCCGTGTCCGTTCCTCGACGGCCCGTGTACGCTCGCGCAGCGCGGCGAGGTGGCGCTCGCCCTCGGCCAGCGCCTTGGCGCGGATTCGCTCGGCCTCGGCCTGTGCGAAGCGCTCGATCTCGACCGCGTTGCGCTCGGCGGCCTCGACGATCTCACGGACGCGTTCGGCCACCGCGGGCGCCCCCTCCGGCAGCCGCGGCGGCTCGGGATCGGCAGCCGGAAGCGGCAGCGGCTCTGCCGGTGCGGTGCGGCGCAGCCGTGCGATCAGTCCTCCCCGGCGTCTGCCCATCGCCGCCACGATAGAGCCATCGGTGTAGAGCGCGTTGACGACGGCGCGCAGCCTCGACAGGCCACAGACCCACAACTACGATCGGTCGATGACGACCCGTCTCAACCCCTACCTCCTGTTCCCCGGCACCGCACGGGAGGCGCTGACCTTCTACCACGGCATCTTCGGCGGCGAACTCACGATCATGACCTTCGGCGATCTCGGCGCCGGCGACCAGATGCCTGCCGACAACGTGATGCACGGCCGCCTCGACACCGAGGCCGGGTACACGCTGATGGCCTCGGACGGCAGCGAAGGCACGATCGGTGACCGGATCATGGTCTCGATCAGCGGCGACGAGGACCGGCTCAGGGAGTATTGGGCGGGGCTCAGCGAAGGTGCGGAGGTCACCCGGCCGCTGGAGGCGATGTCCTGGGGCGACGAGTTCGGCCAGCTCACAGACCGCTTCGGGGTCCGCTGGATGGTCGACATCGGCGCGCCTGGCACCGCCGGTTAGCTTGCGCATGCGGTAGGCGTGGGGCGTTGCGGACCGCTCGCAGCGCATTCCTCCATCCCGTCGGAATGCGGAGTCTGCTCACGGCCCGCAACGCCCCACGCGCTCAACAGCAACGGCTGACGGAGCTCAGGCGCTACCCGCTCTGGAAAGCTGGGTGAATAGGTGCGTACACGTCAGGCGCCACCGGCTCTGGAGAGTTTGGGTGGGCGCAGGTTCTGAGCAGACTCCGCGAGCCGACGGGATGGAGGCGAGCGCTGCTCAGAGCCTGCGACCACCCAAGCTCAACCACCGTGGTCAGGACCCGAGAGTTCACTGAGACGCGCAAGGTCCCGGCGCAGCTCGTGCAGCTCGTCGCGCAGCCGGGCCGCGTACTCGAAGCGCAGCTCCTCGGCCGCGAGCTGCATCTCCTCCTCGAGCTCGGCGATCGTGTCGGCGAGCTCACCAGGGGTCATCACCGCCGCCGCCTCACGCCGCTTGCGCGAGGAGCGCTCGCGGCGCCCCTTCGGCGTCTTGGATTCGCCCTGCAGGAACGCCGACATGTCGCTGATGCCCTTGACGATCGACGCGGCCGTGATCCCGTGCTGCTCGTTGTAGGCGATCTGGATCTCGCGCCGGCGATCGGTCTCGTCCAGCGCGGCGCGCATCGCCGCCGTCTCCTTGTCGGCGTACATGATCACGGTGCCGTCGACGTTGCGCGCGGCACGGCCGATCGTCTGGATCAGCGACGTCTCACCGCGCAGGAACCCCTCCTTGTCGGCGTCGAGGATCGCGACCAGCGAGACCTCGGGCAGATCGAGCCCCTCGCGCAGCAGGTTGACACCGACGAGCACGTCGAACTCGCCGAGCCGCAGGTCGCGGATCAGCTGGATCCGGTCGAGCGTGTCGACCTCGGAGTGCAGGTAGCGGACCCGCATCCCCATCTCCAGCAGATAGTCGGTCAGGTCCTCGCTCATCTTCTTGGTCAGCGTCGTGACCAGGACGCGCTCGTCGCGCTCGGTGCGAACCCGGATCTCGTTCATCAGGTCGTCGATCTGGTTGCGGGTCTCACGCACCGAGACCTGCGGCTCGACGATCCCGGTCGGGCGCACGATCTGCTCGACTATCTCCCCCGAGTGCGAGCGCTCGTACTGGCCCGGTGTCGCCGACACGAACACCATCTGCGGCGTGATCGATAGGAACTCGTCGAAGGTCTGCGGCCGGTTGTCGATCGCGCTCGGCAGCCGGAAGCCGAAGTCGACGAGCGTCTGCTTGCGTGAGCGGTCGCCCTCGGCCATCGCTCCGATCTGCGGCACCGTCTGGTGGGACTCGTCGATCATGCAGACGAAGTCGTCGGGGAAGTAGTCGAGCAGACAGTAGGGCCGCTCGCCCGGCCGGCGGCCGTCGAGAATCCGCGAGTAGTTCTCGATCCCGTTGCAGAACCCCATCTCGCGCAGCATCTCCATGTCGTACTGGGTGCGCTGGCGCAGGCGGTGGGACTCCAGCAGCTTGCCCTCTGCGTCGAGCTCGGCGCAGCGCTCGGCCAGCTCTCGGCCGATCTCGGTGACCGCGGCCTCGATCGTGCCCTCACGGACGTTGTAGTGCGAGGCCGGCCAGATGCCGGCGTGCTCGACATCCTCGGCTACGAGCTCACCGGTCAGCGGATCGAACTCGCTGATCGCCTCGACCTCGTCGCCGAAGAAGACGAACCGGAAGGCGGTCGTCTCGTTGTACGCGGGGAAGATCTCGAGCGTCTCGCCGCGGACCCGGAACGTGCCGCGGGCCAGCGCCTGGTCGCCGCGCGTGTACTGGATCGCGACGAGTTTGCGCAGCAGGCCGTCGCGATCGACCTCCTGTCCCTTCTTCAGCAGCACGAGGTTGTCGTTGTAGGTCTCGGGCGAGCCGAGGCCGTAGATCGCCGACACCGAGGCGACGATCAGCACGTCACGGCGCGCGAACAGCGACGCGGTGGCGGCGTGACGCAGCCGGTCGATCTCCTGGTTGATCGCCGAGTCCTTCTCGATGTAGAGGTCCTTCGACGGGACGTAGGCCTCGGGCTGGTAGTAGTCGTAGTAGGAGACGAAGTACTCGACCGCGTTGTCGGGGAAGAACGAGCGGAACTCGTTGCAGAGCTGGGCAGCGAGCGTCTTGTTGTGAGCCAAGACCAGCGTCGGCCGCTGCGTGGCCTCGATGATCCCGGCCATCGTCATCGTCTTGCCGGTGCCGGTCGCCCCGAGCAGCGTCGTCATCCGGTCGCCGCGCTCGATCGCCGCACTGATCTCGGCGATCGCGTGCGGCTGATCGGCCGTCGGCGCATAGGCCGAATCGAGACGGAATGGCGGCACACGGACACGGTAGTGTCCGCGTGCCGTCGGCACGGATTGGGGGCGCTGAGCGCCCCCAATCCGTGCCGACGGCCGCTCACTTCAGCTTGAAACCAAGTTGCGGCGCTCTACGGAGCGGTCTCGGCCGGCGTCTGCTCGGAGCGCCGGACGATCTGCCACCGGCCCTCGACGTTGGCCGGCGCGAGGAAGTACGGCGGCTGCGCGCGCCGCAGCCGGTCATCGTAGTTGTAGTCCTTCGTGTAGCCGGTCGAGCTGCCGCCGACGGTCCCGACGGTGCCGCGGTAGTACTGCGCCAGCGAGCCGTTCATCGTCAGCGTGCCGAGATAGCCGCCGCAGCCGTAGTTGTCGACCTGGAACGAGTGGTGCAGAGACAGGATCGAGGCGTCGATGTTGTGCACGATCGGATAGGACACCGAGCTCAGCCCCGAGCAGGAGCTGCCCGACGACAGCGACTGGGTGTACGGATCGCCGGCCATCGGGTGGTAGACGCGGACGTAGTTGTTGGCGATCAGACCGAGCAGCGCATCGCTGCCTGAGGTCCGCTGGATGTCGCCGTAGACGATGATGTCATTCTGGGCGCCGATCGTGATCCCCGACGAGTAGGTGCCGCGGATCGCAACGTCGCCGCAGCTCTCCGAGCTCGTGTAGCTCGTCTTGGCGAACGCGCCGTAGAGGACCGGGCACTGGCCGCCGGCCGAGCGGACGTAGATGACGCCGTTGGCCGGCAGCGGCAGCACGTCGTAGTTGCCGTCGCACTTGATCGAGCCGCTGCCGGTCAGCGCGTCCTTCTGCTTCCAGGGTGTGTGCCCGACCGCCGAGCCGCCGGCCTTGTAGACCCAGACCGTGCTGCCGTGGAAGTCAAGGCAGGTCTGGCCGGTGAATGTGTAGGCCGGCGCCGCGAGCTGGTTCAGCGCCTGGTTGCCCGACGGCAGGTCGACGCTCGAGACCTTGCGCTTGGTCGCCTTGAAGACCGGCGGACCGCCCGAGCAGCTGTAGCCGCCCGAGCCGCCGACATACCACGTGTTGGTCGTCGTCTCGAAGGCGTCGGACGCGTTGCGGCCGAACGTGACCGCGCAGGCGTAGACGGTCTCGTCGTTGGTGTGGATCGAGCCCTTGACCGTATCGCCGCCGCCGAACTGGATCTGCACGCAGCCGCCGCCGATTGCGTCGCGCGCCGAGCGCGGCCGGTCACAGACCGACTTGCCATCGGCGGCGGTGCCGTTGACGTTCGAGATGTGGGGGTCCATCGTCTCCCAGTTCGAGAAGTAGACGTAGCGCAGGAACTCGCTCGTCTGCTGAAGCTGGGCGATCAGCGTGCGGTAGTTGCCGTTCGCCCAACCGGTCGCGCGGATCCGCAGCATGCCCTTCTGCAGCGCCGTGTTCCACGGGTTGGACGTGTCACACGAGACCTTGGTCCCGTTCGGACGGGTGATGTCAAGGATCTCGACACGGAACTTGGCACTGCCGCCGCTGATCGTGCGCCAGCCGGGGGCGCCCGCCTTCGGCGGCCCTTCGAGCGTCAACGGCGCCTGGTCGTCCGCATCGTCGGCGCAGCGCAGCCAGTAGTCGGGGTTGACGCGCAGCCGGTAGACGTACCAGTCGACACCGGCCTGCGCGGCCTCGAGCGCACGCTTGCGGTCCTGGTCCTTGCGGGCCAACGGCATGTCGCCGGTCGCGGCCGCGTAGGCGGCGACCCCGAGCATCGAGAGCACCATCATCACCATCACGACGGTGACCATCGTGAAGCCGCGTTGGTCGGTACGCAGGCGGTTCAGCATCGTGGTCCCTCGTCGAGCCGGCTCTGGACGATGTTGCTACCCGCGTAGCTCTGCGTTGAGAGCAGTGTCGCGGGCCGGTCGTTGGTCGTGTTGGTGCGCGTCGGCAGCGCGCGCAGCGTCAGGTCGATCCGCAGCACGCGCTGACGCTCGGCTGTAGTCAGCGCCGCCGTGGCGCCGAGCTCGACCGGGTCGCCGGTCGTGGTGTCGTCGGTCCCGTAGTAGCGGAACGGATGGGTCGCGCCGTCGGGCACGACACGCTGCATCAGCTGCTCGCTGCGGACCGGGCTGCCCGGCCAGGAGCGGTAGCCGGTGTTCGGATCCTCGGCTCCAAGCACGTAGCTGTCGACCCAGAGCTCCTGGCCGGCGGGCAGATAGCGCAGCTTGTAGCCCATCGGCGGGTCGTCGACCTTGGTCAGGTCGGCCGTGAACGTGACCGTGTTGCCGTCACCGGCGACGACCGGCGTGCCGGTGTCGCCGACGCCGTTGCAGACCTGGGCCTGGAGCAGCGAGGTCACGCGGTCGAAGCCGATCCGCGCCCGCTGTGCGGCGTCCGAGCGATCCTGGACCTGGGCCGAGGAGATCACGCCGGTCGTGAAGAAGGTCAGCGCCGCGGCCAGCACGATCCCGCCGAGCGCGATCGCGACGATCAGCTCGGTCAGCGAGAAGCCGTCCTCGTCCCGCGCGAGGCGCCGCAGCGCGCCCATCACGTGCACCGCGATGTCGATGAGCTCCAGCCGCTTCCGGGCGAGCTCGTGTTGAGGTCGATCGCACGCTGACCGGAGAGCTTGGTCGGCGCCAGCGGCGACGGCGTCCCGTCAGGTGTGTTGTTGAACGCCGCGTAGGTGTAGCTCTTACCACTGCCCGGCTTCTCTGTGCAGATCGTCCAGATGCCGTACGGGAGATCGACGGCGGTCTTGCCGGTCGACAGCGTCTGCGGCGCCGGCGCCGAGGTGGTGCCTGTACGGGAGATCTTCTCCGTGCAGTCACCCATCGTCGAGGCCGGGTTGGCGCCGATCGGGTTCGTGTTCGGGTAGGCATAGACGTTGTAGCCGGACTGGCCGGTCGAGCCAGTCCTGACGGTCACCCCGACCGCCGGCAGCTCGACGATCGCGCTGATCGACTGGCCGGGGTTGACGCGGGCCGCGACCCCGGTGTTGTCGACATAGGTCTCGGGGTTGTTGCCGTCACAGGCGCCGGCGAAGAAGCCGTAGTCGCTGGTGAACGGGAACAGGTTCTGGGCCTGTAGCCGGTCGCCGGGGGTCGCAAGCGTGAACTGCCGCTTGCCGACCGGCACCGAGGTGATGCCCTCGTTGACGAGCGTCGCCGACGACCAGGTCGCGCGGTCAGCGGGCGCGATCGAACCGGGGTTGGTCATCCGATGGTCGGTAAAGAACACGGTGGCGTCACCGGCGACGTCGTAGTTGCCGGTCGCGACGGAGGTCGAGTCGGCGCTGACCGCGACCGCCGAGCTGATCGATGTCAGGCCGTTCTCGTCGACGTAGCCAACCCGGCTCCAGGTGACCGGCACACTGCCGGCAGGCAGGTTGTCGAAGAACGCACAGCCGAGGTCGTTGGTCGCGCCGGCGTTGCCACCGGCAACAACGGGGACACCCGCGACTCCGCTGCCATCGGCCCGTGCCAGCCTGACCGCGGCCGACCCCATCCCATTCTGGCTCAGGTTCGGCGCCCGCAGCGTCTCCAGCCGCACCGGCACCTTGAGGCCCGACCCCGGAGAGGTGACCTCGCTGACCATCCGCAGGTACTTGGCCGACTTGCTCGTCGACGAGCAGTCCGAGGTGCCGACCGTGTCGTCGACCAGGCTCAGCGTCGAGACGACCGTGTAGTGACGGCCGTCGACGACGAGGTCGCGCGGGGTCTGAGCGCGCGCCAGCACCTGCTGGTAGGGTAGTTGACGCATCTGGTCCTGGTCGTTCTGCGCCAGCGACGTCGCGACCGAGCGGGCGCGGTTCATGCCGGTCGCCTGCTGAGCGGTGTCGAGCACCGAGAAGGTCGCCATCCCGAGACCGACCAGCGAGACGGCGCTGACCAACACCTCGACCAGCATCAAGCCGCGCTCGTCCGTGGCGATCACGCCGGGGCGACGACACTGCCTGAGGACTCCAGCACGCATGCACCCCTGATGTCGGCCCCACGCGCGCGTACTTTGCCGGCGGCGCGTGCGTCTAGACCGAACGTCCAGAGCGCGCACGCGCGGGGCTGGACGTTCGGACTACGAGCACCGGTCGTGACGCGCCGCTATGTGGCGCCGACCGGCGTCGGCACCTGCTCGCTGCGGCGGCTGACAGTCCAGCGGCCGTCGGAGTTCAGCGGCGCGATGAAGTGCGGCGGCTGGCCGCTCTTGAAGCGTGCGTCCCACTTCCAGATCCGGTTCATGTAGCCGGCACAGCCGAGAATCACACAGCCGCCTATCTGGGTGCCGTAGTAGACCGAGATCGACCCTTCGAACTGCAGCGTCTGGGCGGCACTGAACTGGAACGGGCAGTTCATGTTGTCGAGCACGAACGTGTGCTGCATCGAGAGGATCGCGGCCTGCAGGTTCTTGACCGGCGTGAAGCCGGGGACCTTCTGCTGGCGGCCAGAGAACCAGTTGTTGAACAGGAACGTTGGCCCACAGGGCAGGTACTCGGGGTTCGGATAGACGCCGCAGATCCAGCCGCACCCATCGTTGTAGTTCTTGAACGCGGGGTCGAGGACCTGCCCCTCCTGATTCTCGAACCGGTACGGGTCACCGGTGAGCGGGTTGTAGAGCCGGATGTAGCCGTTGGCGATCAGACCGAGCATCGTGTCACCGTCACGGGTGAGATCCTTGCGGACGATGATGTCGTTCTCGGCCGCAACCGTCACGCTCTTGCCGTAGGTGCCCTCGACCGAGACGTCGCCGCAGCCGGGACTGCTGGTGTAGCTGGTCGCCATGTTGTGGCCGAGGCGCGGCGTGCAGCCGGCGTTGTCGGCGTTCTTGACGTAGATGATCCCGCCGCTTGGGATCGCGACCGTCCGCGGCGTGACCCCCGCACCCTCGCAGTTGATGCCACGCGGGTCTGCGGCCGTGCCGGCGTTCTGGCCCCAGGCCTTGTGCCGGCTCGATCCGGTCGCCGGCGGCGAGCCGGCGGTCGGGCTGTCGAAGACCTGGATCTGGCCGGAGCCGATGAACTTCAGGCAGGTCTGTCCCTGCAGGACGAGATTGCCCGGGGTCGACTCAGCCTGGCGCAGCAGCTTGCTGTTGCTCGGCGGCAGCTGCAACATCGGCGCCGGAGCGACCACGGATGCGACCGGGTTCGGGTTGCCGCTCCCGCTGGGGCACGCATAGCCGAGCGCGAGCTTGCCGAACGGCGCGTCGGGATATGACGTCACGTCGCTGCGGGCGTTCCACGTCGTCGCCGTCGCGCCCGAGACCTCGAGCTTGTCGGATGAGCTGTTGCCGAGCTGTGCACCGCAGCCCATGATCGCGTCATCATTGGTGTGGATCGAACCGAGGATCTTGTCGCCGTTGAGGTACTGCGCCGACAGGCAGACGAGCTGCGAGTACTGGTTGACCGGACCCAGGTCACGGGTCTTCTTGTTGTAGTCACACTGGTTGGTGCTACCGCCGATCGTCCCGTTCGGTGCCGGCAGCGGATCCCAGTTGCGGGTCGCGTTGGCGAACTGCGGCTCCTGGGACTCCCAGTTCGAGAAGTAGACGTAACGCAGGAAGTCGCTGTTCTGAAGCATGCCGACGAGGATCGAGCGGACCTTGCCGCCGGCGACCCCGGTCGAGCGGATCCAGAACAGGCCCTTGTCGTCGAGCGCGGTCTGCGAGGGCGCCCCCGAGTCGCAGATCGTGCCGCCGCTCGGGCCGGTCGCACGGCGGGCGTTCATGATCTCGACGCGGAACCTGGAGTCGGTCGGCGCCGGGTGGTCCTGATCGCCGTCGACGGTCTTCCAGGCCCCCTGCGACGGCTGTCCCTCGAGCGTCAGCGGCACTGCTGCGGTCGGGGTCGCTGGCGCACAGCGCTCCCAGTAGGTCGGGTCGGCGCGCAACATGTTCAGATACCAGTCGGCGCCGGCCTGTGCGGCCTCGTAGGCCCGCTTGCGGTCCTGATCCTTGCGGGCGACGGGCATGTCGCCGACCGATGCGGCGTAGGCGCCGACGGCGAGCATCGACAGCACCATCATCGCGAGGATCACTGTCACCATCGTGAAGCCGCGCTCATCGCTGCGCGGCGATCGGATCAGCCGGTGCATTGCGGCCCCTTGTCGAGGTTCTTCGGGTCGAGGTTGCTGGTGACGAACGCGCTGGCCTCGATCACGCTCGAGGTCTTGTCGTCGAGCGTCTTGGTGCGTGTCGGCAGCGTCCGCAGGCGGATCCGGACGTTGAGCACGCGCTTGAGCTTGGCGGGAACGCTTATCGTGCCGGTGCCGTCGGCGAGGTTGACCAGCGGCTCGTAGTCGAGGCTGTTGTCGGTGCCGAAGTAGCTGAAGACCGGTGCCGAGGCTCCACCGACGGGGAAGACGCGATCGGCGATGACCTTGTCGACCGCGGCGCCCGGCGCCCGGTAGCCGTTGACGTCTGGGAGGCCCATCGCGTACTCACTCTCCTTGAGCACGCCGGCCTGCCCGGGGGCGCCGGGCTGGTACCAGAGCCTGTACTGGACGGGCAGCGCTGTGATGTCACCGGTGTTGGCGGTGAACGTGACGCTGGTCGCGGTCGCCGCCGTGACCGGTGAGACGAGGCCGTTGCACTGCTGGGACTGCAGCAGCGTGGTGGCCCGGTCGAGCGTCTGCCGCGCCCGCCCGGCGGCGTCGGCGCGGTCCTGGACCCGAGCCGACGAGCCGAAGCCGCTTGAGAGCAGATCGAGCGCGGCTCCGAGCACGATCATGCCGACCACGATTGCCACGAGCAGCTCGACGAGGGTGAAGCCACCCTCTTCGGCGGCGACGGTCCGAGCGGTGCGGCTCATGGGTTCCAGGGCCCCTTGTTCGCGAAGTTCGAGCCGTCCACCGCGCACGTGCCGCCGCCCGCCCAGCTGCTGACGCCCGCGTAGTTCTTGGTCCGGCCCTCGGTGTAGAAGGGCGTGCCGGGTGGGACGTTGTCGACGCGCGTGGCGCCGAGGTTGAGCCGCTGGCCGGGCTTGAGGCCGGGGTTGTCGATGCAGATCGAGTAGATGCCGTAGGGCAGCGGGTAGTCGATCACGTTGCCGCCGACAGCGGCGGTCGAGGTCTTGAACGGCGCGGCGTTGTAGTTGGCGTCGGCGCCCGGCGGCAGGATGCCGGCCCCCGGCTTGTCGCAGCGGCCCCGCCCCATCAAGTCAGAACGGAAATCCTGCCTGAGGAAGACGCGGTAACCGGCAGCTGCCGGCGTAGTGATCCGTACGCGCGGCATCAGCACCTTGAGCGTCCCCGATGACGCCGCGAGCGAGAACGCGTTCGACTGGCCGGAGTTGCCCTGAGCGGGGTTGCCGCCCCAGATCGTCGGATCGTTGCCCCAGCAGTTGCCGGCGAACACACCGTACGGGGATGTGAACGGGAACAGTGCACCGAAGCTGTAGTCGGTGAACCGCGTGCCGGTGATCGGCGAGCTGCGGATGCCGTTGTAGACGGTCGTGATCCCCCCGTTGACAAACGTGACCGCGTTCCAGGTGCCGGGGTTGCCATCCTCATCCTGGAACGTCGTCATCGCCGTGCGCGCGCTGTCGAACCGGCCGGTCAACTGTGCGGTGCGGCCGGCGACGATCGACAACACGCGGGTGACGACCGGCGCGCCGTTCGGATCGACCCAGCCGCCACCGGACTGTCCCCACGACACGGTCATGCTCGCGACCGGGGCGATGTCATTGCGTACTCGGCAGCCGTCGGAGTCGGTGTTCTCGACCTGGCCGCCGATCGATACCGGCACGCCGTCGGCGGGGGTCCCGTCGGCCCGCGTAAGCTGGACAATCACGCTGCCGGTGTCGGCTTTGTCGGTGATCACCGGCACGCGCTCGGTCCGCATCACGACCGGCTTCATCTTGATCCCCGGCGGCGGCGTGACCGTGGTCGTGATCAGCACCCGCCTGTTCTTCCAGCCGGCCAGGCAGGCGGTGCGGTCGTTGCCGTCGATCTTGAGCCCGACCGTCGTCGCGACGTTGTAGTTGATGCCATCGATGGCGACGGTCCGGCCCGAGCCGCTGTCACCGGCGATCACCGGCAGCAGCGTCCCCTCCGGCGTCGTCTCGGGGATCACCGTCTGCAGCTTGGACCACGGCATCTGCCGGACGTACTCCTGGTCCTGCTGACCGAGCGCGGTGGCGACCGAACGAGCGCGGTTCATCGCCGACGCCTCGCCGGAGCGATCGATGATCGCCAGTGCCGCCAGCGCGAGCACGATCAGCAGCGCAGCACTGACCAGCACCTCGATCAGCATCGAGCCGTGTTCGCCGCGCACGCGTGCGCGCATCCGGTCCCCCGGCTGTTCGGTGTCTGTCCCCATCGCTTTCCCTACTTTTTCGGCAGATCGCCGCAAAAAGTTCAGCCCCCTGATCGAACCGTGCCCGCACATGGTGCCCGATCCGCGCGGATCTGACAATAGGGTCGATACCCCAGTTCTCCGTATTTCAGGTTCCGAGCTGCGCCGCATAGCGGCGTGCGTACTGCTCGCGGGCGGCCAGCACCTTGCGCACGTAGGCCCGCGTCTCGGCGAACGGGATCTGCGCGGCGGTCAGGCTGCCGCCGTGCTGAGCCAGCCAGCGGTCGACGTTGCCGGGGCCGGCGTTGTAGGCGGCGACGGCGGGCAGCACGGCGCCGTGGTAGCGGTCGAGCAGGTAGCGCAGGTGGTAGGTGCCGTAGGCGATGTTCCACTGCGGCGTGCTCAGGTCGCTGACGTGGAACGCGGTGCCGCCGGAGCGCCGCGCGATGTCCTGCGCGGTCTCGGGCGTCACCTGCATCAGCCCGATCGCGCCGGCGCTCGAGGTTCGCCCTTCGACGAACCGCGACTCGGCGTAGATCATCGCCGCGACGAGCGCCGGATCGACGCCCTTGGCCCGTGCCTGCTGGCGGATGATGTCCTCGTGGCGCAGCGGGTACTCGAGCTCGTTCGCCGCCCGCTGGACCGGCAGCAGCGTGCTCGCGACCACGATCCCGGCGCCGCCGGTCACGATCAGCACGAGCGCCGCGAGCAGCCGCCGGCGCCGTGTCCGGGCCCGGATCCGCCGCCGCTCGGCAGCCGACGCCCGGCTGCGGCGGCCTGCTGCGGAGCTGCTGTACGCCGGCGAGGCCATCGTGTTCAGCACCCGAGCTTGGCGAGCACCGCGGACAGCTCGCGCTCGAGCTCGGCCTCGCTGCCGTCGTTGCGGACCACGAACGTCGCCCGGCCGGCCTTCTCCGCCTGGCTGAGCTGCCGTGCGGCGCGCTCGTCGACGGCGACGTGGCCGCGCGCCGCCGCGCGCCCGGCACGCAGCTCCTCCCCCGCGACGACCGCGATCGTCGCGTCGTAGGCGCCCTCCATCCCGGCTTCGAACAGCAGCGGCGTCTCGACGACCAGCGCCCTGGGCGGCGGCGTCATCGCCTCGCCCTCGCTACGAAAGCGCGCGATCCGCTCGCCGACCAGCGGCCAGATCTGCTGTTCGAGCCAATGGCGCTCAGCGGGGTCGGCGAAGACCCTGGCGGCGACGAGATCGCGGTCGACGCTGCCGCCGGGTGCGATCTCCTGACCCCAGCGGCCGGTCAGGGCTCCGCGCAGCACGGCGCTGTCGCGGTAGAGCTCGTGGACGACGGCGTCGGCCGAGACCGTCCGCGCGCCGAGCCGCTCGAGCGCCGCCAGCGCGGTCGACTTGCCGGCGCCGATCCCCCCGGTCAGGCCGATGAACGGCGGCGCCGAACGGCGAAGGGCCGTGCTTTCGGCACGGCCCCCCTCACTGCGCTGCCTGTCTGCGTCGCCGCGGCTCACGCCTGCGGCTCACCGCCCTGCTCGCCGGCCGCGCCATCGTCGCCTGCTTCTGCGGCGTCTGCGTCAGCGTCGGCGTCCTCGGAGGCCGCGGGCTGCTCGGCCGCCGGCTCGACGTCCTGCTCCTGGGCCTCGATCCCGGCTGCGGGCGTCTCGTCACCACCGACGCTGAAGACGGTCGCGCCATCACCGGCCGCTGCCGCCTGCGCCGAGGCCTCGGCCGGGGTCGGCAGTCCGGCCGCCCGGGCACGTTCCTCGCTCGGCAGCACCTGGCCGATGACACGCTTGATCGACAGCGACAGCCGCCGGCGCTCGGAGTCGATCTCGAGGATCTTGACGCGCAGCACGTCACCGGGCTGGACGACCTCACGCGGGTTCTCGACGTGATGCTCGGCGAGTTCGGAGATGTGGACGAGGCCCTCGACGCCGTCGAGGATCTCGACGAAGGCGCCGAACGTGACCGCCTTCGTGACCGTGCCCTCGAGCTCGTCACCGACGTTGTAGGTGTCGATGACGCGCTGCCAGGGGTCGTCCTGGGTCTGCTTGAGGCCGAGCGAGATGCGCTGGCGGTCGCGGTCGATGTCGAGCACCTTGACCTGCACGGTGTCGCCGATCGAGACCAGCTCCGACGGGTGGTTGACGTGCGACCAGGACAGCTCTGAGATGTGGATCAGGCCATCGATGCCGTTGAGGTCCACGAACGCGCCGAAATCGACGATGTTCGAGATCTGGCCCTCGACGACGAGGCCCGGCTGCAGCCGGTCGAGGATCTCCTCGCGCTGCTCCTTGCGCTCCTCCTCGAGCACGGCGCGGCGGCTCAGCACGACGTTGTTGCGCGAGCGGTTGAGCTCGATCACGCGGCACTCGATCGGCTGGCCCATGAAGTGGTCGAGCTCGGCCACGCGGCGGATGTCGACCAGCGACGCGGGCAGGAAGCCGCGGATGCCGAGGTCGACGATCAGGCCCCCCTTGACGACCTCGATCACCGTTCCGGTGACGGCGGCACCGGACTCCTGGGCGGCCTCGATCGCACGCCAGGCCTTCTCGAAGCGGGCGCGCTTCTTGGAGACGATCAGGCGGCCGTCCTGATCCTCCTTGGTCAGCACGAGCGCATCGACCTCGTCGCCGAGCTCGACCTCCTCATGCGGGTCGATGTTCTTGCGGATCGAGAGCTCGTGGAGCGGGATTACGCCCTCGGACTTGTATCCGATGTCGACGAGCACCTCGTCGTTGTCGATCCGGACGACGCGGCCGCTGACGACCTCGCCCTCCTCGAACGGATGCAGCGTCGCGTCGTAGTTGGGGACGATCTGTCCCCCGATGTCCAGGAGGAGGCCGTTCGAGCCTTCGACGACGGTCGCCTCCGGGGTCGTAGATTCAGTGGTCTGGGTCATGAACGGCCCAGGTTAGCCGACCCGGATACCATCGCGGCCGTGCCCGTCCGTGCCACCAAGCGTGGGTCAGAGCGCACCGCGCTCGACGCCGACTGCGACGTCCTCATCTGCGGCGCGTCGTTCGCAGGTCTGGCCGCCGCCCGCGAACTCGCCGGCTCTGGCGCGCGCGTATTGGTCGTCGACCGCTACGAGATCGGCGAGCGCCAGACGTCGGCCTGCGCGGCGCCGACAGAGTGGTTGGAGGCGCTCGGTCTGCTGGGCTCCGAGCGGCAGCGCTTCAGCGAGATCGTGATCCACCGTCGCCGTGGCGGCAGCGGCGCGCGCCGCTACACGCGCCGCTGGCCGCTGCCGTGGACGTTCTCGACCTTCGACTACCGCGCGCTGTGCGCGCTGCTGGCCGAGCAGGGCGACTTCACGTTCGAGACCGCGATGGTCCGCGGGATCACGCGCGGCGACGTCCACACGGTGCGGACCGATCGCGGCGAGCTCCGCGCGCCGCTGGTGCTGGACGCGCTCGGCTGGCGGCGGGTGCTGAGCGAGCGCCCCGACCCGATCCAGCCGCCCGACGCCTTTCTCTCGCGCGGGCTCGAGGTCCACCCCGCCGGGCGCTCCCCCGATCTGACGCTCTGGCTCGACCCGCGCTACGTGACGCCGGGCTACGCGTGGGTGTTCCCGGCCGGTGACGAGGTCCGGGCCGGTGTCGGCTCGTTCGACCCGCGGACCGCGGTCCGGGCGCCGACAGAGCTGCTCGCCGGCGACCACGGCATGGCCCAGGACGGCTGGCAGGGCAACTGGATCCCGCACCGGCTCGGCGCCGCGACCGGAGACGACGTGTTCTTCGCCGGCGACAGCGCCGGCCACTGTCTGCCTGCGACCGCCGAGGGGATCCGGCCCGCGCTCTACTTCGGGCTCGCCGCCGGTCGCGAGCTGCGCGCCGTGTTCGAGGGGCGCAAGAGCCGGGCGCAGGCGCTGGCCCGGTACGCGGCGTTCCACGAACGGCACCGCTGGAAGTACGAGGCGCTCTACCGCTGCCAGCAGGCGACGATCGCGCTCAACGGCGGTTGGGGCATGGACGGAGTGCTCGGAGTGCTGTCGCCGCCACAGGTCGTCGATTTCACGTTCCGCCACTACGCGAGGGTCTGCCCGGTCGCGCTGGCACACGGTGCCCCGGCCGCGGCAGCGGTGCGGCACCCGCAGCGCCGGGTGCGCGTCTGACCTGAGCGGCAGGCGCTACTTGGCCTCGGTCCAGGTCGGGCCGCTGGCGATGTTGACCTCAAGCGGCGGCGTGCGCTCACCCCACGGCGCCGCCATCTCGGCCTGAGCCAGCGCCGTGACAGCGTCGACCTCGGCCGGCGGACCCTCGAACAGCAGCTCGTCGTGGATGCTGAGGATGACTCGAGTGCTGAGCACTCGAGTCATCCTCAGTCGCGATTCTTCGGCTCCGCCGGCGGACTCGCCGCCATGATCGGCGCGGGCCGCGCCAAGAGCCCGGTCCGAACCACCACCGCCATCGCCCGCGCCAGAACCGCGACGTCCGTCGGCAAAGCCGACGGACTCGCCGCCATGATCGGTGTGGACCGCGCCGAGGGCGCGATCCGAACCACCACCGCCATCGCCCGCGCCAGAACCGCGACGTCCGTCGGCAAAGCCGACGGACTCGCCGCCATGATCGGTGTGGACCGCGCCGAGGGCGCGATCCACACCGATCATGGCCAGTTTCATCACGTCCGCCGCCGTGCCCTGGATCACGGTGTTGACCGCCAGCCGCTCACCCAGCGAGCGCACCTGGAAGTTGCGCGCGCGCAGCTCCGGGATCTGCCGCCGGCGACCGAACAGCGTCGTCACGAAGCCCTCGTCGGTCGCCTGCTCGATCGTGGCCGTCATGAACGCCGCGACCTTCGCGAAGCGCGCCAGATAGGCGTCGATGAAGGCCTTGGCCTCTGCACGCTCGATGTTGAGACGGTCGGCAAGGCCGTAGTCCGACAGGCCGTAGACGATCCCGTAGTTGATCATCTTGGCCTTCGAGCGGTCCATCGCCGTCAGCTCCTCAGCCGGCTTGCCGAAGATGGCCGAGGCGGTCGCGGTGTGGACGTCCTCGCCGCGCACGAAGATCTGCTCAAGCTCCTCCTCGCCGGCGACGTGAGCGAGGATCCGCAGCTCGACCTGCGAGTAGTCGGCGCTGATCAGCACGTTGCCGGGCGCGGCCTCAAAGCAGGAGCGGATCTCACGGCCGAGCTCTGTCCGCACCGGCACGTTCTGGAGGTTCGGATCGGTCGATGCCAGCCGGCCGGTCGTCGCCGCCGCCTGGATGAAGGTCGTGTGGATGCGCGAATCCCCATCGCAGAGCGCGGGCAGCACGTTGAGATAGGTCTTCATCAGCTGGCTGAGCTCGCGCCAGCGCTCGATCAGCGGCACGATCTCGTGCTCTGAGCGGATCGACTGCAGCACCCGGGCGTCGGTCGAGTAGCCGGTCTTGCCCTTGCGCTTGCGCGTCAGCCCCAGCTGGTCGAACAGCACGGCGCCGAGCTGCTGTGGCGAGCCGATCGTGAACTCGTGGCCGGCGATCGCGTGGATCTGCGATTCGAGTCCGGCGATCTCCTCGGCGACCCGCTCGCGGATCGCCGCCAGGCGCTGCTGGTCGAGACGGACGCCGGCGAGCTCCATCCGCCGCAGCACCGCGATCAGCGGCAGCTCGATCTGCTCAAGTACCGGTGTAAGGCCACGCTCATCGAGCTGGACGCGCTGTTCGGCGGCCAGCGCAGCGGTCAGCGCGGCGACGGCGACGGCCTCGTCGGTCGCCGCGGTCACGAGGCCGCGCTCCTCGCAGAGCTCGGCGAGCGGAAAGCCGCGGCGAGCCGGATCGAGCAGATAGGCGGCCAACAGCGTGTCGTGCGCAACGGTCGCCGGGACGGTTCCGAGCGCCTTCGCATCGTGGACGATCACCGGCCGGTCGCCGAGCGCCGCGATCAGCTCGGCCGGATCGTCGACCGCACCGCGCACGCCGGCCTCGCCCGCCAGGACCGCAAAGCGCCAGCGCTCCTCGACCGCCAAGAGCTGCCCCTCGGGGGCCTCGGGCGCGAGCACCGCGACCGCGAGCTCGCCGGTCAGGGCACGAACGTCGGCGAGCGTGCCCTCGCGCGCGGTCCCGGTCACGTTCGCGACCTCACCGGGCAGCGCGGCCGCCCCGCCGCCGACCGCTTCGCCCTCACCGGCGTCGAGCGCCTGCTCGAGCCTCGCCAGCGGCGCGCGCAGCTCGAAGCGGCGGAAGACCTCGCGCAGGCGCGAGCGGTCTGGCTCGCGACCGAACTCGGCGGCCGGGTCGAGCTCGACCGGCACGTCGCGCTGGATCGTCGCCAGCCACTTCGACATCCGCGCCGCATCGGCGTGTTCGACCAGGTTCTGCTTGCGCTTGGCGCCGGAGATCTGATCGACCGAGCCGAGCACCGTCTCCAGGTCGCCGAACCGTTGCAGCAGGTCGGCGGCGGTCTTGTCGCCGATCCCGGGCACGCCGGGGATGTTGTCCGAGCTGTCGCCCTTGAGGCCGTAGAAGTCGGGGATCAGCTCGGGCTCGAGGCCGTAGCGGTCGATCACCGCCTGGTGGTCGTAGAGCGTCGTATCGGTGATGCCGCGGCCGGTTGCCAGCACCTTGACATACGACTGGGGGTCGATCAGCTGGAAGATGTCGCGGTCGCCGGTGACGATGACGACGGGGACCGGCGGGTCGGCGTTGCGCGCCCGTTCGGCGATCGACGCGATCACATCGTCGGCCTCGTAGCCGTCGACCGAGACGTTGCGGTAGCCGAAGGCCTCGACCAGCGGCGCCAGATGGGGCCACTGCTCGCGCAGCAGGTCCGGGCGCGAGCGACGGGTCGCCTTGTAGTCGGCCGAGATCTCCTTGCGCCCCGAATGGCCGGCGTCCCAGACCACGACGGTCGGGTGGCGGCCGTACTCTGTCAGCAGCTTGACCAGCATCGAGGCGAAGCCGAAGATCGCGTTGGTCGGCTCGCCGGTCGAGGTCGCGATCGACTCCGGCAGCGCGAAGAAGGCGCGGTAGGCGAGCGAGCTGCCGTCGATCAGGTAGAGGGCCTTGTCGGAGGTCGTGTGCACGTTGGCGGCGGACGTTACGCGCTATCTGGCGTTCGTGGCGTTCGTGGCGTTCGTGGCGTTCGTGGTACGGCGGGGCGTGGCGGCCCCACGGCGCCGCTCGCCTCCATCCCGTCGGCTCGCGGGGCGCGCCGTGGGGCCGCCACGCCCCGCCCTGCCGCCAGCCCACCGCAGGCCGCTGCGCCGACCCCCTTGCAGGCAAGCTGGGTGGGCACCACCACGCCCCGCCCTG
>CAZYMM010000018.1:18701-24548 GCA_964648515.1 uncultured Conexibacter sp.
CCCTGCCCGTCGGCTCACCGCACGCCGCTCCGACCCACCCCTTGCAGGCAAGCTGGGTGGGCACCACCACGCCCCGCCCTGCCCTGCCCGTCGGCTCACCGCACGCCGCTCCGACCCACCCCTTGCAGGCAAGCTGAGCGGGCGCCGCGCCGCGCCGGTGTGGCTGGGGCGCGGGCGCGAGGTTCGACTATCTGCCCAGATCTGACATACAAGCCAGGCCCTAGGATCGATCTGCGCACCATGTCCCGACGCTCAGCCCAGTATTCGCTCGTCCTCCGGCTCGAGATCGCCGACCGTCCGGGGATGTTCGCGCGGGTCGCGAGCGCGGTCGGCGACCAGGCGGGGTCGATCGGCTCGATCGACCTCGTCGAGATCCGCGACGACGTGCTGCTCAGGGACGTGACGATCGACGCCGTCAGCGAGGAGGACTGGCCGCCGATCATCGCAGCGCTGGAGTCGATCGACGGCGTCAAGGTCGTCGACACGATCGACCGCACGTTCATGGTCCACACCGGCGGAAAGATCGAGATCAGCAACAAGATCCCCGTCGACAACCGCGCGACGCTGTCGATGGCCTACACGCCCGGCGTCGCCCGCGTCTGTGAGGCGATCGCCGCAGACCCCGACAAGGCCTTCCAGTACACGATCAAGCGCAACTCGGTCGCGGTCGTCTCCGACGGCAGCGCCGTGCTCGGAATCGGCAACATCGGCGCCCGCGCCGCGATGCCGGTGATGGAGGGCAAGGCGATGCTGTTCAAGGAGTTCGCCGGGATCGACGGCTACCCGATCTGCCTCGACACGCAGGACCCCGACGAGATCGTCGACACCGTGATCCGGATCGCGCCCGGGTTCGGCGGCATCAACCTCGAGGACATCTCGGCGCCGCGCTGCTTTGAGATCGAGGACCGGCTCAAGGCCGCGCTCGACATCCCCGTCTTCCACGACGACCAGCACGGCACCGCGATCGTCGCTCTGGCCGCGCTGATCAACGCCTGCCGGCTGACCGGGCGGCGAATCGAGGACGTGCGCACGCTCGTGATCGGGCTCGGCGCGGCCGGCGTCGCGGTCTCCAAGATCCTGATGGCCGCCGGCGTGCGCCACATCGTCGGCGCCGACTCGGCCGGTCTGGTCTCCACCGGGCGCTCCGACTACGAGGACGGCACGATGCCGCCAGTCAAGCGCTGGTACGCGGAGGCGACGAACCCCGACCGCCTGACCGGGGCGCCGGCCGACGCGATCGACGGGATGGACCTGCTGATCGGCCTCTCCGGCGCCCGCGTCTTCCCGGCCGAGGCGCTGGCGCGGATGAACCGCGACGCGATGGTCTTCGCGATGGCCAACCCGACACCGGAGGTCTCGCCCGAGGACGCGATGCGCTACGCCCGCGTCGTCGCAACCGGCCGCTCGGACTATCCGAACCAGATCAACAACGTGCTCGCCTTCCCCGGCGTCTTCCGCGGTGCACTCGACGTCCGCGCACCGCAGATCACCGAGCCGATGAAGATGGCGGCAGCCCAGGCGATCGCCGACGCCGTGCCGGATCCCGACCTGCGTGAGGATCTGATCGTGCCGTCGGTCTTCGACCGCGAGGTCGCGCCCGCCGTGGCGGACGCCGTCGCAGCCGTCGCACGCGCAGCCGGAGACGACCTCGGCGGCGACACGATCGGGTTCGCGGCCGCCGATGTCGAGCGGCTGCGCTGGTCCTGACGCCCGCCCGGTCGGGCGGCGCCTGTGGGAGGATCGACCGCATGCGCGTGGTGATCACCGGAGCCGGCGGCCTGATCGGACGCCGGCTGGTCGCGGCGCTGCTGGCCCGCGGCGACGAAGTTGTCGCGCTGACACGTGATGCGGTGCGGCTGACCACAGCGCTCGGTGTGAGTGCAGAGAGCTGGCAGCCGGAGGCCGCGCCCGCGCCCGCAGCGGCGCTCGAGGACGCGAGCGCCGTCGTGCACCTGGCCGGCGAGCCGATCGCCCAGCGCTGGACGCACGAGGCCCGGCGCCGGATCCGCGACAGCCGCGTCATCGGCACGCGCAACCTGCTCGCGGGAATCGCGGCTCTGCCCGACGGCGGACGCCCGCGGACGCTCGTCAGCGCGTCGGCGTGCGGCTACTACGGGCCGCGCGGCGAGGAGATCGTGACCGAGAACGACGGGCCCGGAGGCGACTTCCTGGCCGGCATCTGTGTTGCCTGGGAGCGCGAGGCGCAGGCGGCCGAGACGCTCGGGCTGCGAACGTGCCGGATCCGCACCGGCATCGTGCTCGATCCCGACGGCGGCGCGCTGGGCCGGATGCTGGGGCCGTTCCGGCTCGGGCTCGGCGGCCCGGCCGGCAGTGGCCGGCAGTGGCTGCCCTGGATCCACCGTGACGACCTGACCGGCCTCTACCTGGGCGCGCTCGATGACGATTCCTGGCACGGCGCCTACAACGCCTGCTCCCCCGAACCGGTGACCAACGCCGCATTCGCGAAGGCGCTCGGCCACGTGCTGCGCCGTCCGGCGCTGCTGCCGACCCCGGCGCCGGTGCTACGGGCGATGTTCGGCGAGATGGCGAGCACGATCACGACCGGCCAGCGAGCGGTGCCGCAGGCCGCGATCACTGCCGGATTCGACTTCACCCAGCCCGAGATCGGCGCTGCGCTCGCCGGCCTGCTCGAAGAGGTTGTCTCAAAATGAGATGGCGAGTGGCGGGTGTGGACTGTGGATGCCGTGCGCCGCGCCGTGAGCTAGGCCGTGCCGATGGCACGGCAAGCCGTACCGGTGGTACGGCGAGTCTCGCGGGGTGGTGAACGGCGCCGCAGAACGTGCCAGCCACGACACCAGGTCATTGTGAGACAGCCTCTAAGCTGTCAGCCCTTGAGTTCGCGGTCGAAGACGAGCCGGCCGCCGGTGATTCGGTAGCCGCCGAACGAGGTGCGGCTCGTGTCGCCGTTGCGGTCGATCGAATAGCGGCCGAGGACAGAGTTGCGATCCTTGGTGGCGAAGAACGCGTCGACCACCGCCTGACGGTCGTTGCCCTTGGCGCCGGCTCGCCTGATCGAGTCCAGAACGACGCTCATCGCCTCATAGCCGTAGGCCGCCCACGGGCCGGGCTCGACCCCGAACGTGGCCCGGTAGTCCTTGATGAAGCGTCGTCCGGCCGGCCCATAGAGACGGGTGCTCAGCGGCGCGTCGGTGATGAACGTGACCCGCTCGACCGCGCGCCCCAGCGAACGCGCGAACGCGTCGTCGGCAAGGCCGCTGGATCCGAACAGCCGCACCGCCGGAATCGCGTCGTAGAGATCCTTGAACAGCCGGGCGGCGTTGCTGTCGGCCGACCCCGCGAAGAAGACGCAGTCGGCGCCCGCGGTTCTGATCTCGTCGCCGAGCGCCTTGTAGTCGGCGGCCTGCGGGTCGATCGTGCCGTTGCCGGCGATCGTCAGGTTCCCTGCCTTCGCGGCCGCCGTGACCCGTCGCGCCAGGTCGGCGCTGTAGGCGGTGCCGTCATCGAGCACGTAGGTCGCGGTGCAGCCCTTATCGAGCTGGTAGGCGACCTGCGCCCGGGCCTGAACGTCGTCGGTCGGGACGAGCCGCCCGAACGTGCGCACACCGGACGGGTAGTACTTGTCGGGCTCGCCCTTCTCGCCCGTGCCGCGCGTCAGCCCGACGGCGGTGCTCGCGGGCGAGACCTGCAGCAGGCTGACGAGGTTCAGCAGTGGAATCGAGATTGCCGAGGCGGCGGAGTCGAGATCGCCGATGTAGGCGATCGCCGAGCGGTCCTGAACGACCTTGCGCGCGTTGCCCGCGGTCAGCAGCCGGTCCCAGCGCCCGGTCGCCGGATCGGCGTTGTCGAGCACGACGTACTTGATCGTGAACGGCCCGATCCGGCCCTCGGACCGGGCCAGCGCCAGCTTCTCGCCGTTGATGATCTCCAGCGAGCGAGCACGGGTCGGCCCCTGCATCGGCAGGCTCGAGTAGACGGTGAGCGCCTGCGGCCCGGTGCCGGTGTTGGCGTCGCCACCGCCACCGCCGCATGCTGCCACGCTCGTGACCGCGATCAGCGCGCAGCACACCGATGCCAGTAGACGTACCCGCACGGCGCGCTGGGGTGGATCAGTCCCGCGATTCGCTGCGGACCATCGCGATCGCGATCGCGGGCAGGATGATCACGAGGGCGACGGTGAACGAGACCATTGCCGAGATGCCGAGCGCCCAGAGGATGATCCAGAGGGCGAGCGCGGCGACGATCGTGGCGACCAGGTTCATGGCCGACGATCCTAGCGCCCGCCGTCCCCGCCGCGCAGCGCCGCGGCGAAGGACGCGACCAGCTCGCCGGCGGCGGCAGCAGGATCGGACCCCGTCTCAGCAGCCTCGGCGACCCCGCGGACGAGACGGCTGCCGACGATCACGCCGTCGGCGCCGGCCTCGGCCGCCTGCAGCGCCTGCGCCGGTTCGCCGATGCCGAACCCGAGCGCGACCGGCACCTCGGTATGTGCGCGGGCCCTGGCGATCGTCTCTGCGTAGAGCTCGGGCAGCGCCTGCCGCTCACCGGTCGTGCCGGTGACCGACACCGCGTAGAGAAATCCTCGCGCCTGCGCCCCGATCGCCGTCAGCCGGTCGCCGGGCGTCGTCGGCGCGACCAGCGGCACGAGCGCGACACCGTTGCGGTCGCAGGCCTCGCGCAGCGGTCCGGCCTCCTCGAGCGGCAGGTCGGGGACGATCAGACCGCTGGCGCCGGCGGCGGCGAGCCGCTCGGCGAACCGGTCAAAGCCCACGGCGAGCACCGGGTTGGCGTAGACCATCAGCACGACCGGAACGCCGCCGGCCAGCGTCGCGCACAGCTCCAGCACCTGGGCGACGCGAATGCCGGAGGCGAGCGCCCGCGTCGCGGCGGCCTGGATCACCGGGCCGTCGGCGAGCGGGTCGGAGAACGGCACGCCGAGCTCGATCAGGTCGGCACCGCCGGCGATGTAGGCCTCGCCCACCCGCTGCGCCGTCGCGATGTCGGGAAAACCGCCCATCATGTACGGCATCAGCGCGGCGCGGCCGCGGGCCGCGGCGAACGCGGCGGCGATCCGCTCGGTCCCGCTCAACTGCCGAGCCTCGCCAGCACCTGCGTGAGGTCCTTGTCGCCCCGGCCGCTGAGGCAGACGAGGTCGAGCGTCGAGTCCGACGGGACGTGGAGGACGTGGTGCAGCGCGTGGCTGGTCTCGAGCGCGGGGATGATGCCCTCCAGCCGCGTGACCTCGACGAAGGCCGCGAGCGCGTCGTCGTCGCCGACAGCGGTGTAGGTGGCGCGGCCGGTGTCGCGCAGCCAGGCGTGCTCGGGCCCGACGCCCGGATAGTCGAGGCCGGCCGAGATCGAGTGCGCCTCGAGCACCTGGCCGTCATCGTCCTGCATCAGCGCCGACAGCGTTCCGTGCAGGACACCGGGCCTGCCGCCTGCGGTCAGCGGCGCGCCGTGGCGGCCGTCGAGCCCCTCACCGCCCGCCTCGACGCCGACGAGCTGCACCTGCTCGTCGGCGAGGAAGGCGGCGAAGATGCCCATCGCGTTCGAGCCGCCGCCGACGCAGGCGACGACACGGTCCGGCAGCCTGCCCGCCTGCTCGAGCATCTGGCCGCGGGCCTCGTCGCCGACGACGCGCTGAAGCTCGCGGACCAGCGCCGGGTAGGGCGCCGGCCCGGCGACGGTGCCGAGCACGTAGTGGGTGTCGGCGACGTTGGTGACCCAGTCGCGGATCGCCTCCGATGTCGCCTCCTTGAGCGTGCGCGTGCCGGCCGCGACCGGCACCACGGACGCGCCGAGCAGCTCCATCCGCTGGACGTTCGGCGCCTGGCGCTCGACGTCGACCTCGCCCATGTAGACGACGCA
>CAZYMM010000019.1:0-24082 GCA_964648515.1 uncultured Conexibacter sp.
ATGCCGGCTTTCCTGCGCTCGAAGGTCATGCTCGCCACCACGAGGCGGGCGCCCCCCGCCCGCGCGCCCCGCAGTGCCCAGGCCGCGTCGCCCCCCCCCCCCTCGCGGTGGTTCCCCCGGCGGCCGCCGACCAAACGGCGGCCCCCCGCCGGCACCGCGTCTCGGTGACGACACTGGACCGCGCCTCCTACCAGTGCGGCTGCGGCAACGTGTTCACAGCCACGGTCTCGACCGACGTCGCCTGCCCGGCGTGCGGCGGGGCGCAGGCCTGGTAGGCGGACAACCGTCGTCGAGTGGTCGGTCAGGCCCGGACGTCCGGGCCTGACCGACCACTCGACGAGCCGGGGTGCGCGTCAGACGCTGCGGCTCGGCTAGCGTCCTGGGCGTGACAGCCACGTCCTACCCGCAGCGAGCGTTCTCGCTTCCCGCCGGCAGCACCGAGATCCTCCTGGTCCGCCACGGCGCCTCGCAGGCCCACGTCCCGGGCGAGCCGTTCGAGCTGATCGAGGGCGGACATGCCAACCCGCCGCTGGCGCCCGAGGGGCTGCTCCAGGCCGAGCGTGTCGGTGCGCGGCTGCGCGACGAGCCGTTCTCGCAGCTGTTCGTGACCCCGCTCCAACGAACGCTGCAGACCGCCGCTCCGCTGGCTGCGGCGACCGGGACCGAGCCGCGCGTCGTCCACGAGCTGCGCGAGGTCCACCTCGGCGAGTGGGAGAACGGCCTCTACCGCGTCAAGATCGCCGAGGGCGACCCGATCGCGCGGCGCATCATCGAGGAGCAGCGCTGGGACGTGATCCCGGGCGCCGAGCCGATGGAGTCCTTCGCAGCACGGATCCAGGCCGGTATCGGCCGGATCGCCGGCGAAACCGGACCGGGACAGCGCGCGATCGCCTTCCTGCACGGCGGCGTGATCGGCGAGATCGCCCATCAGGCGGTCGGCGGCGGCCCACGCCTGGCGCTGTTCATGGTCGAGAACGCGTCAGTGTCGAGCCTGCTCGTGCATGGCTCCGGCCGCTGGCAGCTGCGCAGCTTCAACGACACGCTGCACCTGCGCGGCTGACCGGGCTCAGCGGGCGATCCGTCCCGTCACCGCTCCGGCCGCCGCAGCCGCTCCTGAGCGGCGCCGATCGGGGCCCGCTCGTAGCCGATGATCCGCGGGGCGTACTCGAGCACGCGACGCCGGCCGGGCTCGCGGCCCTGCGGATGGCTGACCGGCTCGCGCTTCGGCGGCGGCGTCAGCGCACGCTGCACGGGCTCGGCCTCGCCGACGATGATCTGCTCGCCCTCGTGCTCGATCGTGATCGGGTCGCCGTCCTCGAGCGTGTAGCGCACCTCGCCGGGGGTGACCGCGACATGCAGCCGTGAGCCGCGGATCGTCAGCCGGAAGACCAGCCGCTTGATGTGTCCCGGCAGCCGCGGCGCGAACGCGGGCACGTCGCGCTGATCGCGGAAGCCGCCCCAGCCGGCGACGAGCGCGAGCCAGGCGCCCGCCAGCGACGCCATGTGCAGCCCGTCGCGAGTGTTGCCGGCAAGATCGTCGAGATCCATCCGCGCCGTCTCGCGCACGTAGGCGTAGGAGAGGTCGAGGTGGCCGGTCTCGGCGGCGACGATCGCCTGGATCGCCGCCGACAACGAGCTGTCGCGGACCGTGATCGACTCGTAGTAGGCGAAGTCCTTGGCCTTCTGCTCGGCATCGGGGAAACGGTCGCCGCAGGCGTAGAGCGCGAAGGTCAGGTCGGCCTGCTTGACGACCTGTTTGCGGTAGAGGTCGAAGTACGGTGCGCTCAGCAGCAGCGGATAGGCCTCGGGCGGCGTCGCGTCGAAGTCCCAGCGCGCGTGATGGGTGAAGTGCGCGGCCTGCTGATGGACGCCGAGCACATGGTCGAACGGGACATAGACCGCCTCCGAACAGCGCCGCCAGTAGGCGATCTCCTCGCCTGAGACGTCGAGCCGTTCGGCCTCCTCGGGGAAGCGCTCGGCGGCATCGGCGGCGCCGTCGAGGTTCCGCGCCGCCATCAGGTTCGTGTAGACGTTGTCATCGGCGAGCGCGCTGTACTCGTCCGGCCCGGTGACGCCGGGGATGCGGAACTGATCCTTGGCGTCGAAGTGCCCGAGCGAGGCCCAGAGCCGTGCCGTCCCGACCAACAGCGGCAGCCCGATGTGGCGCGCCCAGTCCTCGTCACCGGCGGCACGCTGCTGGCGCAGCACAGCGTCGGCGATGTCGGCGGTCACGTGAAAGCCTGCCGTCCCCGCCGGCCAGTAGCCCGAGCACTCGCGGCCGGTGATCGTCCGCCACGGGAAGGCCGCGCCCTGCAGGCCGAGCTGGTGGGCACGCTCGTAGGCGGCCGGCAGACAGTCGAAGCGCCAGGCGAGCGCGTCGGCGGCGGCCTGCGGCACTGTGTAGGAGAGCAGCGGCAGCACGTAGGTCTCGGTGTCCCAGAAGGCGTGGCCGTCATAGCCCGACCCGGTCAGCCCCTTGGCGGCGATCGCGCGCCGCTCGCCGCGCGCACCGGCCTGCAGGCAGTGAAAGAGCGCGAACCGCACCGCCTGCTGCAGCTCGTCGTCACCCTCGACCTCGACGTCGGCGCGCTCCCAGAACGCGTCGAGGTAGCGGCGCTGTGCCTCGCGCAGACCCTCCCAGCCGGTGTGGCGGGCCTCGGCCAGCGCACCCAGGACCTGCGCGCGCACCGACGGCAGCGAACGGTGGGCCGACCAGCCGTAGGTGATGTACTTGAGCACGCGCAGCGTCTGCCCCTTGGCCACGTCGGCGGCGATCGTGACGAGACCGACGTCGGGCACCACATCGGTGTCGACCTCCAGCCCCTCCGGCCCGTCGACGGCGTGGGCCATCGCGGCACCGACCCGGATCCGGCTTGCGCGCGTGCTGTGGATCAGGAGCACGGTGTCGCCGTGCGCGAACTGCTCCTCGGCGACGAACGCGTCCCCGAGCATCGCGGCCTGGCGCGGGTCGCCGGCGCCGTCGATGCTGGCCCCGTCGTTGTGCCCGTTCTCGTTGGCGACGAGCTCGGACTGCACGACGATGCGGATGTCCTCCGAGACGGCCTGCACCTCGTAGAGCACGGCGGCGACGCCGCGCTGGACGAACGACACCAGCCGCGTCGACCCGACACGCACGACCGGCCCGGCCGGCGAGCGCCAGACCACGTTGCGGGTCAGCACACCCTCACGCAGGTCGAGGCAGCGCTCGTGCTCGATCAGCTCGCCGTGGCGGACGTCGAGCAGCTCGTCGTCGATCAGCAGCCGCAGCAGCTTGCCGTCGGTGACGTTGAGGACCGTCTCCCCCGCCTCCGGGTTGCCGAACGCGTTCTCGGCGTAGGGCAGCGGGCGCGACTCGTGGACGCCGTTGAGATAGGTGCCGGGGATCGCCGACGGGTCGCCCTCGTCGAGGTTGCCGCGGATGCCGATGTGCCCGTTGGCGAGCGCGAAGACCGACTCGTTCTGGGCCAGCTTGTCGATGTCGATGCCGCGCTCGCGCACCGCCCACGGCTCGACGGGATGGTCGGCGTAGCCACGCTTCATCGCGCCACCCCCTGGTCGAGCAGCTCGGTCAGCTGCGTGACGACGACGGTCGCTCCGACCGCCGCGAGCTTGACACCGTTCTCGCGCGAGACCCGGTTGACGCCGACGACGCCGGCAAAGCCGCCGGCGCGACCGGCCTGGACGCCGACGATCGCGTCCTCGAAGACGACCGCGCTCTCGGGGCCGAGCTCGAACTGACGCGCGGCGTATAGGAACGAGTCGGGCGCCGGCTTGCCGGCCAGCCGCTCGCGCCCGATCACGGTGCCGTCAACGACCTGCTCGAAGCGGTCGCTGAGCCCGGTGACCTCGAGCACGCGCCGGCAGTTGCGGCTCGAGGAGACGACGGCCAGGCGCAGGTCACGGCCGGCGATCCGGTCGAGATAGGCGACCGCGTCCGGATAGACCTCGACGCCGTGCTCGTCGATCAGCCGCACGACGAGCTCGTTCTTGCGCGCGCCGAGCGCCTCGATCTCGTCCTCAGAGGCCGTGATCTCGCGCGAGGCCAGGAACGCGCGGACACCGTCCTCGCGCGGCTTGCCGTCGACGTAGCGCAGGTAGTCGTCGTCGCTGAAGGGCCGGAAGTAGACCGGGTCACGGGCGCGCAGGAACTCGTCGAACATCTGCTTCCAGGCCTGCGCGTGAACGACCGCCGTCTTCGTCAGCACGCCGTCGAGGTCGAACAGCAGCGCGCGTACGCCATCGGGAAGGCCCGGCATCACAGCGGACGCTAGCGCGGCGTGCGGCCGTCCTGCCCGCGCAGCGCCGCACGACGGACCTTGCCGCTCGTCGTCTTCGGCAGCGAATCGGCGAACTCGACGATCCGCGGGTACTTGTAGGGCGCGGTGACGGCCTTGACGTGCTGCTGGAGCTCGGCGGCGAGCGCGGGCGAGCCGCCGCCCGGATCGCGCAGAACGACGACGGCGCGGACGACCGAGCCGCGCTCGGGATCGGGCGCGGCGACGACCGCCGCATCGGCCACCGCAGGATGCGAGCAGAGCGCCGACTCGACCTCGAACGGCCCGATCCGGTAGCCGGCTGAGATGATCACGTCGTCGGCGCGGCCCTCGAAATGGAAGCGGTCGCCGGCGTCCTGGGCGACACGATCCCCGGTCCGCCAGGGCGCGTCCGGGTCCGGCGGCTGCTCGCCCAGATAGTGCAGAAAGAAGGTCGGAATCGTGCGCGGGTCGGCGACGAGCTCGCCGTCGTCGATCCAGAGCCGGACGCCGGGCAGCGCACGGCCCATCGAGCCGGGCGTCGGCGGCTCACCCGCAGACTGGGCGGTCAGCTGCCCCGTCTCGGTCTGGCCGTAGCCGTCCCGGATGAAGAGCCCGGTCGCCGCGTGCCAGCGCTTGAGCACCTCCGGTCCGAGCGCCTCACCGGCGGCGACCAGCTCGCGCAGCGACGGCAGCTCGTGCAGCGCGGCCCGGTTTGCGATCACGCGGTACTCGGTCGGTGCCATGCAGAGCACGTTCACCTGCTCGCGCTCGATGATCCGCAGGCGTTCTGCCGGATCGAAGCGGCCATCGTGCAGCAGCGCGGTCGCACCGCAGATCCAGGGAGCGATGAAGACGTTGCGTGCCGACTTCGACCAGCCCGACGCCGCCGTGCACCAGGCGATATCGCCGGTTCGGGCCGCCAGCCAGCGCTCGGCCTGAAGCGTCTGCCCGTCGAGGTAGCGCAGGCCGTGGACGACCCCCTTGGCCTCGCCCGATGTGCCCGAGGTGAACGTGATCAGGCAGGGATCGTCCGGGCCGAGACCGGCGGCGACCGGCGGCACGGCGCGGCCGCCCGCACCGGCGAGCTGATCGTCTCCGGCGGCCAGCGCCCGAACGTGCTGGTTGCCTGCGAGCGCGCGGCCGAGCTCGGCGGCATCACGCGGATCGAAGTAGACGAGCCGCGGGCGCGCAGCGGCGATCCGCAGCTCGAGGTCGTGGGTGCGCAGCTGCTCGTTGCAGGGCAGCACGACGGCGCCGATCCGAAAGCAGGCGAGCATCGCGCAGACCCAGGCCGGGCGGTTGCCGATCAGGGTCATCACGACGTCGCCGCGACCGACGCCCTCGGCGGCGAACCGTGCCGACAGCGCCTCGGCGCCGCGCACGATCTCGGCGAACGTCCAGACCCGCCGCGTGCCGTCGCGGCGGAGCTCGATCAGCGCGACGCGCTCCGGCGGCGCGCCGCAGACGACGCGCTCGTACCAGCTCACACCGCTGCGGCGACCGGCGCCGGCCGCCGCGCTCCGGCGAACTCCATCTCGTCATCGACCGGTCCGTAGCCGAGCACGTAGACGTCGCGCGGGTAGTTCTGGCGCAGCTTCCACGGCGCCTTCGAGCCCTGCTTGGGCAGGCGGTCGAGCGCACGCTGCACGTAGCCGGACTTGAGGTCCAGGAACGGCTCGGGCTCGACGCCGGGTCCGGGCGCCCGCGGCGTGGCGACCGCGTAGCCGTGCTCGTCCATGTAGGCCAGCAGCCGGCAGACGTAGCCGCTGACGAGATCGGCCTTCAGCGTCCAGGATGCGTTCGTGTAGCCGGTGACGAGCGCGGCGTTCGGTACGCCGCAGAGCATCGCGCCCTTGTAGCCCATCGTCTGCGGCAGGTCGATCGGCTCACCGTCGACCGTGAACTCGGCGCCGCCGAGCACTTCGAGCTCGAGGCCGGTCGCGGTGACGATGATGTCGGCGTCGAGCTGCTCGCCGGACTGAAGCTCGATCCCGGTCTCGGTGAAGGTCTTGATCGTGCCGGTCGCCACCGACGCCCGTCCGTGGCGGATCGCGCGGAAGAGGTCGCCGTCGGGGACCAGGCAGAGCCGTTCGTCCCACGGGCCGTAGCGCGGCTTGAAGTGCGTGTCGACCGGGTAGCCGTCAGGCAGCATCGCCGTGTTCTGCCTGCGAATCAGACCGCGGACGAAACGCGGCGCGCGCTGGCTGATCTGAAACAGCGCGACGCTGACGCCGATGTTCTTCCAGCGGACGATCTCCTGGCCCGCCCGCTCGGGCAGCCGCCCGAGCGCGACCTTGGCGACCGGGTCGGTTGCCGGCACCGACAGGATGTAGGTCGGTGAGCGCTGCAGCATCGTGACGTGGCCGGCGCCGCTGTCGGCCAGCGCCGGAACCAGCGTGACCGCGGTCGCGCCGCTGCCGATCACCACAACGCTTCTGCCCTGGTAATCGAGGTCCTCGGGCCAGTGCTGCGGATGAACGATCGTGCCACCGAAGCGCTCGCGTCCCGGGAACTCGGGCTCGTAGCCGTGGGCGTAGTTGTAGTAGCCGGTGCAGAGGTGAAGGAACGAGCAGCTCATCTGCCTCTGTTCGCCGCCGGCCAGCTCGATCGTGACCGTCCAGCGCTGCTCGTCGCTCGACCAGTTGCCGGCGATCACCTTCTGCCCCAGCCGAACCAGCTCGTCGACGCCGTACTCGCGTGCCGTCTCACGCACGTACTCGAGGATCGACGTGCCGTCGGCCAGCACCTTCGGATCACGCCAGGGCCGGAAGCGGTAGCCGAGCGTGAACATGTCCGAGTCCGAGCGCACGCCCGGGTAGCGGAACAGATCCCAGGTGCCGCCGGTCGCATCGCGCGACTCGAGGATCGCGAGCGTCCGCTCGGGGAAGCGCTCGCGCAGTTGACAGGCGGCGCCGATCCCCGACAGCCCGGCCCCCACGATCAGCACGTCGACGTGCTCGACGGTCGTCTCTGCCTTTGTTGCACCGGCGCCCATGCGTGCAGCATGACACGGCGTCAGGCCTGCACTGTGGGGGGAGGCACAAACGTGGTCAGAGCTCGCCCGGGCCGAGCGCCTTCTCGTCGGCGGCGACCGCGGCCACGACGTCGGCCCAGGCGGCGCCGGCATCGAGCTGGCGGCGGTACCAGGCGATCCGCGAGACGGCGCCGACGCCGACGACCCCGACCAGCCGGCCGTCACGGGCGCCGGCCGCCACGAAGCGCCCGCCCTCCGGGTCGTGCTCGATCAGCACCAGCTCGCCGGCGGCGCCGGGCAGGCCTGCGGCCTGGATCTTGAGCTCGTACTGGTCGCTCCAGAAGAACGGCGCGGCGATGTGAGCCTCTCGCTCCTGCGGGTCGAGCAGCGCGTTGGCGCCGGCCAGCGCGCCGTGCTCGGCGGCCGTCGTCCAGTGCTCGACGCGGATGCGATCACCGCCGGCCAGCGGATGCGGCCAGCTTGCGATGTCGCCGGCGGCGAGCACGTCGGGATCGGTGGTGCTCAGGCTCGCGTCGCAGACGAGCGCACCGGCGCGATCGAGCTCGAGGCCGCTGCCGGCGAGCCATTCGGTGTTGAGCCTGACCCCGAGCGCGACGAGCGCGATGTCGGCCTCGATCTCGCTGCCGTCCGACAGCCGAACCGCATGGAAACGCCCGTCGCGGCCGGCCAGCTCGCTGACACCGGCGCCGAGCCGCAGTGCCACGCCGGCCTGCTCGTGGCGCTCGGCCCAGCGCGCGCCGAGCCGGCTCCCGAGCGGCACCAGCGGGTGCTCGGCGACATCGATCAGCGTCACCTGCGCTCCCAGCCCGGTCGCGGTCGCCGCGACCTCGCAGCCGATGAAGCCGGCACCGATGATCGCCAGGTGCGTGCCCGCGCCGATCGCGGCCTTGAGCGCGAGCGCGTCCTCGAGCCGGCGCAGCGTGAACACCCCTTCGAGGCCGGCGCCCTCACCCGGCCACTCCCGGGCCCGCGAGCCGGTCGCCAGCACCAGACGGTCGTAGGCCAGTTCCTCGCCGTCTGCCAGCACGACGACCTTTCGTGCCGGGTCGAGGCCGGTCGCCGCCGTGCCGAGCCGCCAATCGGCCTCGAAGCGGTCACGGCCGGGGAGCGCGGTCCGGTCGGCCTCGTGCGCACCTGCGAGCAGCTCTTTGGAGAGCGGTGGTCGCGTGTACGGCAGGTGCTCCTCATCGCCGATCACGATCAGCTCGCCCTCGAACCCGGCGCGGCGCGCACTCTGCGCGGCACGCATTCCGGCCAGCGATGCGCCGACGACGACGAGACGGTCAACGGACATGAGGCGGGACAGACTAGAGATCGCCCGGGGCCAGCGAGGGGCGCGGACGGCCCAGCCGCGCCAGCGCGCCGCGCAGCGCGAAGTCGATCGCCACCAGCCGCTGATCGGACGGAGCCAGCGGCAGCGCACGCGCCAGCTCGCCTGTCCACACCGCGGCGCGGAGCGCGGGCAGCACCAGATGGCGCGCCGCCGTTCGCGGAATCGCGACCGAGTCGGCGCGCTCATCGCCCATCCAGTCGCGCGCCACGGCGGCGACACCGGCACCGAAGCCGCGGTTGACGACGTTCGCCAGCGGCCCCGGCAGCAGATCGGCAGGCAACGCGCTCGAGCGCAGCAGCGCGGCCATCAGCTCCTCCGAGCCGGGCACGGTCGCGCTGTCGAGGTCGTAGCCGGCGGCGGCGTAGGCGAACGCCTCGCCGGCGGTCCGCGGGAGCAGCGGCGCGGGCACGCCCATCAGCCAGGAGACATAGGACCAGAGGTGGCACATCGCCTCGAGCTCGTCCTGCGAGTAGCGAACGCCGAGCCGCCTCAGCCCGCTGACCGGATAGGCGTAGAAGCCGATGATCCCGGTCGCGAGCGTGTCGCCGATGCTCAGCGGCACGCCCCAGTCGGTTTCGTTCCAGTCGCCGGACGCGACGATCCGGCGACGGACGAGCGCGTGGACGACGCGGATCCGGATCGAGGCGCGGACGCCGGGCCGGCCGGGGTGCAGCGCGCCCGGCCTCGTCGCGGTGATGACCCAGGACGCCGTCTCCGCCAGCCGCCGTGGCGCCATCTTCTCGAGCCGCCCGGTGATCAGCAGCGGCCGCGCGAAGCTGGTCGTGTAGCCGTAGGAGAGCGCGCCGGCGGTCAGCGAGATCAGCTGCAGCAGCGCGCCGACGCGCCAGAACGCGACGGCGCCGCGATCCAGCAGCTCGAGGTCGACCCAGTCCGGCAGCGCGGTCGCCTCGGCGGCGAACCGCCGCAGCACCTCCGGCGCACCGGGTACCGCTTCGGGGCCGTACTCGAGCGCCCGGTCGAGCGCCGGCCACAGGTCGCGCGGGTTGGCGACGATCGCGGCGACCAGCTCGTCGGCGGCCTCGTCGGTCTGAAAGACGCTTTCGATCATCCGGTCGACGAGCTCCGCGCCGTGCCGGCCGCGCGCACCCTCGACGTCGTGGAAGCGGCTCGCCGATGCGGCTTCTGCGGCCATGCAGCGGAGCGTAGCGAGCACGGTTGACAGCGTGTCAGGGCTGCGGTCCGGACCGGCACTGCGCCCAGTGCCGGCTGCTTGACCTGTGATTTCCACCCTCACCTTCGGGGCGCGGGCCGGCAAGGCGTCAGTCGATCCCCAGCGGGAACGTCGCGACCGGCTCGTGGAGCGCGCCCCCGCCCGGAGCGGCGCCGAGTCGCGATCCGACGAGCACGATCTCTGCGGCGCTCCACTGCGGCCCGCGGTAGGGGTCGAGCGCCCACACGCGCGGTGAGACGTCGCGCGGGTGTCGCAGCCGGGCGAGCGTCAGGTGCGGGGCGAACCGCCGCCGGTCGGGTGCGGCGCCGGCCCGCTCGCAGGCGGCGCGGACATCGGCGGCCAGCTCGCTCAGGCGTTCGCGCTCCTGATCGGCGGCCGGCTCGATCCCGGCCCAGAGCACGGCGGCCCGTGTCGCTCTCGGGAACGCTCCCGCCCCGGCGATCCGCAGCCGCAGCGGACGATGCTCGGCCGTGACCGCGTCAAGTCCGGCGACGAGCGCGTCGCGGCTCCTGTCCTCGACCGCCGCGCAGAATGCCAGCGTCAGGTGCCAGCGGTCCGGCGGCGCCCACCGCAATCCGGGCGGCTGCGTGGCGAGTACGCGCGCGAGGTCCTCACACGCTGCGGGCGGCGGGTAGATGGCGGCGAACAGGCGTTGCGACATCGGCACGATCCGGTGTGGCGGGCCCGGCGGGGCGGGCAGCACCATTCTGCCCGGCTCACCGCGGCCGCGGTGCGCAGGCGCGGGTCGAGCGCAAACCGGACGCGGACGACCGCCGGCCCCAAGCGGGCGACGGGGGTCGAACCCGCGACCTTCGGCTTGGGAAGCCGACGCTCTACCAACTGAGCTACACCCGCACCTGGGCGGCCGAGTCTACCGGCGCCCGGGCCGCGCGCGGCGCCCGGCGACGTTCTCAGCCGGCAGGCAGCAGCCGCGACTCGATCCCGGCCCGCATCTCGCGCTCCTGCGCCAGCCGCTCGAACATCAGCGCCGTATCGGCTATCGGGACACCGGTGACGAACGCGTCTCGCGACTCGAAGTCGCTGACGATCGCCTGCACCGCCAGTGCGTATGCGCCCGCGTCGCCGCGGGCCAGCGCCAGCACAGCGTCGGCGGCGCGCACGAACGCATCGGACGCCTGCTCGCGCATCAGCCGGCTCGCCGCCGCCGCAGTCACATCCTCACCACAGGCCAGAGCGGCGAGCGCGACGACGTAGGCGGCCGGCGGAGAGGGCGGCGGATCAGGGATCTGTGTGCGCGCGTACCCCGCGAGCTCGGCCGCGTCACCGCCGATGATCGCCGCCTTCAGCGCCCCGACGAGACGGCCGTAGGAGGTCGAGGACGCCAGCTCCCACGAGCGCCGGTAGAGCCCGGCGGCCGCCAGCATCGCGGCGCGGCCGCCGGCGTCGTCGCCCGCCAGCAGCGCGCGCTGCCCGTCGGCCTCGCGCTCTAGGGCCTCGAGCATCAGCCGCTTGTGCTCGCCGTAGGGCATCGCCACCAGTCAAGCATCCCACCTGCCCCCGCCCGTGGCAGACTGCGCCGGTGCTGCACCTGCGCATCTCGATTCCGGCGGCGCGCTCGCACGAAGTCCTGGCCGCCCTCGAAGACGACGAGCACATCAGCGCACTGGCCGTCCACGCCGGCGCATCACGGCTGCCGGCCGGCGACGTGATCTGCGCTGACGTCGCCCGCGAGGGCGCCAACGAGATCATCGACCGGCTGCGCGCGCTCGGCGTCCACCGCGACGGCACGATCCATGTCGAGCAGATCGAGACCTGGCTCTCGCAGGGCGGCTTCCGTGCCGAGCGCACAGCACCCGGCGCGAGCGCCGACGCCGTCGTCTGGGCCCAGGTCGTCGGCCGCGCCTACGACGAGTCCGAGCTCAACTGGACCTACCTGACGTTCATGGTGCTGGCGACGCTGTTGGCGGCGATCGCGATCAAGCTCGACTCGATCATCCTCGTGATCGGCTCGATGGTGCTGGGGCCCGAGTTCGGCCCGATCGCGGCGATCGGCCTGGCGCTCGTCCGCCGCCGCGGACGGCTGCTGCGGATGGCGGCACGGACGCTGATCGCAGGCTTTCTGATCGCGATCGCGGTCACGGCGCTGGCCGGCCTCGTGCTGCGCGAGCTCGGCTGGGTGACCGCCGCGGACCTCGTCAACCGGCCCGGCACGGAGTTCATCTACTCGCCCGACCGCTGGTCGCTGATCGTCGCGGTGATCGCGGCCGCCGCCGGCGTGCTGTCGCTGACCTCGGCCCGCGTCGGCGGCCTGGCCGGCGTCTTCATCTCGGTCACGACAGTGCCCGCCGCCGGCAACGTCGGGCTCGGCCTGGCGTTCGGCGCCTGGGACGAGGTCGGCGGCTCGCTCGCTCAGCTCGGCGTCAATATCGTCGGCATGGCGACCGCCGGCTGGCTGACGCTGCTGCTCCAGCAGGCCGTCTGGCGGCGCACGCTCAGACGCCGTCACCGCCGCACGGCGCACGACGCCACGCCATCCTCCTAACCTAGGCGCAGGTGTCCGACACCGCCCCACCCCGACGCCGTCTGACGGTGCCGCTGCTCGCGCTCGTGCTGACCGCCGCGATCGTCGGCCTGATCCTGTACGGGATGCTGCGCGGCGGCACCGGCTCGACGCTCGACGACGCGGTCAAGCGCGGTGAGCGCCCGCCGGCCCCGGGCGCGACGATCGCGATGCCGCCGCTGGAGGGCCCCGGTCAGCCGGTCAGCCTGGAGCGGCTGCGCGGCAAGATCGTGGTGCTCAACTTCTGGGGCTCGTGGTGCGACCCGTGCCGTGAGGAGGCGCCGGTGCTCGAGTCCGCTCAGCGGCGGCTGCGCCGCGACCGGCTCGGCACCGTGCTCGGGGCCTCCTACAACGATCCGCCCGACAAGGCGCTCGGCTTCGCCCGCAGCGTCGGGCTGACCTACCCGCTCGTCACCGACGTCGGCACCAAGCTGGCTCGCGCCTACGGCACGACGAAGCTGCCGGAGACCTTCATCCTCGACCGCAAGGGGCGCGTCGTCGCGGTCTCGCGCGGACAGATCAGCGGCCGCTTCCTGCAGAACGCGATCACGATGGCGGAGCGCTCGTGAGGCTGCTGGCGATCGTCGTGCTGGCGCTGCTGGCGGCGACTGGGACGGCTGTCGCCGCGACGCCGAAGACGAGCGTCGCCGAGGTCGAGCGTGACGTGCTCTGCACGACCTGCGGCGTGCCGCTCGCGCTGGCCGAGTCGCCGGCCGCCGACAGCCAGCGCGCCTGGATCGGCCGGATGGTCGCCGCCGGGATGACCAAGCGCCAGATCGAGGACCGTCTGGTCGAGGTCTACGGCGAGAACGTGCTGCTGAATCCGCGCGGGCGGACCGGCACCTCGCTCGCGGCATGGGTGCTGCCGGGCACCGCCGTCCTGCTCGTCGCCGGACTGCTGGCGCTGATGCTGGCGCGCCGCCGCCGGGCGACCGGCGACGACGAGCCGCCACCACCACCGGAGCTCGACCCCGCCGACGCCGCACGGATCGATGCCGAGCTGGCACGGATCGGACGATGATCACCGCCGCCTCCGCGATCGACACCACGATCTTCGCCGCCTTTGCGGTCGGCGTCGTGTCGTTCATCTCGCCCTGCGTGCTGCCGCTCGTCCCCGGCTACCTGTCGGCGGTCTCGGGCCTGACGATCGAGGAGCTCGAGCGCGGCGAGCGCCGCGCGCATGTGCTCGGGCCGGCGCTCGTCTTCTGCCTCGCCTTCTCGCTGATGTTCATCGCGCTGGGGATGACGGCGACCGGGCTCGGCCAGACCCTTCAGCGCCATCAGCAGCTGCTCTACCACGTCGCCGGCGTGATCATCATCGCGCTCGGCATCTACGTGATCGCGGCGCTGTTCGTGCTGCGGCTGAATCGCGACGTCCGTCCGCAGGCGCTGATCCGCCGCGCCGGCAGCGGCGGGCCGATCATCGCCGGGCTGGCGTTCGCGATCGCCTGGACGCCGTGCGTCGGCCCGACGCTCGCCTCGATCCTCGCCGCCGCCTCGACCTCCGACAGCGTCGGCCACGGCGGCATCCTGTTGGCCTTCTATTCGGCCGGCCTGGCGATCCCGTTCCTGATCTCCGCGGTCGCCTTCGAACGTGCGACGACGGCGTTCGGCTGGCTGCGTCGCCACCACGCGGCTATCACGGTCGTCTCCGGCCTGATCCTGATCGCGATGGGCGTGCTGATGCTCACGGGCGAGCTGTTCGCGCTCAACAGCGCCGCGCAGCGGATGCTCGAGGGCTCGTTCCTGGACAAGATCTCCCGCTGGTAGCGGCAGCTCAGGCGGCGTCGTCCTCGCGCCGCATCTCGGCCGGTGCCGAGACCCCGAGCAGGTCGAGCGCAGCGGCGATCGTCCGCTGCGTGACGAGCGCGAGCACGAGCCGCAGATCCTCACGGGCGGCGGGCTCGGCGCCGACGACCTTGCAGTCGCGGTAGAAGGCCGAGAACGCCTGCGCCAGCGCGAGCGCGTAGGTCGCGATCCGGTGCGGCGCACGCCGCTCAGCGGCCTCGGCGACAACCTGCGGCCAGTCGAGCAGGGCGGCGATCAGCCGCCGCTCGGACGGGTCGAGATCGGGCACGCTTGCGGCGATGTCGCCGGCGAGCACCGCCGCCGAGGCCGCCTCGACCCGCTCTGCCCCGGCCCGGCGCAGCAGTGCCGCGATCCGCGCGTGCGCGTACTGGACGTAGTAGACGGGGTTCTCCGAGCTCGCCGAACTCGCCAGCGAGAGGTCGACCTCGATCGCCGTGTCGTGGCTGCGGTTGAGCAGGAACCAGCGGGCGGCATCGACGCCGATCTCCTCGACCAGGTCGCTGAGCGTGATGAACTCGCCCGAGCGCTTGCTCATCGACACCCGCTGCCCGTCGCGGACGAGGTGGACGAACTGCATGATGAACAGCTCGAGCGTGTCCGGGGAGCCGCCGAGCGCCTGGTAGGAGGCCTTCATCCGGCCGATGTAGCCGTGGTGATCGGCGCCGAGGATGAAGATCATGCGGCCGAAGTTGCGTTCGCGCTTGTTCTGCGCGTACGCGATGTCGGAGGCGAAGTAGGTGTGATCGCCGCTGGAGCGCTCGAGCACGCGGTCCTTGTCGTCACCGAAGTCGGTCGTGCGCAGCCACAGTGCGCCGTCGGAGCGGTAGCTGTGGCCGTGCTCGGCCAGCACGTCGAAGCCGTGCTCGACGCCGGACTTGCCGGTCTGCGGATCGACCTCGTGCAGCGTGCGCTCGCTGAACCAGACATCGAAGTCGACGCCGAACGCGTGCAGCGCGGCCCGGATCCGCTCGACCATCAGCGTCACGGCGGCGTCCGTGACGTCGGTCAGCGGGCGGGTCGCCGCATCGGTGATCTCCAGCGCCAGCGCCGCGACGTAGTCACCCTTGTAGCCGTCCTCGGGCACCTCCTCGCCGCGGGCGCGGGCCTGGACCGAGCGGCCGAGGTTGACGACCTGGGTGCCGTAGTCGTTGATGTAGTACTCGCGGGTGACGCTGTGGCCGGCGAAGGCCAGGATCCGTGCGATCGCGTCACCGACCGCGGCGTTGCGGGCATGGCCGAGGTGCAGGGGGCCGGTCGGGTTCGCGCTGACGAACTCGACGTTGATCTGTTCGGGCGCGGTCGCGACCCCGGTGCCGTAGCGCGAGCCGTCGGCGGCGACCGCGCTCAGCGCCCGCGCGTACCAGCGGTCGGAGAGGCGCAGGTTGAGGAAGCCGGGCCCCGCGACCGACGCGCTCTCAAGGTCATCGCCGAGCCCGCTGCGCAGCTCGGCGGCGAGCGCGTCGGCGACGTCGCGCGGCGGCCTGCGCAGCCCGCCGGCGAGCATCAGCGCCGCGTTCGTGGCGTAGTCGCCGTGCTCGGGGTTGCGCGGACGCTCCAGCGCCGCAGCCGGCGCGCCATCCCCGGCGAGCGCGTGGGCGGCGTCCTGGACGGCCGCGTGAAGGCTCTGGACCGGGTGGCTCATCACCAGGCATTGTGACGAACCGGGCCGTGGACATCAGTAGTGGTAGGGCTCGCCGGCAAGGATCTTGTGGGCGCGGAACAGCTGCTCGAGCAGGACGACGCGCGCGAGCTGGTGCGGCAGCGTCATCTCACCGAGCGACAGCCGGTGGTCGACACGGTCCAGGCGGATGCCGCCGAACGCGCCGCCGACGACGAACCAGACGTCACGCGCCTCGAGCCGCCGCTCGCCGATCCAGCCGCTGAACGCGATCGAGTCGTAGCTGTCACCGGCGGCGTCGAGCAGCGACACGAACGCGCCGGCCGGAATCCGCGCGGCGGCCTGCTCGTCGGTCCTGACCTCGAGCAGCTCGACCCGGGCCCGGCCGCCGAGCAGCTGACGATAGTGCTGAACGTCATCGACGTACGGCGGGCGCAGGCGCCCGACCGCCAGCACCACGAACTTCACAGCGCGGCCTCCGGCTCCACGCCTGCGAGCCTAGCGCCGGGACCGCGATAGCCTCGGCGCCTTGCGCGTCGCCGTCATCTCCGACATCCACGCGAACCTGCCCGCGCTCGAGGCCGTACTCGAGGACATCACCCGCGAGGACATCAAGGATGTCTGGTGCCTGGGCGACATCGTCGGCTACGGCGCCGACCCGGCCGACTGCTGTGAGCTGGTCCGCGAGGAGTCTCAGGTCGCGCTGGCCGGCAACCACGACCTCGCCGTCTGCGGCACGCTCTCGACCGAGGACTTCGCCCGCGGCGCCGCCGTCGCCGCGGACTGGACGCGCGAGGTGCTGCCCGACCATCACCTGCGCTGGCTGCGATCACGCGCGTCGGCCGGTGAGATCGCCGGTGTCTCCGTCTACCACGCCAGCCCGCGCAACCCGGTCTGGGAGTACGTGCTCTCCGCGCTGCTGGCCGAGCTCTGCTTCGATGCACTGCCGACCCGGCTCGGGCTGATCGGCCATTCCCACGTCGCGCTCTCGTTCGAGCGCCACGAGGGCCGGATGGCGACCGGCGAGCGCCGTCGTGAAGGCGCGGTCGCCGACATCTCTGCCGGCGAGTGGCTGCTGAACCCCGGCAGCGTCGGCCAGCCGCGTGACGGCGACCCGCGCGCCGCCTGGCTGCTGCTCGACCTCGACCTCTTGCGGGCACAGTGGCGACGCTGCGTCTACGACATCGGACGGGCACAGGCGGCGATCCGTGCGGCCCGCCTGCCAGACTCGCTCGCGCAACGCCTGCAATACGGTCAATGACGATGCACCGACGACATCTCGCCCCGCTGCTGCTGCTCGCCGCCGCCGCCCTGCTGCTGCCGGGCTGCGGCAGCCGCGCGCACCTGATCCCGCAGGCCGACGCGGCGACGCTCAGCAGCAACCTGCGTCAGATCGACAGCCTGCTGCTCAAGCGCCGCTGCGACGAGCTGCCGGCGGCGATCGCAACCGCGCGGCAGACGGCCGGATCGCTGCCGTCGTCGGTCGATACCGCGCTGCGCAACCGCATCGTCGCAGGCCTCGACCGGCTCGCCAAGCAGGCGCCGGCCGACTGCGCCGGCGCCACGACGACCAAGACGACCGAGACGCAGACGAACACGGTCACGACCGAGACCCAGACGACCGTCACCGACACAACACCGGTCACGACGCCGACCGAGACGACGCCGGCGCCCACCCCGACCCAGACCACCCCGGCGCCCACCCCGACCCAGACCACGCCGGCCCCGACGCCGACGCCGACCACACCGGGCGGCGGCGGTGGCGGTGGCGGCACGGGCGGCGGCGGGACCGGCGGGACCGGCGGCAGCGGCGGCGGGACCGGCGGCAGCGGCGGCGGCGCAAGCCCGGAAGGTGCGACGCCATGACGACGATCGCGGGGCGCTACGAGCTCGGCGAACGGCTCGGCCTCGGCGGCATGTCGACGGTCCGCGCCGCCTACGACCACAGGCTCGAGCGCGAGGTCGCGATCAAGCTGCTCGCCGACCACCTCGCCGGCGACGAGCAGTTCGTCGAGCGCTTCAAGCGCGAGGCGCTCTCCGCCGCACGCCTCGTCCACCCCAACATCGTCCAGGTCTTCGACTTCGGCTTCGACAAGGAGTCACGCCACCACTACATCGTGATGGAGCGGATCGACGGGCCGTCGGGGGCACAGATCCTGCGTGAGCGCAGCCACCTGCCCGCAGCGGATGCCGTCCACTGGATCGAGCAGGCCTGCCGCGGGCTCGAGCACGCCCATCGCCATGGCGTGATCCATCGCGACGTCAAGCCCGGCAACCTGCTGCAGAGCCGCGACGACGGATCGGTCAAGCTCGCCGACTTCGGGATCGCCAAGGCCGGAAGCGAGATGTCCGGCATCACCCAGGCCGGCGCGGTGCTCGGCACCGCCTCCTACCTGGCGCCCGAGCAGGCGACCGGCCAGAGCGCCGACTCGCGCTCGGACCTCTACGCGCTCGGCGTCGTCGCCTACCAGCTGCTCAGCGGCCGGCTCCCCTACGAGGCGCCGTCGCTGACCGAGCTGGTGAGGATGCAGCGCGAGGAGCTGCCGCCGCCGCTGCACCATCTCGACGGGGCGATCCCGCCGGCGCTGGCCGGCGCCGTCGAGCGCGCGCTCGAGCTGGCGCCCGAGGACCGCTATGCAAGCGCCGGCGAGATGCGCAAGGCGATGCTCGACGGACTGCGCGGGGTCGGCGAGAGCCCGACCGGCGAAACGCGGGTGGTGGCGCCTTCACCGCCCGTCGCAGCGCCGGCGACGACCGTCCAGCCCGCCGTGCGCGAGCCGCGGCCACCGCGGCACGACCAGATCGCAGCCCCGGCCGCGGAGCCGCCCCCGACAGCGGCCCGGCGGCGCAAGCGCTCGCCGCTGCCGTGGCTGGTCGCGCTGACGGTGGTCGCAGCGATCGCCGCCGCCTACCTGTTCTTCAACGGCTCGAAGACCGCAGTCCAGCTGCAGGATGTGAACCAGCCGAAGGCCAGCCAGGTGCTGCACTCGCTGCAGCAGATGGTCGACGACAACACCAAGTAGCGCTGCGGAACCTGGCCGGTCAGGGCAGCAGGCCGCCACGCAGAGCGGCCGCGTGCTCGGCCAGGCGGCCGTCGGCGATCGCCTGGCGCAGGCCGGCCATCAGCCGGGCGATGAACGCGAGGTTGTGGATCACGAGCAGCCGCAGACCGGTCATCTCGCGCGCGGCGACCAGGTAGCGCAGGTAGCCGCGCGTGAACCCGGCCGCGCAGGCCGGGCACGGGCAGCCGGCGCAGAGCGGCTCGTCGGCGTCACGGAAGCGCGCCGCGGTCAGATCGACACGCCAGCGCCGCTGTGGATCGGGCACGATCGCCACGCCGTGGCGACCCAGGCGGGTCGGCATCGCGCAGTCGAACGTGTCGATCCCGAGCTCGACGCCGCGGATCAGGTCGTCGACGTCGCCGATCCCGAGCAGATGGCGCGGCTTCTCGTCCGGCAGCACCGCCGTCGCCCAGCCGACGACCTCGTACATCTGCTCCTTCTCGGCGCCGAGCGAGCCGCCGATCGCGATCCCGGGCGCACGCGAGGCGGCGACCGTCTGCGCCGACTGCACACGCAGATCCTCGTGGACGCCGCCCTGGACGATGCCGTAGACGACCTGGCTGCGCGGGCCGTTCTGCTCGTGCCAGTCCAGACAACGCTCGAGCCAGCGATGGGTGCGCTCGGTCGAGCGCGCCGTGTAGTCCTTGGAGACGTTGAACGGCGTGCACTCGTCGAAGACGAGCGCGATGTCCGAACCGAGCGCTGCCTGGATCTCCATCGAGGTCTCCGGGGCGAGGAACTTCGTCGAACCGTCGATGTGGCTGCGGAAGCTGACGCCATCCTCGCCGATCTCAAGCGTCTTGCCGTGGCGCCCGCCTCCGTGCGACGCGCGCCCCTTAATCTCGTCGGCGACCGTGCCGTGGCCCATCGAGAAGACCTGGAAGCCGCCGGAGTCGGTGATGACCGGCCGCTGCCAGCGCATGAAGTCATGCAGGCCGCCGAAGCGTCCGATCAGCTCGTGACCGGGATCGAGGAACAGGTGGTAGGTATTGCCGAGCACCATCTCGTAGCCGAGCGCCGCGACCTCGGCCGGCAGCAGCCCGCGCACCGTCGCCTTCGTCGCCAGCGGCACGAACGCCGGCGTGCGAACCTCGCCGTGAGCGAGCCGCAGCACGCCTGCACGGGCCCGTGACCCCGCGTCCCGGGCCGTGACCGCGAACAGCGCGGCGCTCACAGCACCTTCGACAGGAACAGCTTCGTGCGCTCGTTCTGCGGGTTGTCGATCACGTCGTCGGGCTTGCCCGACTCAACGACGACACCATCGTCCATGAACACGACCGTGTCGGCGGCGCGGCGCGCGAAGCCGATCTCGTGCGTGACGACCATCATCGTCATGCCGCCCTCGGCCAGCTCGCGCATCACGTCGAGCACCTCGCCGACCAGCTCGGGGTCGAGCGCCGAGGTCGGCTCGTCGAACAGCATCAGCTTCGGCTTCATCGCCAGCGCCCGCGCGATCGCCACGCGCTGCTTCTGGCCACCGGAGAGCTGGGTCGGGTACATCGAATCGCGCCCCTCGAGACCGACCCGCGCGAGCAGCCGGTGGGCCTCCTCGCGCGCCTCGGCCTTCGACTGTCCGAGCACCTTGACCGGCGCGTGCATGATGTTGCCGGCCGCGGTCATGTGCGGGAACAGGTTGAAGTGCTGGAAGACCATGCCGATCATCGCGCGGTTGCGCGCGACCGCCGACTCCTTGAGCTCGTAGAGCTTGCCGCCTCGCTCCTTGTAGCCCACGTAATCGCCGTCGACCGACAGCCGGCCGCCGTCGATCGTCTCGAGATGGTTGACGCAGCGCAGGAACGTCGACTTGCCCGAGCCTGACGGGCCGAGCAGGCACATCACCTCGCGCGGCTGAAGCTGGAGCGTGATCCCCTTCAGCACCTCGTTCGCACCGAAGCTCTTGCGCACGCCTTCGGCGTCGATCATCGGCGTGCTCATGTGCGTGCGTACCTCGCTCTCAGCTTCTGCAGCGGCGTCGGCGGCAGCGAGCGCAGCGAGCCGCGCGCGTAGCGGCGCTCAAGGTAGTACTGGCCGATCGACATGATCGACGAGACAAGCAGGTACCAGAACAGAGCCACGATCAGCAGCGGGATCTGCTGGTAGTTGACCGAGTAGATCAGCTGCGCGGCGTAGAGCAGCTCTGTGTAGGCGATCACGGAGACCAGCGAGGTCGTCTTCAGCATCGAGATCGTCTCGTTGCCGGTCGGCGGCACGATCACCCGCATCGCCTGCGGCAGCACGATCTGGCGCATCGTCTGCAGCCGCGTCATCCCCAGCGCCGAGGCCGCCTCGGTCTGGCCCTCGTCGACCGAGATGATCCCGGCGCGCACGATCTCCGACATGTACGCGCCCTCGTTGAGCCCCAGGGCGAGGATCGCGCCCGCGAACGGGGTGATGAGGTTGGTCGCGTCGGCGCTCGCGAACGACGGTCCGCCGAACGGAATCCCGATCGAGAGCTTCGGGTAGAGCGCGGCGATGAACGACCAGAACAGGATCTGGACCAGCACCGGTGTGCCGCGCAGCACCCACGTGTAGGCCCAGGCGAACGACGAGACGACCGGGTTCGGCGAGAGCCGCATCACGGCGATCACAATTCCGAGCACGATCCCGATCAGCATCGAGATCACGGTCAGCTCGAGCGTCACCAGCAGCCCCTCGAGGATCCGCCGGTCGAACAGGAACTCCCCGACGACATTCCAGCCGAAGCGGTTGTTGGTCGCGATCGAGTAGAGCGCGTTCGCGACCAACAACAGCACGATGGCGCCACCGACCCAACGGCCCCAGTGACGCAGTGGGACCGTCGGGATCGGCTCGGCTGTCTCGGGCGCCGCCACCTTCGTGTTCCTAGCTCGTCGCCCCGTTGATCGTCGGTTCGGTGATCCCCTGGTCTGAGACGCCCCACTTCGAGAGGATCGTCTTGTACTGGCCGTCGGCGATCAGCACCTTCATCGCCGCCAGGATCGCCTTGTCCATGTCGTTGCCCTTGGCCATCGCGATGCCGAACGGCGCCGCGCCGTACTGCTCACCGGAGATCTTGAACTTGCCGCCCGACTTCTCGACCTGGTAGGCGACCACGGGCGCATCCGCCATGCCGACGTCGGCGCGACCGGTCGAGAGCGCCAAGTTGGCGCTGTTCTGGTCGGGGAAGACGAGCACGGTGACGCCGGGCTTGCCCGCGGCCCTGCACTTCTTGGTCTGCGCGAGCGCGTCGTTCTGCTGGGTCGTGCCCTTCTCGACCGCGACTTTGTGGCCGCAGAGGTCGTCGAGCGTGTTGATCGCCGGGCCACCATCGGCCTTGACGAAGAAGTGGGTGCCGGCGGAGAAGTAGGTGACGAAGTTGACGGTCTTCTCGCGCTCCTTGGTGTCGGTGAACGACGACATGCCGACGTCGTACTTGCCCGACGCCAGGCCCGGCAGGATGCCGTCGAACGAGGCGTTGACGACCTTGGCCTTGAGGCCGAGGACCTTGGCGATCGCCTGCGCCATGTCGGGGTCGAAGCCTTCGATGGTCTTGCCGTCGGTGCCGACGAACTCCATCGGCGCGTAGCTGGCGTCCGAGGCGACGACCATCTCGCCCTTGGACTTGACGGCCTGCGGCACCAGCGCGGCGGCGGCCTTGTCGACGCCTGCGGCGGCGGTTGTCGAGCTGCCGCTGCCTGTAGTTGTGGTCGAACTGCTGCTACTCGATCCGCCGCAACCGGCGAACGCGGCGGCGATCGCCGCAATTGTCAGGGTCTGGATAACACGCTGCACGGTTCGCTCCTTGTGACGACATCGATGGGCGCGGGCGTCTGGCGCCGGCCCGCGCGCAGCATTACACACCTGAACGGGCCCGCGCAGCAAGCGGCGTTGCTAACCGGAGCACCCGGACTTGTGCAATCCGTCACGCAGAATCCTGCGTAGCGCGGTAACGATCGTCTCCCGCTCTTGATCCTGCAGATGCGCCAACAGCAGCTCGGCCAGACCTGCGTCGTAGGTGACCCTGGCCTCGGTGACACGCAGGCGGCCGCCCTCGGTCAGGATCGCGTAGGCACCGCGGGCGTCATCGCAGCAGCGATCGCGCGCCAGCAGCTCGCTCTGCTCGAGCCGGTCGGCAAGCCGGGTCAGGCCGCTGCGGCTGAGCCCTGTGGCCTCGGCAAGATCGCCCATCCGCATCCGCCCGCCGGCGGCCTCGAGCTGCGTCAGCGCCTCCAGCGCGCTGAGCGAGAGGCCGTGGCGCGCTTCGAGCCGGCGGTCGAGCTCGCGACCGATGCAGACGTGAACGCGGCCGATCGCCTGCCAGACGTCCGGGTCGTCATCAGGTGTGCGCTGCGAAAGCGATCGCTCGGGCTCGGTCACCACACGATGATGGTTGCACACGCAACCGCCCCTCGATGGACGATCCGGCCCAGGGTCTCAGCGACCGGTGCCGCCGGCGCGACGCGCCAACTCGGCATCGGTCCGGTTCCAGACATCCTCGAGCTCTGCAGCCACGATCGCGGGTGCCCGCGCAGCGGCTCCCGGGTCGGACTCGAGCCGGCCGGCGATCTGCTCAAGGGCGAGCGTCCCGACCACCATGCAGCCACCCTTGAGGCGATGCGCGGCTCTGACGATGGCCTCACCGTCGCCGTCACGGACGGCCTGTGCCAGCTCGGCGACCATCGGCGGCGTGGTCTCGCGAAACGTCGCGACGACCTCCGCAACCACATCGGCCGGAAACTCGCTCCCCAGCTCGGCGAAGCGCTCCTCGTCGATCAGATCGCCTGGTACCACACCGTGAACCCTATGGAGCGGCTGCGCGTTCGATCAGCGAACGCCCGGTCATCGCCTCGGGCTGCGCGAGCCCGAGCAGATCCAGCAGCGTCGGCGAGACGTCCGCGAGCACACCGCCCGCCCGCAGCGTGAGCCCCTGCTCGGTTATCACCAGCGGTACCGGGTTGAGCGAGTGCGCGGTGTCCGGAGAGCCGTCGGGCTCGAGCATCTCGTCGGCGTTGCCGTGATCGGCGGTGATGACCAGCACCCCACCGCCGTCCTGGACGGCTGCCACGACATCGGCCAGACATGCGTCGACGGTCTCGACGGCGCTGACCGCGGCGGCGATCACACCGGTGTGGCCGACCATGTCGGCGTTGGCGAAGTTGAGGATCCCGAATGCCGGCGCGTCGTCGCGCCAGGCGGCGATGAAGGCATCGGCAGCCTCGCGTGCGCTCATCTGCGGCTTCTTGTCGTAGGTCGGCACGTCGCGCGGGCTGGGCACCACCTCGCGGTGCTCGCCGGGCGCAGCGTCCTCCTCGCCGCCGCCGAAGAAGTAGGTGACGTG
>CAZYMM010000020.1:0-23663 GCA_964648515.1 uncultured Conexibacter sp.
TCAGCTGCGGCCGGCCCTCGGTCAGCGTGCCGGTCTTGTCGAATGCGATCGCGGTCAGTGAGCCGAGGCTCTCAAGAGGTGCGCCGCCCTTCACGAGCACTCCGCCGCGAGCAGCACGGGCGACACCGCTGAGCACGGCACTCGGGGTAGAGATCGCCAGTGCGCAGGGACTCGAAGCAACGAGCACCGCCATCGCTCGGTAGAAGGAGTCGGCGAACGACTCGTCGATGACGACCCAGGCGAACATCAACAGGACGACAAGGCCCACAACCGAGGGCACGAACACCCGCTCGAACCTGTCGGTGAAGCGCTGGGTCGGCGACCGCTGGGTCTCGGCCTCCTGAACAAGCTGCGCGACGCGCGCGAGGGTGTTGTCCTCGGCAAGGCGGGTGACAAGAACCTCGAGCGCTCCAGAGCCGTTGATGGTGCCCGCAAACACGCGATGCGCGGCCGGCACCTGCTCGGGACTGAGCAGCGCTTGCGCCGGATCTGCGGCCGCCGACTTGTCGACTGGGATGCTCTCGCCGGTGATCGGCGCCTGGTCGACGGCGCTTGCTCCGGCCGCGACAACACCGTCCGCAGCGATTCGCGAGTTCGGACGCACAATGACCAAGTCGCCGACAACGAGGCTCTCCACCGGAATCTCGGCCTCGACGTTCTCCCGGCGCACGAGCGCGACTCTGGGGGTTAGTTCGCCTAGGGCTTGGATGGCTTTGCGCGCTCGCCCCATTGCGTAGTGCTCAAGCGCGTGGCCGAGGCTGAAGAGGAAGAGGAGCACCGCTCCCTCGGCCCATTTGCCGAGTGCCGCGGCGCCGGCCGCGGCGATCAGCATCAGAAAGTCGACCTCGAACCGGCCGGCCCGGATCGAGTCGACTGCCTCGCGAGTCGTGAAGTAGCCCCCGAGCGCGTAGGCGACCAGGTAGAGGGCGGTCGAGGCGCCGCTGGGCAGCTCGGTCAGCACGGAGACGAGCAGGCCCGCCAGGTACGCGGCGCCAGCACCGAGCGCGAACACGAGCTCCGTACGCTCGCCCAATGGGCCGTCGTGGCTATGCCCTCCCGCGCATCCAGCGTGCGAGTGATCGTGGCCCGAGGTCGCCCCCGCTTCGGCGCGGTGCACTCCGAGGCTTGCCAGCGCGTGCTCGATGAGCTGCTCGGAGCTCGAGTGACGGTCGAACTCGACCCGCACACTGCCTGCCGCCGATGCCTCGGCCTCATAGACCCCGTCGAGCTTGCGGAGCGTCTCCGCGACGGTGCGTGCCCGGCGCTCGTGCGAGATCCCCTTCACCGTCCAGAGCAGGTGCCCGATGTCGGTCGTGAGCTGAGCGCCTGATTGCAGCGCGAGTCGCCTCACCTCTTCCAACGACACCGCGCCGCGGTCGTAGTGAATACATAGCCGTGCGCCTCCCCGCTCCTGCTGATCGACGTGCACGCGCTGAATGCCGCTTGCCGCCGAGAGCGCCCCGGCTAGCCGTTCGACACAGTGGTCGGTCGAGTCGTGCACCTCTGGGAGCAGCACGGAGAGGTCGAGCTGGACTATGTCGGCCATCGCCAACTCAACATATCACGATCTGCTGAGATGTTGATATCGCGCTAGAATGACTGCTTAGTGAACGTGCGACCCGACACCGATGCGCGCACGATCTCGGCAGCGGCGGAGATCCTAAAAGCGCTGGCGTCAACCAGCCGGCTCTTGATCCTCGACCGGCTTCGGCAGTCACCGTGCTCGGTCGGCGAGCTCGCAGAGGCAACCGGCCTTGAGCAGAACGCCGTCTCCAACCACCTGCGCATCCTGCGCCACCTCGCCCTCGTCACCAGCGAGCGCGACGGTAGGCACATCATCTATTCGCTGCACGACGATCACGTCAGCCAGCTGCTCGGCCAGGTCCTAGATCACGCCGAGCACACGCACTAGGCCGCGAGCAGCCGAGCGCGGAACAGCTCGAGCACGGTGTCGAGCGCTTCACGCGTCGGCTGCCCGGGCTCGTCGATCAGGTGCTCGGTGAGCACCGAGTGAGGCGGCATCGGCGACTCCGCGGCGCTGTCGTCATCTAGCTCGATCGCGACGAACGCGTCCCCCAGCTCCCGCCGCAGGAAGTCAAAGCGCTTCTTTGGGACCAGCTTGTCTCCCTTGAACCTCAGGCCCACGACCTTGAGGTCACCTCGCTGGCAACGGCCCTTGACCGTCTCGAGGTCCTTGGCTGAGATGTCGATGCCGTCCGCCCGGCCCGGCAGCGCGGCGAACGGAAGCGACGGCTGGGACAGAACGGGCGCGAGCAGCCTGTCGTCCGCGGCCATGGCGAGCGCGAACCCGCCTGTGAAGCACATGCCGACCGCACCCACTCCGGGGCCTCCGCAGCGCTCGTGCTCTGCGGCCGAGAGCTGCCGGAGCCAGTCGACAACGGGCGAACTCTGACCACGCGCGAACACGGTGAACTCGCGGCTGATGCACGCGGGCACGATCGAGCTGAGCGTATAAGCGGCGCCCTTGAGCTGCCCGTTTGCGAGCGGATCGCGGCCCGGCTCGCCGAACAGGTGCGGGAGCACGACGGTGCAGCCGAGGTCGGCAACGCGGTCGGCGAACTCGACGACCTTGGGAGTGATCCCCGGCATTTCAGCGATCACGATCACCGCCGGCCCTGACCCCCGCCTGTAGATGTCCTTGCCCTGGAACTGCTCGCGGTCGTAGTCGGTCAGCGGCATGCCGGCGACCGTACCTCAGCTCAGCTCTAGCTGCGAGCTAGCGTCGTTTCCGCGAGCCAGGCACCGGCAAGCTCGTGCAGCGCGTCGATCCGCTCGCGCTGGCTGTCGGCGAGCTCTGCCAGCTCGGTGAAGTTCCAGCCCTTGTAGGTGGGTCCTATCTGCGCCTCGAACACGCGCCACATGCGGCACTTGCCCGCGATCCCGGTCGACAGCGCCTCGAGCTCGATCATTCTCGTGAGGGGCGAGCTGCGCCCGAGCCTGCCGTTGGGCTTTAGGCGACTGACCTTTTCGGCAACCCAGCCGGCGACCACCTTGTACCGGGCGGGCGTTACCCCTAGGTCATAGATCAGCGCACGCAGCTGTTCACGCTCCGACGCGATCTCATCACGCACCTCCCTGACGACCGGCCCGAATGCCGGGTCGTCACGCGTTGAGTGTGCGATGCGGTTGGCCAGCTCAAGCCCGAGCGTCGCGGCCGAGTAGTGGTCGTGCAGGTATGTGGCGAGCAGGTCGTCGTTCATGCGGCACCGGTCGTCTCTTCGAGGGGCGGCTGTTCTGACGGGTCACGCTGCGGGTGGTTGATCAGACCGGTGCCTTGGCTGATCCACGGACGGTTGCGAGCGAACCATTCGTAGAGGCTCTGCGTAGGGCCGGGAAAGCGACGCATTACGCGGCCCACAGGCCGCAGCGGACCTAGAGCCTCGAGTAGCGCTGCTAGGCCGTCACCCGCTGACTCCCGCCTCCCATCCGGATGCACCACGTGGAAGCTGCTGTAGGTGTCCTCACGGTCGAGGTCGGCCAGCAATCCGCCGGCGTGCCGGGCGATGCGGTCGTTGGCGACCGTTCCGCGCCGATCGAACAGCTCGAAGAGGTCACGAGAGTGCAGGCAGATCCCGCAGCCCCCGTCGTAGAGCACGAGCAGGCTCTGGCCCACGCCCGGAGGGTCTCCTGGAGAAAGCAGCTCGGGCTGCTCGACCGCAGGGGGCCTCACGCGCGCGACCACGCGGATAGGGCTCGCGAGGACGTGGCCGACGGCTTTGAGAGGCCAGCTCGCTATCTGGGTCGCGCTGACGGGCATCGGCCTAGAGCGAGATACCCGCCTGGCGCAGATCGGAAAACGGCAGCTGCTTGTGATGCCCCGGGGACCGCAGCCGCCGGGGCACCACAAGGGGATTGCTTGCTACAGGCCGAGCGTGCGGCCAGCGAGCTCGCGCATGATCTCGTTGGTACCGCCGTAGATGCGGTTAACCCGAGAGTCGACCCAGTACTCGGAGACCTTGTACTCCGTCGTGAAGCCGTAGCCACCGTGCATCTGCACGCAGATGTCGCACACGTCGGAGAGGACCTCGGTGGTCCAGGTCTTTGCCATCGCGGCCTCAGCGGGGGTGCACGTACCGTCGATGTAGCGCTGGAGCGTGCGGTCCATGAACGCACGCGTGACCTCAGCCTTCATCTTGGCGTCGACCATCTGGAAACGCGAGTTCTGGAAGCTGCCGATCGGCTTACCGAACGCCGTGCGCTCCTTGACGTACTCGAGCGTGAGGTCGACTACGGCCTCGGTGGCCGCAGCGGAGCTCACGGCGATGCCGAGACGCTCGGGGATCAGGTGGGTCATCAGCTGCGCGAAGCCGGTGCCCTCCTCGCCGAGCAGGTTCTCGCCCGGAACGCGGCAGTCGTTGAAGAACAGCTCAGCGGTGTCGTTGGCGTGCTGGCCGCGCTTGTGGATCTGCTTGCCACGCTCGAAGCCTTCGAAGTCGCGCTCGATCACCATCATCGAGAGACCCTTGTGCGGGTGGTCGCTGGTCCGCACTGCCATCACGACGAGGTCGGCGTTGAGGCCGTTGGAGATGAAGGTCTTGGCGCCGTTAACGATCCAGTCATCACCGTCACGCACGGCGCGCGTGGCGATGCCGGCGAGGTTGGAGCCCGTGCCCGGCTCGGTCATCGCGAGGGCGAGGATCTTCTTGCCTGCGACGACGTCCGGGAACCAGCGAGCCTTCTGCTCCTCGTTGGCGGCCGCCATCAGGTACGGAACGCCGAGGTCGTTGTGGACCATCGGGCCCATCCACGAGCTCTGGACGCCGGCGTATGCGGCCTCCTCGGACATGATCGCGTTGAAGCGCCAGTCGGTTACTTCGGCGCCGCCGTACTGCTCCTCGACGGGCAGTGCGAGGAAGCCGTTTTCGCCTGCCTTCTCGAACAGCGAGCGGTCGACGATGTGCGCCTCCTGCCAAGCGTCGTGGTTCGGCACGACCTCGGCTTCAAGGAATCGACGGAAGCTCTCGCGGAAGTCGTCGTGTACGTCGTCGAAGAGTGTCCCGCGGGTGCCGGGGGAAGTTGTAAGGGCCATGCGCGAAAAGGTACCGCTAGTGCGCCGCCGGTGAGTCGCCGCGCCGGCGCTCCCAGAACGACAGCACCGCGATGATCACGCTGCCGAGCACGAGCCCGAACACTGCGTATCCGAGCGCACCGAAGAGCCAAGAGCCAAAGCCGCCGAGCAGGTCCTCGCCCCAGTGTTCGAGGTGGTGAACGATGTCGGGGATCGTGTCGAGGTGGAACTCGTGGAGCCCGTGCACCACGATCCCGCCGCCGACCCAGATCATCGCCGCCGTGCCGATGATCGACAGCGCCGCAAGCAGGCGCGGCATCGCGCGAACGATCGCGCGGCCGAGTGCCTTGCGCGCATCGGAACCTTCAACGGCCAGGCGGAGTCCGAAGTCGTCCATCTTCACGATCAGGGCAACCGCTCCGTAAACAAAGACGGTGATGGCCAGGGCAACGGCGACGAGTGCGGCTGCCCTGATCCAGAACGATTGATCTGAGACCTCGTTGAGCGCGATCGCCATGATCTCGGCCGAGAGAATGAAGTCGGTGCGGATCGCCCCCGACACCTGACGGTCCTCGAGCTCGGTGGGGTCGACGATCTCCTCGACGTGCTTGCCGTGGTCGGTCGAGGGCCTGAGCGCGTGCAGCACCTTCTCGGTGCCCTCGAACGCCAGGTAGAACCCGCCGACGACCAGCAGTGGGGTGATCAGCCACTCGGCGACCGCGCTGAGCAGCAGCGCGCCCGGCAGCAGGAACAGGAGCTTGTTGCGGATCGAGCCGCGCGCGATCTTCGCGACGATCGGCAGCTCGCGCTCGGGCGGCAGCCCGGCCGCGTACTGCGGGGTGACCGCGGTGTCGTCGATGACCACACCGGCGGCCTTCGTGCCGGCCTTCATCGAAGCGCCGGCGACGTCGTCGAGCGAGGCCCCGGCCAGCTTGGCGAGCGTCGCGATGTCGTCGAGCAGTGCGGTCAGTCCGGAGGCCACGGGCGGAAGGTAGTGGAGAGCCCGGGGTGCTTGTCCGGTTCAGTATCGTTGCGATCCCGTGAAGTTCGACGACGCCCACGACATCGTCAGGCTGATGCGCCGCCTATCGATGGCGCAACGTGGCCGCAAGATCGAGCTGCTGAGGGATCTCGGACTACAGCCGGGGCAGGACGTCGTGCTGATGGAGCTCTCGTTCGCCGGCTCGACGAGCCAGAACGAGCTCGCGGCCGCCGCCGAGGTCGACGAGCCGTCGGTCGGGCGCAGCCTCGCCCGCCTGCAGCGTCACGGCCTGGTCGAGCGCGCACAGGACCCGACCGATCTGCGGCGGCGCACCGTGACGCTCACGCCGGCCGGCGAGAAGCTGATCCCGAAGATCCGTGAGATCTACAAGCATCTCGCCGAGGAGGCCGTCGGCGACTACCGCGACCTCGACTTCCTGCGCGAGCACCTCGGTGAGATCGCCGCCCGCCTCGGGCGGCCACCGGTCCGCTAGCGCACCATCGAGTCGCGGCGGCGGAACACCAGGTACGGCCGGCGCAGGTAGCCGATCGGCACGCTCCACGCGTGCACGAGGCGCGTGAACGGCCAGATCGCGAACAGCGTCATCGCCGCCATCGCGTGGATCTGGAAGCTGAGCGGGGCGTCGTTCATCAGCTCGGGGTTCGGCCGGAACATGATGATGCTGCGAACCCACGGGCTGATCGTCTCGCGGTAGTTGTAACCGTCGCCCGACCACTGCACGAGCACGAGGTTCGCCAGGCCGGTCACGACGACGACCACGAGCGTGGTCATCACGAGCCAGTCGCGCGCCATCGTCACGCGCCGCACGCGCTCGTTGCTCGCCCGGCGGAACACGAGCAGCATCAGCCCGATCGCCATCGTGAAGCCGGCGATCGAGCCGACGATCACGGCGTTCCAGTGGTAGATCTCGTCCGTGATCCCGAGCGAGTCGGTGAACCTCTCAGGCACGAGCAGCCCGAGCCCGTGCCCGAACAGCACGAGCGCCATCCCGACGTGGAAGAGGATGATCCCCGGAGCGAGCAGCCGCTGCTCGAGCAGCTCGCTCGAGCGCGTCGTCCACGTGTACTGCCCGGCCTTGTAGCGCCACGCGTGACCGACCCAGAAGATCGTGAACGACACGTACGGGATCGCGACCCACAGCAGGAAGGTCTTCTGATCGTGACTCATGACAGCGGTCCTCCAACGGGATCGGGCAGGCGGTCGTAACCGCTCGGCGGAATCTGGTCCCAAGCTTCGGAGTCGGGCCCGAACGGGCTCAGGCCGACCTCCTCGTCGGGCGGCCCGTCATGCATCAGCCGCGCGACGAGCGCCTCGGTGTCCGTTCCCACGCGGCTGAGCGTCGCCGAGATCGCGTCGAAGAGGACCGCCTCCTCGTCGCCGCGCTCGCGCAGGTTGCGGCGGATCAGCTCGAGCGGCGCGCGCCAGTCCTCGAGCAGCTCGCGGCCGGCCGGATCCGGCGCGCGCGAGGCGAACTCGAGCACCAGTGGCAGCCAGTCGGGCAGCTCCTCGGTGACCGGCTCGAAGCCGTGCTCGGCCATCCGCCGCTTGAGCTTGAGCAGCACCATCCCGCGCTGCCGGCGGTCGCCGTACTGGTGCCAGGACAGGTACAGGGAGCGCGAGCGGCCGAGATCGAACGACTCGACGTACCGCGACTGCAGGTCGGCCAGCGGCACGTTCTGACGGCCTTCGCAGAGCGCCGCGATCTCCGGCCCCTGAGCGATCCGCAGCTCCCTCGCCGCGCCTGCGATCGCCGGCAGCGCCGACTGCTCGGCCTCGGTCGGGTAGCGCAGCAGCGCCGAGCAGATCTGCCAGGCGGCGACGCGGTCCTCGTGGCGAAGCGGGCGCAGCCTCATCGGGCCTCCCCGCCGGCGTTGTAGAGCGGAAGCACGTGCTTGGCGCCGTCGCCGTTCGCCCGCTCGTTGGGGGTCCCGGCGCCCCCCGGGCCGTCGAGCGACTCCTCGGGAACGTCGTCGAACATCACCGGGTAGCCGTCGCCACCCTGCCACTGGTACGGGTTGCGGCCGAGCTCGCCGCGGCGCTTCGGGATCACGTAGCGATCCTTGGGCTTGGCGATCGCCAGGATCTCGTAGAGGCGCTCGATCTGGGCGCCGTCGAGGTCGCCGGTCGGCAGGTCCTGACGCTGGCCGTCGGCGATCATCGAGTGCTCGCGCATGTACATGCGCATCGCAGCCAGGCGCCGCAGCATCACCCGGATGCGCTCGGTGTCGCCGGCCGAGAACAGGCTCGCGAGGTACTCGACCGGGATCCGCATCTCCTCGATCGCCGGGAACACGTCGTCGGCGTCGGCCTCCGTCCCGTCGCCCTCGAAGGCGCTCGTGATCGGCGAGAGCGGCGGCACGTACCAGACCATCGGCAGCGTGCGGTACTCGGGGTGCAGTGGCAGCGCGACGCCGTAGCGCTTGATCAGCGCGTAAGTCGGCGAGTCGCTGGCGGCCTTCAGCCAGTCCTCGGAGATGCCGTCGCGCAGGGCCTGCGCACGCACCTCGGGATCGTCGGGGTCGAGGATCAGATCGAGCTGCGAATCGACCAGCTGATCCTCGGGCACGCTGGCGGCGGCCTCGATGCGGTCCGCGTCGTACAGCAGCACGCCCATGTAACGGATGCGGCCGACGCACGTCTCCGAGCAGACCGTCGGCAGGCCGGCCTCGATCCGCGGGAAGCACATCGTGCACTTCTCGGCCTTGCCCGACTTCCAGTTGAAGAACGTCTTCTTGTACGGGCAGCCCGACACGCACATCCGCCAGCCGCGGCAGCCGTCCTGGTCGATCAGGACGATCCCGTCCTCCTCGCGCTTGTAGATGGACGCCGACGGGCAGGCAGCCAGGCAGGTCGGGTTCACGCAGTGGTTGCAGATGCGCGGCAGGTACATCATGAAGACCTGCTCGTAGTCGGCCCGGACCTTGTCCTCGAGCCGGCCGCGCACGTTCGGGTCCGCCAGCACCGCCTTGCTGCCGCCCGCAAGGTCGTCCTGCCAGTTGGGGCCGCCGACGATGCTCGTGTCCTTGCCGGTCAGCTGCGACTTCGGGCGAGCGACCGGCTGATGGTCGGAGACCGGCGCGGTGTGCAGGGTCTCGTAGTCGTAGGTCCAGGGCTCGTAGTAGTCGTCGATGACCGGCAGGTTCGGGTTGAAGAAGATCGTCAGCAGCTTGGTGAGGCGGCCGCCCGCCTTCGGCTTGAGATCACCCTTCTTGCCGATCTCCCAGCCACCCTTCCAGCGCTCCTGGTCCTCCCACTGGTCCGGATAGCCGGGGCCGGGCTTGGTCTCGACGTTGTTGAACCACATGTACTCGGCGCCCTGCCGGTTGGTCCAGACGTTCTTGCACGTGACCGAGCAGGTGTGGCACCCGATGCACTTGTCGAGGTTCATCACCATCGTGATGTGCGCGCGAACCTTCATCAGTACTCCACCTCTGTCTGGCGGCGGCGCACGACGACCATCTCGTCGCGCTGGTTGCCGACCGGTCCGTAGTAGTTGAATGCGTAGGAGAGCTGTGCGTAACCGCCGATCAGGTGCGTCGGCTTGATCGCGATCCGCGTCATCGAGTTGTGCACGCCGCCGCGGGTGCCCGTCAGCTCGGTCTTGGGGACGTTCACGTGGCGGTCCTGCACGTGGTACATGAGCGACGTTCCCTGCGGGATACGGTGGCTGACCGCCGCGCGGCAGGCGACGACGCCGTTGCGGTTGAAGAGCTCGATCCAGTCGTTGTCGACGACTCCGATCGAGTCGGCGTCGAGCTCGCTCATCCAGAGGACTGGCCCACCTCGTGAGAGCGTGAGCATGTGGAGGTTGTCCTGGTAGGTCGAGTGGATCGACCACTTGCTGTGCGGTGTCAGGAACCGCAGCACGACCTCGGGCCTGTCGGTCTCCCGCAGCCGGGGATCGGCGACGAAGTGTCCGAGATCGACCGGCGGCCGGAACGTCGCCATCGACTCACCGAAGTCGCGCATCCACTGGTGATCGAGGTAGAAGGACTGGCGTCCGGTCAGCGTGCGGAACGGAATCAGGTGATCGATGTTGGCCGTGAACGGCGAGTAGCGCCGGTCGCGCGCCTCGACCCCCGACCACTCCGCTGAGGCGATCACCTTGCGCGGCTGGCTCTGGATCAGCTCGAAGTCGATCAGCTCGTCCTCGCGATCGGCCGCCACGTGCGAGAGGTCGCGGCCGACGCGCTTGCCGAGCGTCTTCCAGCCCTGGACCGCGAGCTTGCCGTTGGTCGTGCCCGACAGGTGGAGGATCGCGTCGCAGACCATGCTCGCGTCGCGCAGCGAGGCCGTCTTGCCGTGCTCGCCGTCGACCGCGCCGTTGGCCGCCTGCAGCTCGGGGAGCTGGTCGGTGACGTCGAACGAGACGCCCTTCCACTGCAGCCCGAGCTTGCCGGCCAGCGGCCCGACCGAAGTCAGCCGCGCGTGCACCTGCGTGTAGTCGCGCTCGACCGGCACGAACTTCGGCATCGTCCGGCCGGGGATCGGCTCGCACTCGCCGCGCTTCCAGTCGCGCACGTCGCCGAGCGGCTGGGCCACCTCCTCCGGCGTGTCGTGCTGCAGCGGCGCCATCACGACGTCGGTGCGGGTGCCGAGATGGGTCTCGGCCAGGCGCGAGAAGTGCTCGGCGATCTTGCTGAAGATGTCCCAGTCCGAGCGCGCCTCCCAGGGCGGGTTGATCGCCGGGTTGAACGGGTGCACGAACGGGTGCATGTCCGTGCTGGAGATGTCGTGCTTCTCGTACCAGGTCGCGGTCGGCAGCACGATGTCCGAATGGAGGCCGGTGCCGTTCATCCGGAAGTCGAGCGTTGTCAGCAGGTCGATCTTGCCGGTCGGCGCCTGCTCGTGCCACTTGACGTCCTTGGGCCGCCTGTCGGCCGACGTCTCGACGTTGCGGTGTGACGCGGTCGTCACGCCGAGCAGGTGGTCGAGGAAGTACTCGTGCCCCTTCGACGAGCCTCCGATCAGGTTCGCGCGCCAGACGGTCAGCAGGCGCGGATGGTTCTGCGGAGCGTCCGGATCGTCCCAAGCGAAGCCGAGCCTGTCCGCCTTCAGCTCGGAGACGATGTGCTCGGCCGGAGTGACGCCGGCCTCCTTGGCCTCGTCGGCGATGTCGAGCGGGTTGCGGTCGAGGCTCGGGTAGGCGGGCGTCCAACCGAGCCGGACGGCCTGGCTGATGCAGTCGGCCACGTGCTTGTCCCTGAGCTCGCCGGAGTCCGACGGTGTCAGGTACGCGCTCGCGTCCCAGGCGTCGTAGCGGAACTGGCCCGTGTTCATGTAGAAGAACGACGTCGCGGCCTGATGGCGCGGCGGGCGGTTCCAGTCGAGCGCGAACGCGACCTGCGAGAAGCCGGCGATCGGTCGCACCTTCTCCTGGCCGACGTAATGCGCCCATCCACCACCGTTGACGCCCTGGCAGCCGGTCATCAGCAGCAGGTTGAGCATCGCCCGGTAGATCGTGTCGCCGTGGTGCCAGTGGTTGGTCGCGGCGCCCATCACGATCATCGACCGGCCCTCGGTGCGCTCGGCGTTGCGTGCGAACTCGCGGGCGATCTTGACGACGTCACGGGCTGGGATCGACGTGTGGCGCTCCTGCCAGGCCGGCGTGAACGCCTGGTCGTCCTCGTAGGAGGAGGGCCAATGCCCGGGCAGGCCGGCGCGCCCGACGCCGTACTGGGCGAGAGTCAGGTCGAGGACCGTGGTCACGAGCGTGCCGTCGGCCAGGCGCTTGACCGGCACCCCGCGTGAGATCAGCGTGGCGTCGCGCGGGCCGCTGTCACCGAAGACGGACACGCCGACCTCGGCCACGTCGTCGTGACGACCGAGCAGCGAGAGCGCCGGCTGCACGTCGCCGAGCTCGAGGTTCCAGCGTCCGACGCCCTCGTCGGTCCAGCGGTCGCCGATCGAGCCGTTGGGGACGACGAGCTCGCCGGTCACTTCATCGAGCATCACCGTGCGCCACTCGGCCTGCTCGGAAGCGGCATGATCGCCGCCGAGGTCCGAGGCGCGCAGGAAGCGTCCGGGCCGCAGCCCGCCCCCGGCGGTCTGCTCGAGGGTCACGAGGTTCGGCAGGTCGGTGAACTGGCGCGCGTAGCGCTCGAAGTACGGCACCTGGCGGTCGACGTAGAACTCGCGCAGCATCACGTGGCCCATCGCCATCGCGAGCGCGGCGTCGGTGCCGGGATTGATCGCCAGCCACTGGTCGGCGAACTTCGTGTGGTCGGAGTAGTCGGGCGAGACGACGACCGTCTTCTGGCCCCGATAGCGCGCCTCGGTCATGAAGTGCGCGTCGGGCGTGCGGGTCATCGGGATGTTCGAGCCCCACATCATCAGGTAGCCGGCCGAGAACCAGTCGGCGGACTCGGGCACGTCGGTCTGGTCGCCCCAGACCTGCGGTGAGGCGGGCGGCAGGTCGCAGTACCAGTCGTAGAAGCTCAGGCACGAGCCGCCGATCAGCGACAGGAAGCGGGTGCCGGCCGCGTACGAGGTCATCGACATCGCCGGGATCGGCGAGAAGCCGAAGATCCGGTCGGGCCCGTGCTCCTTGACGGTGTGCACGTGCGCGGCCGCGACGAGCTCGGCGACCTCGTCCCAGCCGCCGCGCACGAAGCCGCCCTTGCCGCGCTGCGAGACGTACCGCGCACGCTGCTCGGGGTCGGCCTGCAGCGCCGCCCAGGCCTCGACCGGGTCGCCGCCGCAGCGCTCCTTCTGCTCGCGGAACGCGGCGAGCAGCGAGCCGCGCACGTACGGGTAGCGCACGCGGTTGGGCGAGTAGATGTACCAGGAGAACGAGGCGCCACGAGGGCAGCCGCGAGGCTCGTACTCGGGCATGTCCGGCCCGTTGGACGGGTAGTCCAGAGCCTGGGTCTCCCAGGTGATCAGCCCGTCCTTGACGTAGACCTTCCACGAGCACGAGCCGGTGCAGTTGACCCCGTGGGTCGAGCGCACGACACGGTCGTGGGCCCAGCGCTGGCGGTAGAACGACTCGGCCTTGCGACCCTTCGAGGAGAGCATCGCCCAGCCGTCCTCGGTCTTTGACTTCTCGGTCAGCAGGCTCGGAAGCCCGAACTCGTTGCTCATTTTCGCGAGCCTCTCAGATCAGCAGGGGTTGGGTGCGTTCTTACGTGCATACAGCCACCAGTTCAAGATCATGTTGAAAACGCAGAACGCGGTGAAGCCGCAGAAGAAGGGTCCGGGGCTGCCGTCGAGCGAGACGGCGAACGAGATCAGCACGCTGACGATGAACGGGCCGTACGCGGCGACCGCGGCGGTGAAGCCGACCACCCCGGCGGCCCGGCGCGCGTCGTAGAGCGACGGGATCTGCTTGAAGACCGACGCGTTGCCGATCCCGGCGAAGAAGAAGATCCCGACCATGCCGATCACGAACGGCGCGAAGTCGTCCATCGATTCGGGCCGCACGAAGAAGTTGACGGCGAAGCTCGAGAGCGCCATGCCGACCGCTGCGACCTGCGTCAGCTTCGCGCCGCCCCAACGGTCGGTCAGAGGGCCGGCCGCGACGCGCATCAGCGAGCCTACGAGCGGCCCGAGGAACGCCCAGGCGAGCGGGTCGGGCGCGTTCTCGAAGCCTCCGAAACGCTTCTCGATCAGGATCGGGAACGCCGCGGCCAGGCCGGAGAACGCGCCGAAGGTCATCATGTAGAGCGACGTCATCGCGCACGTGTGGTGCGTGTTGAAGATGTCGAGCTGCTCGCGCATGTTGGCCTTGACCGGAACCGACCGCAGCATCACCCAGGCGAGCACCGAGACGACCAGCACGAGCGGCGTCCAGAGCAGCAGCGCGTTCTGCAGGTAGATGTCCTTCGGCGGCGCGGCGTCTGTCTTCTTGAAGGTCTGCGAGGAGCCGACGACCGCGAAGCCGATCACGAGCGGTGTCACGAACTGCACGAGGCTGACCCCGAAGTTGCCGATACCGGCCTGCACGGCGAGCGCCGTCCCGAGCTTGCGCTTGGGGAAGAAGAGCGTCGTCGACGGCATGAACGAGCTGAAGCTGCCGCCGCCGAGGCCGGCCGCGAACGCGAGCAGCACGAACACCCAGTACGGCGTGCTCGTGTCCTGGACGGCGAAGTACCAGCCGACGAGCGGGATCAAGAGGACGATCGTCGAGATCGAGACGACCTTGCGCGTGCCGACGATCGGCGTCAGGAACATGTGGCCGAGGCGCAGCGTGCCGCCGGCGAGCCCGGGCATCGCCACCAGCCAGTAGAGCTGCGTGGTGGAGAAGTCGAAGCCGGACTTCGGCAGCCTGGCGATCAGGGCCGAGACGACGAACCAGACCGCGAACGACAGCAGCAGCGCCGCGGTCGTGACCCAAAGCGTGCGGTTGGCGACCTGCTTGCCGCCCCCGTGCTCCCAGAACTCCTCGTCCTCCGGTCGCCAGTCCTCGAACCAGTCGCCGTTCGTCGCCGGTCGCTTGGCGAGTGCCGATTCGCTCATGACAGTTCTCCGTGATGGGCGCTCGCGCTGATCCGCGCGATCGCGATTGCCAGGAAGGTGATGCTGATCACGGCCAGGCCGGCCATGACGTAGAAGGTCGACTCCGGGTGCCCACTCTCCCCCTTGACCCAAGCGAACACAAGCGGCAGCGCGAAGCCCCCCATTCCACCGACGGCCCCGACGAGCCCGCCGACCGCACCGACGTCACGCGGGAAGTACTGCGGGACGTAGGTGTAGACCGAGGCCTTGCCGACGCCCATCGAGACGCCGACCCCGAACACGAGCACGACGAACGGCACGGCGCTCATCGGGATGCAGAGCGCGAGCGAGAAGGCGAGGATGCCGGCGAACGAGATCGCGGTTATCAGGCGCGCGCCGTACTTGTCCGACAGCCAGCCGCCGAACGGGCGCAGGAGGCTCGCGGGGAAGATGAAGAGCGCGGTCACGAGCCCGGCCTTCGTCAGCGAGAAGCCGTAGACGTCGACGTAGTACTTGGGCAGCCAGAGCGTGAGCGCGACGTAGGCGCCGAAGACGGTCACGTAGTAGAAGCCGAACCGCCAGACGCGCATGATCAGCAGCGGACGGCTCATCTGGGCGAACGTGCGACCTTTCGACGGCTTGTGGTCGGGGCGCGGGGTGACGAACGGGAGCACGATCGCGCAGAGCACGAGCGCGAGCGCGAAGACCGCCGGGACGAAGCGCCAGCCGCCCGCGATCGCTCCGCCGAGCAGCCCGCCCGCGCCGACTGCGGTCACCAGCGTCGGCGCCAGCAGCTTGGTGATCGACGCCCCGACGTTGCCCGCTCCGAAGACGCCGAGCGCGAAGCCCTGCTGCTCGGAGGGGAACCAGGCCGAGACCCAGGCGATGCCGGCCGCGAACGAGGTGCCGGCGATGCCGATCCCGAACGCCAGCAGCAGCGCCTGGTCGTAGGTGTCGGCGTGGCTGAGCAGATACGTCGGGACCGCCGTGGCGATCAGCAGCAGCTGCATCATGTTCCGGCCGCCGATGATGTCGGTGAAGATGCCGACCGGCACGCGCAGGAAGGAGCCGGTGAGGATCGGGATGGCCGCGAGCAGTGCGAACTCGCCGTCGCTCAGCCCCCACTCCTTGCGCATCGGTATCGCGACGATCGAGAACATCACCCAGACCGCGAAGAAGATCGTGAACAGCGTCGTCGCGACGATCAGGACCCTCCGCGCCTCAGGCGAGACCGGCGCGGCGCTCTCGGGGCGGGTGGCGCGGGCGGGATGGGTCTCGTGGGCGATGCCGGCGGGGCTTGACTGGACCGGATCTACGACTGTCATCGGGATACCTGTGCGGACAATACTTGTTCGGCCTGCTATCTACTTGTCCGGCACACTATCAGGGGGTCCGGAGGCCGCAGACAACCTTCGTAGAAGCCCGCAACCGCGCCTCGGCGAGTGCGGCTGCGGTGTCCACGTCGGCCATCATCAGCGCGGGATCACCGAACTCCGAGAGCCGCTCGCCGGTCAGAACCGCGAGCCGTCCGCCGAGCCCTTCGAGCGTCGCGATCGCGGACTCTTCGGCGGCGACAGCACGCTCGAGCGCGGGCAGGACCGCCGGCGAGTAGCGGGCGATCAGCGGCTGCAGGAAGCCGCCGTGCTCGCAGGCCAGCACGTCCGCCCCGTCGCCGCGCGCCAGCCGCGCGAGGAGCGCCGCGCCGACGTGTGGCATGTCGCCCGCGCACACGACGACGCTCGAGCCGGTCTCGCGCAGCGCGGTGACGATTCCGAGCAGCGGGTGGACCGGCGAGGCCGGTTCGGGCAGCCAGCGCGCCCCGAGCCGCCCGGCGAGCTCGCGCAGGTCACCGTCGGTCTCCTTTCCCGCGACCAGCACCTCGAGACCGGCGGACCGCATCGCCTCGACCGGCCATGCCAGCAGAGGCCGGCCGCCGAGATCGGCGCACAGCTTGCCCGGCAGGCGGGTGGCGCGCCCTCCGGCGAGCACCACACCACGCCCGGCCCGCCCCGTCATCCGCCGATGCTCGACATCGTGCGCGCGGGCTGCCGGAAGCCGGGCTCGCCGACCCGGTGCTTGAGCTCCTTGCGCCACACTGCGGCCTCGACGATCTCGCGCAGCTCGCCGTCGGTGGCGCCGGCGCGCAGCGGGTCGCGCAGGCTCGTCTCGTGATGGCTGAAGAGGCAGGTCCGCAGGTGTCCGTCGGCGGTCAGGCGGATGCGGTCGCAGTCGGCGCAGAACGGCTCGCTGACCGGGTTGATGAAGCCGATCTGCCCCGAGCCGTCCGTGAAGCGGTAGACGCGCGCCGTCGCGTGCGGCTCACGTGGGAGCGGCTCGAGCGGCGCCAGCTGCTCGAAGCGTGCGAGCAGCTCGGCGCCCGTCAGGAGCTCGTCACGCTGCCAGTCCTGGCCGCTGCCGAGCGGCATCGCCTCGATGAAGCGCACCTCGAAGCCGGTCTCGCGCGCGAGCTCGGCAAAGGCCCGCACCTCGTGTTCGGTCACGCCGCGCAGCGCGACGGCGTTGACCTTGACCTTGAGCCCGTCGTGGCGCCGCAGCGCCGCGAGACCGTCGAGCACCTTCTGCAGCGCGTCGCGCCTGGTGACCTGCAGGTAGCGCTCACGGCTCAGCGCGTCGAGCGAGACGTTGAACCGGCGGATCCCGGCGGCGACCAGCGCGTCGGCGTCACGCGCCAGGTAGAGGCCGTTGGTCGTGAGCGCGAGGTCGTCGATTCCGGGGATCGCGGCGATCCCCGCCGCGAGCGCAGGGAAGTTCTTGCGCACCAGCGGCTCGCCGCCGGTCAGCCGGACCGCGCCGACGCCGAGCGAGACGATCACGGCGACGAGCCGCTCGATCTCCTCGAAGCTCAGGATCTCGTCACGCGGCAGCCACTGCATGCCGTCAGCGGGCATGCAGTACTGGCAGCGCAGGTTGCAGAGGTCGGTGACCGAGACGCGCAGGTCGCCGATCGTGCGACCGTGGCCGTCGCGCAGCTGGGCGGTCACGACGACCACTCCATCGGCGTGCCCGCGACCCAGTCGCCCCGTCCATCAGCGCGCTCGTGCTCGCGCTTCCAGACCGGCAGCTCGGACTTGATGCGGTCGATCGCCGCGCGGGCCGCGGCGAACGCCTCGGGGCGGTGCGGTGCGCTTGCGGCGACCACGACGCTGCTCTCGCCGAGCGGCACGACCCCGGTTCGGTGCTCGGCGGCGAGCGCGCATACGCCGTGCTCTGCGGCGACCTGCTCGAGCAGGGCGCCGAGCTGCTTGCGCGCGAGCTGCTCGTGCGCCTCGTAGTAGAGCTGGTCGACCTCGCGCGTGACGCCGTGGAAGAGCACGATCGCCCCGGCCCGCGGGTCGGCGACCAGCGACTGGACGCGGTCGCCGGAGACCGCGTCGTCGCGGACGTCGGCGTGCACTCGGGCGCCGGAGCCGCCGCTGACCGGCGGCAGCACGGCGACCTCGTCGCCGTCCGACAGCGCCGTCGCGTCGCCTGCCTGCTCGAGGTTCACCGCAAGAACGACCGGCATCGCGCGCGCCTCGGACGCAAGCCCGACCGCGTCGTAGGCCATCGCGACCGCCTCGCCGGCGGTCACGCGCTCGGGCGCGCTGACCGTCACCGACGACGTCCCGGCCTCCTCGCGGAGCTTTGCGAACAGCCGCACGGTCACCTCCATACCCGCCATCCTAACGCCGATACATGGCCGAACAAGTTTTTGCCGGCACCTGTACGGTCTGGTCATGACCGAGGACAGCGGCGCGCTCACCCATCTCGGCGCCGACGGAACCGCGCGGATGGTCGACGTCGGCGACAAGCAGGCGAGCGAGCGGCGCGCCGTCGCGCGCTGCGTGGTGCGGATGTCGCCGGCCACCGCCGCCGCCGTCGCCGCAGGCGACGCGCCCAAGGGCGACGTGCTCGGGACGGCCCGGATCGCCGGCATCCAGGCCGCCAAGCGCACGTCGGAGCTGATCCCCCTCTGCCATCAGATCGCGCTCTCCTCGGTGTCCGTCGATGCGGAGGTAGACACCGCCGCGGGCACGGTCACGGTGTCGGCGGTCGCCCGCACCCGCGACCGCACCGGTGTCGAGATGGAGGCACTGACCGCGTGCTCGATCGCCGCGCTGACGATCTACGACATGGTCAAAGGAATCGAGCGCGGGGTGAGCGTCGACGACCTCGCGCTGCTGGAGAAGACCGGCGGCCGCCACGACTGGCGCGCGCCGGAGGCCGGCTGAGATGCGCGCCGCGCTGGTCACGGTCTCGACGACCAAGGCCGCCGGTCAGGGCGAGGACAGGGGCACGCCGGCGCTCGAGGACTACGCGGCGCAGCTCGGCGCCGAGGTCGTGGCGCGCGAGCTGATCGCCGACGACCGCGCCGCGATCGCCAAGACGCTCGAGGCTCTCGCCGGCCGTGCTGACGTGAACCTGATCCTGACCTCGGGCGGCACCGGGCTCTCACGCTCGGACGTGACGCCCGAGGCGACGCGCGATGTGATCGACCGCGAGGCGCCGGGGATCGCAGAGGCGCTGCGCCTGGCGTCGAAGGACCACACCCCCTACTGGATGATGTCGCGCGGTATCGCCGGCCTGCGCGACGACACGCTGATCGTCAACTTCCCCGGCAACCCGCGCGCGATCGAGCAGGCCGGCGCGCCGCTCGTCGGCGTGCTCGAGCACGCGATGGCGCTGCTGCTGAACCCCGGCCTGTCCCACGACGGCTGATGGCGACGAGCCTCGCCGACGCGCGCAGGGCGGTGCTGCAGGCGATCGAGCCGATCGTGGACAGCGAGAAGGTGCGGCTGTCGCAGGCTGCCGGACGGGTGCTCGCGCGCGCGGTCGTCTCGGGCCACGACATGCCCCCGTTCGCCAACTCCGCGATGGACGGCTTCGCAGTCCGGGCCGCTGACACGGCGAGCGCGCCGGCGGAGCTCGAAGTCGCCGGCGACGCGCGGGCCGGCGCCGGCGCCGTGCAGCGGCTAGAGCCCGGGCAGGCGATCAGGATCGCGACCGGCGCGCCGCTGCCGGCCGGGGCCGACGCGGTCGTACGCGTCGAAGACACCGAGACCGACGGCGCCCGTGTCCGGATCGCCGGGCCTGTGGGCCCCGGCGCCGACGTGCGGCCTGCCGGCGACGACCTGACCGCCGGAACGACTGTGATCGGCGCAGGGACCGTGATCGACGCCGGCTGCGTCGCGATGCTCGCGGCCTGCGGCGAGACCGAGGCCGAGGTCCGCAGGCGACCGGTCGTGGCGATCGTCGGCACCGGCGACGAGCTGGTCGCCCCGGGCGGGCCGCTCGGGCACGGGCAGATCTACGACTCCAACTCGCCGATGCTCGCGGCGCTCGTCGCCGAGGCCGCCGGGACCGCGACAGTGCAGGCGCGTGTGCCGGACACCCTGACCGACACGACCGCGGCGCTGCGCACGGCGCTTGCCGCAGCGGATCTCGTGCTCGTCTCGGGCGGCGTCTCGAAGGGCGCGCACGACCACGTGCGGCCGGCCCTGGCGGCGCTCGGAGTGCAGGAGCGCTTCTGGCAGATCGCGATGCGGCCAGGCCATCCGACCTGGTTCGGATGCAGCGAGTCCGGCACCCCCGTGATCGGGCTGCCGGGCAACCCGGCGTCGAGCTTCGCGGTGTTCAGGCTGCTCGCCCAGCCGGCGATCGCGAAGCTCGCGGGCAGGCCCACCGAGCCACTGACGCTGCGCGCTCGCTACCGCGGCGAGCCGCAGCGCAAACGCACCGGCGTCGTGCACGCGCTGCGCTGCTCGCTGGCCGGCAGCCCGGACGGGCCGGTCTGCACGCCGGTCGGCAGCCACCAGCGCTCGCACGCGATCTCTTCGCTGGTCGGGGCCGGTGCGCTGGCGATCGTGCCCGAGGAGGCCGCCGGGATCTCCGATGGCGACCTCGTCGATGTGCTTTGCTTCGGGCTATGCCCAGGCAATACCTAGGTATCGCGCTCACATCGGCCTTGGTCCTGCTGCCCGCGACTCCCGCTGCGGGCCTCAACGTTTCGGCGGCTACGTCGCTGGCGAGAGTGATGCCGGAGATCGACAGCAGGCCGGCCTACTCGTTCGCAGGCTCGAACTCGCTGCGGATCCAGATCGAGCGCGGCGCTCCGGTGGACCTGTTCCTTGCCGCCGAGCCGAGAGAGGCCCAGGCCCTCTACCGCGGCGGCCGCTGCGAGCGGCCCTTGACGTTCGCGACCAACAGGCTCGCGCTGATCGTGCGCGACGGCGACCCGCGCCGGATCAGATCGGTGTACGGGCTGCGCCGAGGCGGGCTGAAGCTCTCGGTCGGCAACGCCGCGGTGCCGGTCGGCGACTACTCGCGCCGGCTCCTGAGGCGGCTGCGCCTCGAGGGAGTGCTGAGGTCCAACGACGTCTCGCAGGTGAGCAACGTCGGCCAGGTCCTCTCGCAGGTCGCGTTCGGCGCCGCCGACGCCGGCTTCGTGTACGCCACCGACGCACGCGCGCAGCGCAGGCGGGTCGACGCCCTGTTCGTTCCGCGCTGGGCACAGCCCACGGTGCGCTACCAGGGCTGCGTTGTGCGACGCCGGGGAGCCGACACCGCCGGTGCGCGCAGGCTGCTGGCGAGGGTCCGGGCCGCGGCGGGCCGCAAGGCGCTGCGGCGCCATGGCTTCGGACTACCGCCGCGATGATGCGGCGGGCACTGACCGCGACCCCGGCAGCGCTGCTGTGCGCGTTCCTGCTGGTACCGGTCGTAGCTCTGCTCGCCGAGGCGCCGCTGCGGCGACTGCCCGGCCTGCTCTCGGACGAGGTCGTGCGCGACGCGATCTGGGTCACGGTGCGCACGAACCTCGCAGCCAACGCGCTGATCCTCGCGCTCGGCACCCCGGCCGCCTGGGCGCTGGCGACACGACGCTTCCGCGGACGCGCGCTGGTGCTGACGCTGCTCGAGCTGCCGCTGTTCCTGCCGCCGGCCGTCGCGGGCATCGCGCTGCTCAGCGCCTACGCGCAGGGCGGCCTGTTCGGCGACGTCCTCGACCGGCTCGGAATCCTGCTGCCGTTCGGCCCCTGGGCGGTGGTGATCGCGATCACGTTCGTCGCCGCCCCCTTCTACGTGCGTCAGGCGATCGCGGCCTTCGAGGCCGTCGACCAGGACCTGCTGGACGTCTCGCGCACGCTCGGCGCATCGCCTTCGCGCAGCTTCTTCACGGTCGCCCTGCCGCTCGCGGCGGGCGGCCTGGTCGCCGGGTGGGTGCTGGCGCTCGCCCGCGGGATCGCCGAGTTCGGCGCGACGATCATCTTCGCCGGCAACGTACAGGGCCGCACGACGACGCTGACGCTGGCGGTCTACCAACAGCTCGAGACCGACATCGACCTCGCATTGGCGATCGGTGTGCTGCTGCTGGCGATCAGCGCGGCGATCCTGCTGACCTACAAGCTCGTCGGATCGTGGCGGGCGTCGGCGTAGACATCACCGTCGCGCTGCGCGACTTCACCTTGCGGACGGCGTTCGCGGCCGGCCCCGAGGTGGTGGCGCTCGTCGGCCCGTCGGGAGCCGGGAAGAGCACCGTCTTGAGGTCGATCGCCGGCCTTGTGCAGCCCGACAGTGGGCAGATCGACTGCGGCGGATCGACGCTGTTCTGCCGTCAGGCCGGAAGGCCCGCAAGGGTCGACCTCGCACCGGAGCTGCGCAACGTCGGCTACGTGCCCCAGCATCAAGCGCTGTTTCCGCACAGGACGGTCAGGGCCAACGTGGCCTACGGCAGCAGCGGCGCGGTTGCCGATGAGCTGCTCGGAAGGTTCGGAATCGGCCACCTGGCCGGCGAGCGTCCAGGCGGGCTGAGCGGCGGCGAGCGCCAGCGCGTGGCGCTCGCGCGTGCATTGGCGCGCCGGCCGGCGGTGCTGCTGCTCGACGAGCCACTGACCGGACTCGACACGCAGACCCGAGGCGCCGTGCGCGCCGAGCTCGGCGCCGAGTTGCGCCGCCTGGCGATACCGGTGCTGCTGGTCACGCACGACTTCAGCGACGCGGCGGCGCTCGCGGACCGCGTGGTCGTGATCGAGCACGGCCGGATCCATCAGCAGGGAACGCCGCACGAACTGCTCGAACGCCCGCAGGACGCGTTCGTGACGGCTCTCGCCGGCGGCAGCGTCGTGGAGCACGACGGGGCCGAGGTCGCCGTGTTCCCGTGGGAGATCGAGGTCGTCGCAGCGGGCTCGCCGCAGGCGTCGCTGCTCGGAACCGTGCGTGAGCTGATGCCGGCCGGGGGCCGCATACGGGTCCGGACCGAGAGCTGGACCGGAGAGTGCGCCGCCACTTCGGCGCCCGCTCTGGGGTCGGCGGTCGGCGGTGTGGTCGGCAACACACGTCCGCTCGGCGAAACTACGATCAGCCGATGAGCACCCGCCCGAGCGCCCCAGCGATCCGCATCGGCCAGGCAGCGCAGGCGCTGGGCGTCAGCACCGACACGCTGCGTCGCTGGGAGGAGCAGGGCACGATCACCTTCGAGCGGCGCGGCGGACAGCGCTACCTGGCGGCCGAGAAGCTCGCGGAGCTGCTGCGTGAGCGGGGCCCGGCGGCCGGATCGAGCGCCCGCAACCGGCTCAGCGGCGTCGTTGTGGCCGTCAAGCGCGACGAGGTGATGGCACAGGTGGAGCTCGCGTGCGGGCCCTACCGCGTGGTGTCGCTGATGTCGCGCGAGGCCGCCGACGAGCTGAAGCTGGAGCCGGGCGTCAGCGCGGACGCCGTCGTCAAGGCGACGAACGTGACCGTCGAGATTCGCTGAGGCCCGGCCGCGGACCTACTTGGTCCGGTAGTAGGCGGCGTTGATCTCGATGTACTTGCGCCACTGGTCCGGCACCTGGTCCTCCGAGGTGATGGCGTCGACGGGGCAGGCCTCGACGCACGCGTCGCAGTCGATGCACTCCTCCGGTTCGATGTACAGCTGCTCGTGTTGATCCCAGTCGGGCTCGTCGCGCGTCGGGTGGATGCAGTCGACGGGACAGACCTCGACACACGAGTGGTCCTTGACGCCGATGCAGGGCTCGTTGATGACGTAGGCCATGACCGAGACTTTACACATTGTCAATGTGCAAAACTGCGCCCGTGGACACACTCGCCCAGCCGACCCGCGCAAGGTTGTTCGCGCTGCTCGGCGAGCTGGAGCGCCCCGCGACGACCGCCGAGCTCGCGGACGCGCTGGGACTGCACGTCAACGGCGTGCGCGCACAC